>JAFVAL010000008.1 GCA_017480565.1 Lachnospiraceae bacterium | reverse complement strand
CCGAACGTTCATTTAAAGCACGCCGAAAAGCGTCGACATTTTCATAAGGCAACGACGAACCTGCTGCCATCGGATGCCCGCCAAATCTGGTCAACAAATCCGAAACCTCGGTCAGCTTCTCATACATCGAGTACGCCTCGATCGACCGCCCGGAGCCCTTCACCGCCAGGGAAGCGTCGACCTCCCCTGCTGCATTGGTCAGCACAAAAGTCGGCTTGTTCGTCTGCTCCTTCACGCGCCCCGCTACAATCCCGGCAAGACTCTCGTGGCACTCCGGCAGGTAAAGCACCAGTACCTTATCCTCCTCATACTCCTCTGCCTGCTGGATGGCCGCCTCCAGATTGGCCTGCGTCATCTGCTTTCGCTCTTCATTTAAATCCCGCAAATGAATCGCCAGCGCCTCGGCTTCCGCGGGGTCCTTCGCCTGCAGAAGCTTCACAGCCTCGACCGCCGTCTCAATCCGCCCCGACGCGTTAAAACAAGGCCCGATCACAAATCCCAGATGATACGCACTTAAAGCACGATTTACCGTCAGGGAAATGAGTGTGCGAAGCCCGAGATTCGAAGAATTCTGCATCATCAAAAGCCCGCGCTTCACCAGCGCACGGTTCTCCCCGACGAGATCCATCACGTCGCACACTGTCGCGAGCGCGGCAAGCTCGACAAGCTCATCCGGAAGCTGTCTGTGCATCTTCTCACACAGAATCATGCACACCTTTAGCGCGACCACTGCCCCGCAGATCCCTTTCTGCGGATACGTACAGTCCTCCTGCTTCGGGTTGACAATTGCATCCGCCGGAGGAAGCTTGTAAACCTTCTGCCCATTCATTTCCTCAAAAGGCACCTCGTGATGGTCGGTGATGAGCATCGTAAGGCCAAGCTCCTTCGCCCGCACGGTCTCGTCGTACGCGGAGATCCCCGTATCGCACGTCAAAATCACCTCAACCCCGTCCGCATGCGCATCCTCGATCATGTGCATCCGGATCCCGTACCCGTCATAAATCCGGTGCGGAATCACAAAATCCACATCCGCCCCGAGATCCGAAAGCATCTTGAGATAAATGTACGTGGAAGTCACACCGTCCACGTCATAATCTCCGATGATGCGAATCTTCTTTCCGGAACGGATCCTGGAAAGCAAAAAGGCGCAGCAAAGGTCTGCGTCCTTCAAGCTGTGCGGATCATGAAAACACGTCTCATCCGCACGCAAATATTCCTGAAACGCGGCAGCGGTCCGAAAGCCGCGGTTTAAGAGCAGTCTGGCAATCTTGGGATCAATTCCAAACTGCTTGCCGACCAACGTCTCATCACCCACCGCTTTCTTCATAAACCACTGTTCCGTCATCTCATTTTCCTCTTCTTAAAAAGCCAAGATCAAAAAAGCATCAGCAATGCACCGGAATGCATTCTTCCACGCAATCTTCCTCGCAATCCGTCTGCGAAACCTCAAGATCTCCTTCCGCCGCCTTGATCATCAGCGCGCACTCCACACGCTTCCTTTGCATCTGGCAGCCAAGATCGTACACACCGCCGATATTACCTGTAAAATGAAATGCATTTGCCGCACATCCGCCGCTGCAGAAGAACTTTGCAAAACAGTTCTGGCACTCGTCCTTCGTATAGACATTCACCGTCTTAAACTTCTGCACGATATCGTCACGCTTAATGCCCTCAAACACATTTCCAAGAAGCCACTCTTCCTCGCCCACAAACTGATGACAAGGATAGATATCGCCCCAAGGCGTCACTGCCACATATTCCGTACCAGAACCGCAGCCCGCCGCACGCTTGTACACGCACGGACCACCGGACAGATCGATCATAAAGTGGAAGAAGTTGAAACATTTGCCCTCCTCCTTCTTTCTGCGCACCATCTCCGCCGCGAGCTTATCATACTGCTCAAAAATCACCGGCAGATCTTCCTCGCGCAGCGCATAATCCTCCGTCTCCGGCGCAACCACGGGCTCAATGCTGATCTCATCAAATCCGAGATCCGCAAAATGAATGATATCCTCATAGAAATCCAGATTGTGTCTGGTAAATGTCCCTCTTACATAATAGCTCTTGCCATTCCGGCTCTTCGCCATTGCAAGATGCTTCGGTGTGATCAGCTTGTAGCTTCCCTGACCGCCGCGGAAAGGACGCATCCGGTCATTGACCTCCGGTCTGCCGTCAAGGCTCAGCACCACGTTGTTCATCTCGGCGTTGATGAAGTCCATCTTCTCCTGATCAAGCAGCACACCGTTGGTCGTCACCGTAAACCGGAACTTCTTATCATGCGTCTTCTCAAGCTCGCGGCCATATGCCACCAGCTTCTTCACCACATCCCAGTTCATCAGCGGCTCCCCGCCAAAGAAATCCACTTCCAGATTCCTGCGGTTGCCGGAATTCGCCACCAGGAAATCAAAGGCAGCCTTACCCACCTCATAACTCATGATCGCACGTCTGCCCTTGTACTCACCCTCTTCGGCAAAGCAATACTTACAGGCCAGATTGCAGTCATGCGCCACATGCAGACACATCGCCTTCACCACCGTCGGACGAGCCTTAAACGACTCGATTAACGGCTTGTACGATTCCTCGGAGTAAAGCACTCCGTCCTCCACAAGCGCATCGATCTCCTCGAGCGCCTCCAGAACCGTCGCTTCGTCCACCTCATAGCCAAGTTGTTCTACAAGTGTAGGATCATCATATTTTTTGCAAATGTGCTTGACGATATCTTCTTTCGTCTCTGTTTTATATATCTCAAGAATGTCATAAACCAAATCATCCACTACATGCACACTGCTGGTATTGACATCCAGGACAATATTGTATCCGTTATTCTTAAACTGATGTACCATTGATACTCTCCTCTCATCCCGAGGCCACCGTTCGCTTGCGAACGGCCGGCTCGCGTTGCTTCGCCTGGAACAGTATAAAAAAACGGATGCCTGAACGCAAGCGCTCACATCCGTTTTTTTATACTTTTTCGTGACCTCTTATCGCGAACTCTCGCAGCTCTGATTGCCTACTGTGCAGGAAGTCTTACAAGCAGACTGACAAGAAGTCTGGCACTCACCGCAGCCACCCTTCTTCACAGTATCCTTTAAGTTCTTTGTTGTTAAAGTCTTAATGTGCTTCATAGCTCTATCTCCTTTACAAATGTCTAAAAAGCTTTCTGAAAGTATTATATACGATGCGGGGAGGGGATGCAAGAGGAAAGTTTAAAGAGGATAGCGTTAACTTACCTTCGGAAATGACAGATCAGAATTTCCCCTCTGTTTAGGTAGATTTGTTTTTACCTTTGTAGTTGCTTTATCTTACCACTTTTCCTTGCTCTTTACCAGATCCTCTTCCTGCTCTTTTTATTT
>JAFVAL010000067.1 GCA_017480565.1 Lachnospiraceae bacterium | reverse complement strand
GCCAAGGGTTTGCCTACAGCTTCCTTCAGATTCCACCTCGTGATGGACACCCTTGCTGTTCAGCTATGTACTTCGTCGTTGCCTACGCGTACTCGGGACTTTCACCCGTTAGAGCGCGCCCATGGCGCGCAAACTCAAAAAGAGGATGCTCTACGACATCCTCCTTCTTCACACACAGTTTTTCGTTAATTCTCTCTTCCGGTGATCTCTGCTACGGTTAAGCCTTTCGGAGGTTCACTCCAGGCTTTCCCTTCGCACCCGAAAAGTTTCATCTTCTCAATCAGAGCAGCCTTATAACCACCCTTAAGCACTTTCCACAGATCATACGCTTTATTGCCGGTAAAGTCATATGCCTTTGCCGCCTGGCATGCACCTTTGGCAAGGTCATTGCTTAAATTGACTTTATTGATGCCAAGCGTACAAGCCTTGGCAAGATTCTCATCGCCGGTGCCGGATCCGCCGTGAAGCACGAGCGGGAAATGACCGGTCGCCTCTTTGATCGCGATAAGACGCTCAAAATCGATGTGCGGCGTTCCAGCATACGCGCCGTGTGCGGTACCGATTGCAACTGCAAGGCAATCCACACCGGTTTCCTTGATAAAACGGGCCGCCTCTTTTGGATCTGTCAATGCATTGACACCGTCATGCGCATAGTTGTTGCCCTGGCCGACATGACCAAGCTCTGCTTCCACAGAGATGCCGATCGAGTGCGCCATCTCCACAGCCAGCTTTGTCTCGCGCACATTCTCCTCATAAGGCAGGGTGGAACGGTCTACCATAATCGAAGTAAACTGACCCTTAAATGCCTTGATCGTATGTGACATCTCCCCGCCGTGATCTAAATTGATCGCAATCGGAACCGGGGACTGATACGCAAGCTCTGCCGCAATATGACCAAGAAGGCTGATGTCAGGGTTAGACTTATTGTTCACATCCAGAATGATCGGGGCATGTAACTCTTCTGCCGCCTCAATGCAGGCACGGGTATCCAGCTCTGTATTGATGTTCGGCGCTGCCACCGCGTAATTGTCTTCATTGGCGCGGTCTAAGATCTCTTTCATCGTCACTAACATCGCTTATGCCTCTCTTCCTGTGATCTCGGTCTGGGTCAGCCCCTTCGCAGGTGCATACCAAGCCTTATTCTCGCCGCCAAACAGAACGATATACTTCTTTAAAGCCTTTTTGTAGCCAGCCTTGACAATTCTCCAGATATCATACGCATGATTGCCGGAAAGATCTGCGGCCTGCACATCCATCGAAGCCTGCTTAAGGAGATCATTGCAAATGTTGACCTTGTTGATACCAAGTTCGCAAGCCTTCTTCAGGTTCTCATCACCGGAACCGGAACCGCCGTGAAGCACGAGCGGGAAGTTGCCGGTTGCCTTCTTAATCTCGACCAGGCGGTCAAAATGAAGCTTCGGCGTTCCCTTGTAAGCACCGTGCGCGGTACCGATTGCAACTGCCAGACAGTCAACCCCGGTATCTTTGATATAACGGGCTGCTTCCTCCGGATCGGTCAGAGCACTCACACCGTCATGTGCATAGTTATCTCCCTGTCCGACGTGTCCAAGCTCTGCCTCGACAGAGATGCCGATCGAGTGCGCCAGTTCGACAATCTGCTTGACCTGGGCGACATTTTCCTCGTAAGGAAGGACGGAACGGTCGCACATCACAGAAGTAAACTGACCCTTAAACGCCTTAACAAACTCTGAAATGTCCCCGCCGTGATCTAAGTTGATCGCGATCGGTACTCTGGACTGATGCGCCAGTTCTGCCGCAATATGTCCCAGAAGGCTGATATCCGGATTCATATTGTTGTGAATGTCGATGATGATCGGGGCATTTAACTCCTCTGCCGCCTCAACCACAGCACGACAATCGAGCTCCGTGGCAATGTTCGGGGCCGCGACTGCATAATTCTCAGCGCTTGCGCGGTCCAGAATCTCTTTCATGGTTACTAGCATGTTTCCCCTTGCGGAACGATGTCCGCTCTCCTTCCTTTTATAAGTTAAACAAGTCCTCAAATGAGAACTGATTACTCTTTGGAATACTGCCAAGCAGTCCCAGCCCATCCATCGTATCTGCGATGGTTTGGCTGACCTTTGCCCGGTCTTTAAAATCTTCCACCGAAAGGTACGGTCCGCCTGCGGCGGCCTCTTTGATGCCGATCGCGGCTGCCTCTCCCAGACCGTCGATTGCGTTAAACGGCGGCAGCAGCTTACCATCCACAATCTGAAAATTGGTCGCATCTGATTTAAAAAGATCGATAGGCAAGAATTCCAGCCCTCGCGCATACATTTCTTGCACAAGCCGCATATCGCCCAGCGTATCGACCTCCTTCGGCGAGAGGTCATTGCTTCTGCGCTTATAATCACGCATGTAATACTCCAGCTTTTCCTTCCCCTGGCACATCAATTCATAGTTAAATGATTTCGCCCGGATCGAGAAATAAGCTGCGTAGTAAGCAAGCGGATAATACACCTTAAAATACGCGATGCGAAGCGCCATCATGACGTAGGCGACCGCATGGGCTTTCGGGAACATGTACTTGATCCGCTTGCAGGACTCGATGTACCAATCCGGCACGCCGTTATCGGTCATATCCTGCTCCATGTCCGGTGTCAGGCCACGGCCTTTTCTCACCGATTCCATGATCTTAAACGCACGGCCTTTTTCCACGCCCGCGTAGATCAAAAAAGTCATGATATCATCACGTGTGCAAATGGCAGTTGAAAGCGTGCACTTCTTCTGCGCGATAAACTCCTGCGCATTGTTTAACCACACATCGGTACCGTGAGACAAACCGGAGATACGAATCAAGTCTGAGAAACACGTTGGCTTCGTGTCTCTTAACATCTGCATGACAAACTGGGTGCCCATCTCCGGAACTCCGAGAGAACCCAGATCACAGCCGTCGATATCCTCCGGCTTAATCCCAAGCGCAGACGTGTCCTTAAAGAGGGACAAAACGTCTGGATCATCCATCGGAATCGTCTTCGCGTCGATGCCTGTGATGTCTTCCAATCTTCGAATCATCGTCGGATCATCGTGGCCAAGAATGTCAAGCTTTAACAGATTGTGGTCAATCGAGTGATAATCAAAGTGCGTCGTCGTAATATTGGTCGACATATCGTTGGCGGGGCGCTGCACCGGGGTGAAGGAATAGATCTCCTCCCCGTGCGGCAGGACAACGATGCCGCCAGGGTGCTGGCCTGTCGTACGCTTGACACCGACACAGCCGGCCGCCAGCCTTGCAATCTCGGCTTTTCTCTTCACAATTTCGCGCTCTTCAAAATACTTTAGCGCATAGCCAAATGCAGTCTTCTCCGCCAGGGTACCGATCGTTCCCGCCCGGAAGGTATGTCCTTCTCCGAAAATGACTTCGGTATACTCGTGTGCATGGCTCTGATACTCACCAGAGAAGTTCAGATCAATATCCGGCTCCTTATCGCCGTAAAACCCTAAGAACGTCTCAAACGGAATGTCATGGCCGTCCTTTGTCAGCGGTTCCCCACAGACTGGACAGATACGGTCCGGCATATCAAACCCGGAACTACCCGCGTACTTTTTCACTTCCGGCGAATCAAAATCCGAGAAATGACATTTCTTACAGTAGTAATGCGCCGGCAGCGGATTGACCTCTGTGATGCCGGACATCGTCGCGACAAACGAAGAACCGACCGAACCACGCGAACCGACCAGATAGCCGTCTTCGTTCGACTTCCACACCAGCTTCTGCGCGATAATATACATCACGGCAAATCCATTGGAAATGATCGAATTGAGCTCGCGCTTAAGTCTCGCCTCGACAATCTCCGGCAGCGGATCACCATACATTGAATGTGCCTTTTCGTAGCAAATGTCGGTCAGCGTTTTGTCGGAATCTTCGATGACTGGAGGACACTTATCAGGCCTGACCGGATCAATTCTCTCAATCCTATTGTTGATCTCATTTGTGTTTAAGACCACCACTTCATAGGCCTTTTCATCGCCCAGATAAGAGAACTCTTCCAGCATCTCTTCCGTTGTGCGAAGATAAAGAGGCGGCTGCCTGTCGCAATCCTTATACCCTTTGCCTGCCTGAATGATTCTACGGAACACTTCATCTTCCGGGTCTAAGAAATGAACATCGCAGGTCGCACAAACCGGCTTATGATAGATCTCTCCCAGGCGGACGATCTCGCGGTTTAAGTCTCGCAAATCTTCCTCAGTATTGATGTTCTCCCGCTTCTCATCGTCGATCAAAAAGGCATTGTTTCCGATCGGCTGAATCTCCAGATAATCGTAAAAATCAACGATGCTCTGAATCTCATCTTCGCTGCGGCCTTCCAAAACCGCTTGGAACAACTCTCCGGCCTCACACGCAGAACCGATGATCAAGCCCTCGCGGTTTGCCTCCAGAATGCTCTTCGGCACCAAGGGACTTCGGTGAAAATACTCGATATGCGATAGCGAAACCAGTTTATATAAATGCATCCGCCCCAAATCATTTTTCGCAAGCACAATACAGTGCGTCGGATGCATCTGCTTGACAGCTTCCGCAGGCAAAGTCTCGATCTGCTGAAGCTCTGAGAGCATCTTAATGCCCCGTTCTTCCCACATCGATAGAAGTCTAAGAAACACGCCAACCGTCGCTTCGGCATCATCGACAGCCCGGTGAGAATGTCCCGGATCCACACCAAACTCGCGGCAAAGGCGACCCAGATTATAACGGCCAAGCTGCGGCATCAAGTATCTTGCCATGCCAAGCGTATCACAGACTGTAAAATCCGCGTTAAGTCCCTGCTCTTTTGCCTTAGCTCGGATGAACCCAGTGTCAAATCTCGCATTGTGTGCAACCACGGCTGCATCGCCGATAAAGGCAAGAAACTTTGGCAAGAGCGTCTCGATCGTCTCCGCACCGGAAACCATCTCATCCGTGATACTGGTCAACTCCGTAATCCGCGCCGGAATCGGCATCTGCGGGTTCACAAACTCGCTAAAACGATCGACGATCTCGCCGCCGACCACCTTGACCGCACCTATCTCGATGATCTTATCTTCCGTCGCATTAAAACCAGTCGTCTCCAGGTCAAAGACCACGTAAGGCGTCTCCTTGATGGATTGTCCCTTCTCATTCCAGACCATCCGGGCAGTGTCATCCACCAGATAGATCTCACAGCCGTAGATGATCTTAAAGGAATCCTCCTTTTTCCACTTCTGGAGCGCATGAAATGCATTCGTAAAGCCCTGCACCACACCGTGATCCGTGATCGCAAGCGCGGGGTGTCCCCACTCAATGGCACGCCCAATCAGATCCTTCTCCTGCGTCATCGCATCCATATCGCTCATGCAGGTATGTGCGTGCAGTTCGACACGCTTGACCGGCGCGTCATCTTTGCGCTTCTTCTGTGCGAACTCGGTCTCCTTCATGCCAACCACGGAAGAAATGGCGATCTCCTTTTCATAGGTATCCATTGCTGCAACACCTTTGATGATCAGCCACTTTCCGGGGGTTAAATGGCTCGTCACTTCCTCCGCATTCTCCGGCTTTAAAAACAATTTGCACGAAATGGAGTCGGTAAAATCCGTCACCGAGAAAATCACAAGCTTTCTGCCGCTTTTGGTATCTCTCTCTTCTTCCGCGACAATCTGTCCGCGGATCACCACCTCGCCAAGTGCGTCTTCAATCTCAGAGATCTTGATGATCTCTCCCTCGACATTGCGGCCAAAAAACACATCTGGATCCTTTTTGTTCTTTTGATTGCGAAATCCAGCATTTTTAAGCTCTCGCTTCTTTGTCGGCCCCTTCGCATCGTAGGCTTCCTTCGCCGCACGAATCTTCTGATACTCCAGATCCTCTTCCTCGGTAAGCTCCACATGCGTCCTGGCCTTCTTTTTCACAAACTCGCAGCGAAGCGGCATGGACACATCAAAATGCTCCCGGAACGTCTCTTTACAATATTTTTCAAAGTCTCTGGCAAATTGTCTGGTCAGAAAACTATCCTCAAATGTCAGAACAACTTCATCTTCTACCGACACCTTTGCGCTCCCCAAAAGCGCATAATTGACATGGCTGGTCTCTTTATATTCTTCTAAAAAATGATCAAAATACAGTTCAAACAAAGACCCGGTATCTTTTGTCTCTTCAAAGTCATAAGTCTCCCAGATCCTCACCCTTCCGGGCCGATCCGGAAATACGCGATCTCTAAGAGCATGTTCCAGATAATTCTTAGCACCAAAAGAAAGCAACTCTCTACACGTCACATAGACGGTAAAAACTTGCTTATCAGAAGACAAAGTTACACGGGTTATTTCAGGAATCTCAAGATCTTCCCGGTAGGCTTCCGGAATCTCCAGATCGTTAAATACATCCAGTATCTTCAATGATTCTCATCCCCCATCAAATCTATCCCCAATTCACACGTCTTCAGGCTTTCCAGGCAAGTAACTCCTCGCGAAGTGCACCTAAAATCTGATCCTCCGGAACTTTCCGAATAATCTCGCCTTTCTTAAAGAGGAGACCGACACCTTTGCCGCCCGCGACACCGATATCCGCTTCTCTTGCTTCTCCCGGGCCATTGACCACGCAGCCCATCACAGCCACTTTCAGATTTAAATCCATCTCAGAAGTCATCTTCTCGACTGCATTTGCCAAGGAGATGAGGTCAATCTGCGTTCTGCCGCAGGTCGGGCAAGAAACGATCTCGACACCACCCTTGCGAAGGCCTAATGTCCTTAAGATTAGTTTTGCGGAATGAATCTCTTCTACCGGATCCCCGGTTAAGGACACACGGATGGTGTTGCCGATGCCCTGGCCAAGGATCATGCCAAGGCCAACCGCAGTCTTAATGTTGCCGGAATACACGGTGCCGGATTCTGTAATGCCCACATGTAGCGGATACCTGGTCTGGGGTGCAATCAGTTCATGCGCTTTGACACAAAACATTACGTCGGACGCCTTGATACTGATCACCATCTGGTCATAGCCAAGATCCTCGATCTGACGCACTTTTTCCAGTGCACTCTCAACGATTCCTTCCGGCGTCACGCCACCGTACTTTTCGATTTTTTCTTTTTCCAGCGACCCGGAATTGACACCGACGCGGATCGGAACCTCATATTCCTTCGCCTTATCTACGACCGCTTTCACCTTCTCGATGTCCCCGATATTGCCGGGATTGATGCGAATCTTGTCCGCACCGTTCTCGATCGCCTCAATTGCCATCCGATAATCAAAATGAATATCCGCAACCAGCGGAATATGGATCTGTTTTTTGATCTTTCCAAGCGCGATTGCAGCTTCATGGTTTGGGACCGTGCAGCGAATGATCTCACACCCTGCCTCTTCCAGTCTTAAAATCTGCGCAACCGTTGCTTCGACATCTTCTGTCTTTGTATTGGTCATCGACTGGATCGCGATCGGATGGGAGCCACCGATGATCACATCTCCTATCCGAATTTCTTTTGTATTTTCACGCAATAACATTCGTCTCTTCCTCTCATTTGCGTATCGATCATCCACGAATCAGCCTCAAAATATCGTTAAAGAAAATCACAGCCATTAACGCCAGCAAAAGGATCATACCGATCGTATGCACCCAGCCTTCTTTTTCCTGATCGATGGGCTTTCCACGCAACACCTCAATGATTAAAAACAGCAGTCTGCCGCCATCCAGTGCCGGGATTGGCAAAAGATTCATCACGCCAAGGTTTGCGCTCAGCAAAATCGCGATGTTAATAATGTTTAATAAAACAATCCCGACACCCTCGGATTTCGTCTCCTCAACGGTCTCACCGATAATGTTGACAATGCCAACCGGACCGGAGATATCGCTGGCTCTGACCTGTCCGCGAATCATCATGCCGATGCTTCGTACAACATTCTCAATCTGAAATCCCACTTCTTTGAACGAATAAAGGATCGTTTTTGAAAATGAAGTCTTATATCTTTCATTTACATAATAGGAAAACCCAAGTCGGTACACGCCTTGATCGAGTGTCGGTGTTACCGTGAAAGAAAGCTTCTCTCCGTCACGGTCGATCACGATCTCCACCGGTTGATTCGAAAGTGGCTCTACCATCAGGTCGGAGTTTAATTCTCTGGAAAATGTAACCGTATGGCCACGAAACTCTGTGATGATATCTCCATCGAGGATGCCGGCTTCCGCCATCGGCATGCCAGCCTCCACATGATTGACCACCGCAGGGTCATATCCCACGGCGCCAATCAAGATCAGGGCAAGCACAAAGGCCAGAAGAAAATTAAAAAACGGTCCCGCAACCACGACCATGATGCGTGTCCAAACATTCTTGCTGTTAAATGCATCCGGATCATCAAGCGCTTCATCTTCCCCCAGCATCGAGCAAAAACCGCCGATCGGCAATGCACGCAAGGAAAACTCCGTCTCTCGCTTTGACTTCACCGAGGCAATCTTCGGCCCCATACCGATTGCAAATTCGTTTACCTTGATCTTTCCTGCACGTGCGGCCAGAAAATGTCCGAACTCATGAATGAAAATGAGCAGACCAAAGACCAATATCGCTATTACAATATTCATACTGCCCGAAACCCTCTCGCTATTTCTTCTGCTTCTTTCTCTGCCTCAAGAATCTGTGCCACCGTGGGATCTGCAACATTCTTGTGAGCCTTCATGGCTTCTTTAATGCATTCTGTGATGTCCAGATATCCGATCTCACGGTTTAAAAACCGCGCCACAGCGACCTCATTTGCCGCGTTGAACACAGTGGGCATGGTTCCTCCGCACCTTCCCGCCTCATAGGCAAGCGCGAGTCCAGGGAAATTCACCATGTCAGGCTGTTCAAATGTAATCCCGCTTAACTTCCAGAAATCCAGACGGTCACCCGGCAGATTCCTCCGCTCCGGATAATATATCGCGTACTGAATCGGTAGACGCATATCCGGCACGCCAAGCTGTGCTAAAACGGCTCCGTCCAAAAACTCCACCATCGAATGGATGATGCTCTGCGGCTGAATCACAACTTGAATCTGGTCAAATGTCGCGTCAAAAAGCCATTTCGCTTCCATGACTTCCAAACCTTTGTTGACCATTGTCGAAGAATCAATCGTAATCTTGCGCCCCATCGCCCAGTTCGGGTGCTTCAGAGCATCTTCCACCTGGACATTCGCAAGTTCTTCTCTGGTTTTTCCACGGAACGGTCCGCCGGAAGCCGTTAAAAGAATCTTTCGAATCTCACGCTTTGACTCTCCGTGAAGCGCCTGGAAGATCGCAGAATGCTCGGAATCCACAGGAAGAATCTGCACACCGTATTCCTTTGCAAGCGGCATAATGATATGTCCGGCGCAAACGAGGGTCTCCTTATTGGCAAGTGCAATGTCTTTTCCGGCCTTGATTGCCTCAATCGTCGGCACAATCCCGATCATGCCGACAATCGCACCAAGGACAATCTCTGCCTCCTGCTGCGTTGCGCATGCAATTAGGCCATCCATTCCGGCTACCACTTTCACCGGCAGATGCGCCACCTTAAGCTTTAACTCATTTGCCTTTTTCTCATCGTAAACACAGACCAGAGAAGGATGAAACTCCTCGATCTGTTCTTGTAATTTCTCTATATTCGAGCCAGCAGCAAGCGCAGTCACCCTCAGGTCATCATTATCCCTGACAACCTGCAAGGTCTGCGTCCCGATCGAACCGGTAGACCCCAAAATTGAAATGTTTTTCATAGATGTTTCCTTTTCCTATGATTCTTGGTGACGAACTCATTTCACCAAAAAAGTGACAAGCAGATAGACAATCGGCGCTGTGAAAATGATCGAATCGAAACGATCCACGATCCCGCCGTGACCTGGAATCAGCTTTCCATAATCCTTGATCTGGTGATCTCTCTTGATCGCCGACGCTGCCAAGTCACCAAACTGCGACAACACCGCAGAACATCCACCAAGCAATGCACATCCAAGCACCGGATGCAGTACAAGCTGCAAATGTTCGGTAAAGATCGCACCATAAATCACGCCGATCAGTGCCGCGCCGATGACGCCTCCTATGCAGCCTTCAATCGACTTATTAGGGCTTAGCTCATGCAGTCCACCCTTCAGTTTATGCTTACCAAGAAGCATTCCCACACAGTAGGCACAGGTATCCGAGCCCCAGGAGCCGATAAAAATCAGCCAGACCAGATAAGCTCCGGACGGTAAGATGCGAATCTGATAGATGAACGAAAGCATCACAGCGATATAGAACACGCCAAAGAAAACCGCAGTAATCTTGTTAAAATGCACCTTCGGAAAACAAAGGACATAACTGATCAAAAGAATCAGGAAAAAGCCGATCAGGAATGCAAAGAAAACTTTGATATCCAAAAGCTGAAGCAAAATCAAGATATAGTAGGCCACCGCTGCCACATATCCGATCCATCCTTGTACACTGCGCTGCATGGAAACAACACGGTAGAGCTCAAAGAGTCCGATCAAAGAAATGATCCCCAGAACACCCCAGAGCACATAACCGCCAAGGACAAGGGAGGTGATTGCCACCGCCATAATGATGATACTGCTTCTGAGACGAATCCAAAATGACTTCATAAATCACATTCCCCCGCTACTTCACACCGCCAAACCGACGGTCTCTCTTACTGTAATATTCGATCGCTTTTTCAAGCTCCTTCTCCCCAAAATCCGGCCAATACGTATCTGTCACATAAAACTCTGTGTAAGCAAGCTGCCAAGGGAGGAAATTGGATGTACGCATCTCACCACTCGTACGAATGAGCAGATCCGGGTCAGGCATACCCGCTGTATCCAGATGTGCGCTGATCATATCCTCCGTGATCTCTTCCGGTGCCACCGTTCCAGCCTTGACAAGCATCGCAATCTCTTCTACGGCTCGCACGATTTCATCGCGTCCGCCATAGTTGATCGCAATCTGAAACTTCAGGCCATCATTCTCCTTTGTCGCTTCCTCCAGATCCAGAATACTCTTTTGCAAATCCGGGGCAAGACGTCTGATATCTCCCAGCACCTTCACGTGCATGTTATTATCCATGGCACGCTTGATACTATTCTTCATATAATTGCGCAGCAGATTCATCAGCGCGCCGACTTCTTCCTCCGACCGCTTCCAGTTCTCTGTTGAAAATGCGTACACTGTCAGATATTCAATGCCGTGATTCCATGCAATCTCACACATATCTTCCACAGCTTTGCTGCCCTGCACATGTCCGTATGAACGCGGCATGCCATGCGCTTTCGCCCAACGACCGTTTCCGTCAAGAATGATCGCGACATGTCTCGGAACACCCGGTATGATTTTTGGCTCACTCACGTTACTCGTCCCATCCTCTCTTCAAAAGAGAAAGGCGTACCTTTCTTCGGATCACCCGGATCTGATACGCCCCGTCCCATTCACAGTTTGCCTTACAATAACAGATTATACTGTCATAATCTCCTTGGACTTCGCTTCGATTGCTTCATCCACTTTTACGATATACTTATCTGTGATCTTCTGAAGCTTCTCTTCAAGCTCTTTTCTCTCATCTTCAGAAATCTCAGAATTCTTATTCTGCTTCTTGATGGTATCCATACCATCACGGCGGATATTACGAACCGCAACCTTCGCGCCTTCGCCTTTCTTCTTGACGTCCTTTACCAGATCTTTTCTGCGCTCCTCGGTTAACTCCGGGAAAATCAGACGGATAATTTTGCCGTCATTGTTCGGGTTAATACCAAGCTCGGAAGTATGAATCGCCTTCTCGATCGCCTTAATGAGGCTCGGCTCATACGGCTGAATCTGAATCATTCTTGCTTCCGGAACAGAAATGTTCGCGACAGACTGAAGCGGTGTGGGCATCCCATAATAATCCACTTTGATCTTATCAAGTACATGCGGATTGGCTCTTCCTGCACGGATGGTATTATAGTCGCTGTCCAGAGAATTCAGTGTCTTTTGCATTCTCTCTTCACAATTATCAACTACTGATGTATTCATCGTTCTCCTCCTAAATAATTCTTACGTTCTTATCTTAAACGGTCACTCTCGTACCGTTGAATTTCCCTGTGACTGTATTCACAATACTGTTCTCTTCATTCAAAGAGAAAACGAGCAGCGGCAGATGATTCTCAAGACACATCATCGAAGCTGTCAGATCGATCACTGCAAGCTTCTTCTCCACAACCTCTTCAATAGAAAGTTGGTCATAGCGTACCGCATTCGGATTGAGCTTCGGATCGCTGTCATAGACACCATCGATTGCCTTTGCAAGCAAGATCACATCTGCTTCCATCTCGATGGCTCGCAGCACCACTCCAGTATCGGTGGAAAAATAAGGATGTCCGGTACCGCCTGCAAAGAATACGACCTTCCCCTGGGCAAATGCTTCGTTCGCCGCATCTTTCGAGAAAAGTTTCGTCATACTCCCGACTGCAAACGGTGTGAAGATCTCTGTCTTCATTCCAACCGCCCTAAAAATCTCGGAAACGTAAATGCAATTCATCACGGTTGCAAGCATGCCGATCTGATCCGCTTTCGTACGATCAATTGTCTCACTGGTACGGCCTCTCCAGAAATTACCTCCGCCAATCACAATACCGATCTCAACGCCAGAATCTGCAAGCACTTTCACCTGACGCGCGACACCTAGACATGTCTCTT
Source organism: Lachnospiraceae bacterium (assembly GCA_017480565.1). Lineage (GTDB taxonomy): Bacteria > Bacillota > Clostridia > Lachnospirales > Lachnospiraceae > RGIG1588. Next base: position 43,235 of record JAFVAL010000067.1, on the reverse strand, counting down.
CATCAAATCCGGTATGCTTCTCACCTGCTAATGCCTCTCCGGAAAGCTTCAGCATTACTCTCGAAAACTCGCTCATAGGAACTCACACCCCTTTCCAAAATTCCGATATTAAGTCTACCACGATTAGGCTTCAAATGCAATGTGATTCTTCCTTAAGAACACACCGATCATCCGATCCCATTCCCGCTCGGCAGTCTTTCCCACAACAAATGTCTGATAAGAGATGCCCGTGATCAGATACAGTTTTTGATTCTGCAGTCGAAGATGCACAAACACTTTGTCCACCCCGGCAAAGATCTCGTTCTCACTTAAGTCCCAATCCGGACGCAGCGTAATCTGGAAACTGGATTCATCTGCTTCCCGATTCATCGTCTCTGCGACAAGCGGGCGAACCTCCCCCCACTTTAACTCTTTGACCGGTTCGATGTTCAGCTTAAGATCTGAGACAAAATTGGCTCCGACCAAAAAAAAGTTATCCCAGACCGTTCCTTCGAACAATCCTTTCAAAGCATCTGCTTTGTCATCTATTTCATAAGAAATCATACACAATTCCCTTCAATTTAAATCTCAAAATTCATTATAAACAAACAATCATCAAATTACCAGATACTTATTAGAAATCCTGCTCATTTTCATAAGCAATTGCTATAACCTGTCTCGTTGACGTGCACTTTAGAATTTGTTTATAATTTGCGTGTCAAACGTTCATTTCCGATCCGATCGGAAACGTCTATCCTTAAGGGAGGAAACAACATGAATAAACTTGCTAAACTCTTCAAGTTTGAAGAGCGCAACACAACAATGAAGATTGAAATCATCGCAGGTCTGACCACATTTATGACCATGGCGTATGTTTTAGTCACACAGCCTGGCGCAATCTGCGGCTTTGGCCCGGATGCAGGTGTCCTTGATGTCGCAGGTGTCATGGTTACCAAAGAGGCGATCACAGTTTTAACCGCTCTGATCTCCGGTATCATCACACTTCTGATGGCATTCTACGCAAACTTCCCGTTTGCACTTTCTACCGGTATGGGAACGAACTTCGTCCTTGGATCACTTGTACAGAGCGGTTCCCTTTCCTACGCAGGCGCGATGACCATCATCCTGATCTCCGGTATTGTATTCGTCGTTCTGTCTGTCTTTGGTATCCGTGACCTCATCGTCCGTATGATTCCGAAGAACATCAAGGTTGCAATCTCGACCTCAATCGGTTTCTTCATCGGCTATCTTGGTCTTTCCAACTCCGGCATCTGTGACTTTTCCAATGGTCTTTCCATCGGTAACTTCAAAGACAGAGCGGTGCTTCTTGCACTCTTAGGTCTGTTAATCATCGGTGTTCTGACAGCTTTCAAGGTCAAGGGCGCGATCTTAATCGGTATCGTTATCATCACGATCTTAGGTATCCCCTTCGGTGTTACCACGCTGCCTTCTCAGGTTGCTAAGATTCCGGATATGAGTTCTATCGGCAACGTCATCTTCCATTTCGACTTTGCCTCTGTTATGAACCCGAACGGTATCATTCTGATGTTCATCGCCTTCTTCGGCGACTTCTTCTCTACCCTTGGTACTGTTCTTGCTGTTGGCGGCCGTGCCGGCATGCTGGATGAGAATGGTAACCTTCCCGGCATCGAGAAGCCGTTCTTAGTCGACGCCATCGGTACCGTTGTCGGCGCATGCTTCGGATGCACCACCATCACAACTTATGTTGAGTCTACTTCCGGCGTGGAGGCAGGTGGACGTACAGGTATGACCGCACTTACTACCGGTCTGCTTTTCCTGATCTTCATCTTCTTCTCTCCGCTTGCACTGATGGTTCCCAACGCTGCAACTGGTCCTGCCCTGATCTTCGTAGGTTTCTTAATGATCCAAGGCGTCAAGGACATCGACTTCAGTGACTTTACCGAAGCATTCGGACCTTTCGTTATGATCATGTTCGGTACCTTCTCTGCTTCCATCTCAGTCGGTATCGCAGCCGGTATCCTTGCTGATATCCTCATCAAGGTTTGCACTGGAAAGTTCAAAGAGATTCACGTTGGTATGTACATTCTGGCGATTCCGTTGGTTCTGTACTTCATCTTAAGCTAAATCAACTATTCATCCTGAGCCGGGCAGAGACCTGTCCGGCTCCCTTTATCTTTCGAAAGAGTTTGCCACATGGAATTACAATATAAAGACAAAAAGAAACTCTTAAGGGCTGCACTCGGTCAGATTCCGGCTGACCTTTGTGTCAAAAATGTGCAGCTTGTTAACGTATTTACCGGCGAGATCCTCCCAGCAAATGTCTTCGTCTGCGATGGATTTATCTGCCACGTCGAATATCAGGATCTGGAACAGTTCGATGCAAAGGAAGTCTATGACGCTGAGGGCCAGTACATGACGCCCGGTTTCCTGGATGCGCATATGCACATTGAAAGCTCCATGCTCACACCCCGTCACTTCGCCGAGGTTTCGATTCCCTGGGGTACCACAACCATCATCACAGATCCCCATGAAATCGGAAATGTCTGGGGCATCGAAGGCGTTCGTTATATGCATGAGAATTCAAAAGATGTCCCGCAAAGGCAGTTTATCGACATCCCTTCCTGCGTACCAGCTGTCCCTCAGATTGAAATCTCAGGCGCAGATTTTCTCGCAGAACAGATCGAAGAACTCTCAAGCCTTGACCGTGTGATCGGCCTTGCGGAAGTCATGGACTTTCTCGCGGTGATCGGTGGAGATGACCGTATGATGGACATCATCGATGTTGCCAAAAGGAAAGGCCTCTATATCCAAGGACATGCTCCCTTCCTTTCTGGCCGCAATCTCTCTGCATACCTCTGCGGCGGTCCCAGGACCTGCCATGAGTCTCGTTCCAGCTTAGAAGGCACCGAAAAGATGCGCCAAGGCATGTACGTGGATATGCGTGAAAGCTCCATGTCGAAAAATGTGAAGGCAGTCTGGGACGGTGTGAAGGATTTCACCTTCTTCGACACCCTTTGTATCTGCACTGATGACCGCGAATCCGACGATCTCTTAAAGGTCGGTCATATCAATGATGTATTAAAGATTGCGATCGCCCATGGCATGGACCCGATCCTTGCCATCAAGTGTGCGACGATCAACACCGCCAGAGAAATCCATTTCGACAATATCGGTGCGATCGCACCTGGTTATGTAGCGGATATGGTTCTGCTTCCCGATCTAAAAGAGATGCGTCCGAGCGCGGTATTCTTCGAGGGAAATCTCGTCGCAAAAGATCAACAGCTTCTGGTTAACATTCCTGATCATGCGTATGAACTGGAAACCAGAAACTCCATGAATGTCATCAAAGATCTGACCGTTGAAGACCTGCGCATCAAAGCACCGATTCAGGAAGGAATCGTCAAAGTAAATGTCCTCACCTATCTCGATCACATGCTCTCTTCGACTGAGTCTGTCGTAGAAGAACTGCCGGTAAAGGATGGTTACCTCGATCTTTCCGGTGATCCTGATTTAAACTATGTTGCGGTCATCAACCGCTATGGTCATGATCGGATGGCATTGCACGTTGTCCGTCGTTTTGGAACAAATCACGGTGCGATCGCATCTACAGTCTCACATGACTCTCACAACCTGACCTGTGTCTATGACAATGCCGAAAATGGTCTCATCGCCATGAAGAAACTCATCGAGGTCGGCGGTGGAATGTGCGCCGTTGAGGACGGCAAGATCTTACACACCCTGGATCTGCCTGTCGGAGGACTTATGTCCGTAAAACATGCTGCGGATCTCTCCGTGGACGCCACAAAGATGAAAGAAGCGGATCGAAGGCTTGGTCTAACGCAGATGCCAAATCCTTTACTTCGCATCGTATCCCTTGCCCTGCCCGTCATTCCAAAAGCAAAGATGTCTGATGTCGGGTTGGTCAATGTCAACGATAAAACGCTGATCCCGCTCTTTGCAGAATAAGATCTTTTGAGAATTGGATTGGGCCGGTTCTCCGGCCCAATCATTTATCCTGATATTCGATTCAGTACAACCACACATCTGGGTGGAATCTCCAACACATTCTGTTCCACCTCACGTACCATCTCTTTTGTAGTCGACAGTTCTGTGATCCAGGCACCTTCTTCCTTCAGCTCTGGAAGATGCATCTTTGCCTTTTCCTTTTCGAAATTGCAGGCAATCAGTAACGTGTCATCTCCAAAGTAAGGTCCATAATACAAGAACCCGCTCACCTGGTCCGCCGTATTTCGTTTCCACGGCTCTGATCCATGGACAGAGAAGTCTGGTGCGCCCAAGACTTTCACATCTCGTTTTGTCAAGAAACGACCATTTGACAATGCCGGATGTCTCCTCTTCACCTCGATCAATTGTTTGATGAAGCTCTGAAGCTCCTTGGATCTGCTTGTTGGCTTCCACGAAATCCAGTTGGTCTCATTATCTTGGTTGTATGGATTATTATTGCCTCCTGCAGAATGTCCCATCTCATCACCAGCTGTCAATACAGGAACACCGTTTGCCAAGAAGGTAAGTGTTAAAAGATTCTTTGCCATCTGCATACGAAGCTCATTCACCGCCCTGGACTTTGAAGTACCCTCAAGCCCACAGTTATAACTGTGGTTGATGGACGGACCGTCTAAGTTCCCTTCTCCGTTTTCCTCGTTGTGTTTGCGGTCATAAGAATACAAATCCCACAAGGTGAAACCGCCAAATCCAGTGCCATAATTCATGCGAAGAAATGTGGAGTGATACGTGTACCATAAATCCTGCAGATTGTTTTTTGCATCCGCAAGTCCCAATATGGCTCTACGCATCACAAATGCGAAATGGTCATTGCAATAGGCCATCCTTCGCTCCCCATCGTCCATACAGTCATAAAGATCGCTGCTGATCATCATACAATCCGAGAGCACCGGATCGGCCTGAAGCACCCCGGCGGGAAGCCTCTGATCACTTACATGGAAGCCATCAATTGCATACATTCTTCTCCAATGTCTGAGAATCTTAAGCATTCTCTCCTGTGTAATCACTGGATCAAAGGTAAACTCCATAAACACAGCAATCCCTTGCTTATGGCAGGCGGAAACCATCATGGCAAACTCTGCACATACATCCTCTGAGGCAGAATAACTGTTCTTCGGAGCCATGTAATAAGCCTTTGTTGCATAACCCCAATAATTTGTTTTGCCCACGGGCAAACTGCGTACTCTGGCACCGGAAGCATCGGTAGCTTCATCAAATTCATAGGCCGGCATCAGTTCAATCGCGTTCACACCTAGGCCCTTCAGATACCGGAGTTTCTTCACAACACCCGCAAAGGTGCCCCCTTCCGCTCTCAGTCCGCTTCCTTCTCCCATGGTAAATCCACGCACGTGAAGACGATACATGAACAAATCTTCCATCTTGGGTCCGGAAAATGGCTGCAGGGGCGTCATTTTCTCAAAGACACCTCTGAACACTGGATCACGCTTTCCAAATCTGTGATTCCCACGCACACGAAGCGCAAAAGGATCCACGATCTCCTTGCCGCCTATGACATAGGTATATTCAAATGTGTCTTCTTTCAATCCAAAAACGCAACACGAGAAAGCTTCCCCCAAACGGAAGCTTTCATCCAAAAGGAACTCTCCGATCACCATATCAGTTCCTTTTTCATACAAAACCAATCCACACTCATTCACATGAGGAAGGGTAATACCGAACACCAGTGCCCGCCCGATGCGATGCACTCCCTCCAAATATCCGTTCCATTTACTGCATCTCATAGCCGTTCCTCCTGTATATATACTATTATACACGAGGATTGCAGATTTAGCACTTGCAAATTTGCAGAAAACCTGTATAAAATGAAGTTTGTCAATAGATTTTTTAATATCATTCATCTATTGCATGAAATCGACCATTTTTATTGCAGGTCACATTTGGAGGTTATTCATGGATTCCAGTGACATTGTCCGCTTGATATCCACATTCATTCTTATTTTGTTGTCAATGTTTTTTTCCTCGGCAGAAACTGCAATGACATCCTCTAACAAACTACATATGCGTTCTCTATCCGAGGATGGAAACATAAGAGCTGCCAGAGTTTTGTCCTTATCATCAGATACATCAAAGCTTCTTAGCATGATTCTGATTGGAAACAACATTGTAAATCTTACTGCTTCTGCTTTGGTAACAAGTGTTGCCATCAACGTATGGGGAAACTACGCCGTTGGTATTGCAACCGGAATCCTCACGTTTATCGTTTTGATTTTCGCCGAGATCCTTCCGAAAACGATTGCAACCATTTATGCAGATAACATTGCTCTTGCTTACAGCGGTATTCTTCTTGTTCTTATGAGACTCATGACACCGCTCATCTTCTTAATCAACGGTTTCTCCGATGGCATTCTTTTTCTGCTTGGCATTGACAAAAATGCTAAGACAGATGTGATGACAGAAGAAGATCTTCGCACCATCATTGACGTTGGCCAAGAAGAAGGTGTCCTTGAACAGGAAGAGCATCAGATGATCCATAATGTTGTAGATTTCGGTGACTCTCTTGCCAAAGATGTGATGATTCCACGCATCGATATGGACTGCATCGATGTCGATGACAGTTTCGATGAACTGATCGCACTGTTTCGAAGCACCAAGTATACCCGAATCCCTGTCTTTGAGGAAAGCAAAGATCACATTATCGGCATTGTCCATATCAAGGACGTTTTCTTTCTGCAGGAAGATACACACCCTTCCATCCGTGAGCTCATGCGCGAACCAGTATTCACCTTTGAGTATAAAAAGGTCTCTGAACTGCTCTCAGAGATGCGCAGAGATTCTATCTCCTTAGTCATCGTTCTGGACGAATACGGAGATACCGCCGGCTTGATCACCATTGAAGATCTCATTGAAGAGATCGTTGGTGACATCAAAGATGAATATGATGAAGACGAAACCGCGCAGTATCAGATGTTATCGCCGGATCATTACCTTATTCAAGGTTCCATGAAGCTGGAAGATGTCGGTGACCTTCTTGGCAAAAACCTGGAATCGGATGAATATGATTCCCTTGCCGGATATGTCATATCGTTGGCGCAGGATCTCCCGGAGGTTGGAGAATCATTCCAGTCTGACCATTTGATGTTTACCGTCAAATCCATTGATAACAATCGCATCGACCAGATTGAAGTTCAGATACTTCCTGAAACCAATCCATGATCTGTCAGGATCCTCTCACTGAGAGGATCCTCATTTATCTGCTAAAAGTCTCCCTTCTGCGCAAAAGGAAGTAGAAAGAAACTGCAGCTGCCCCCGCAAGAGAACACCAAATCGGCCACTCTCTGATGGTCTGTCCGGTCGGAATTCCCACTTCACGATTATTTTCAAAGAGGATGCTGGTATTCTCCTGCAAAACGGATGCAAAACTATGGTTTTGTATCTTTGTATTCTCTCCCATCTGCACATACGTCAGATACCGTTCATCCCTCTCTTCAGTGATGACATAAGATATCCCCGAAGGAAGTCCGCCAATAACAATCTCTTCTCCATGCATTAAAGAAAATGTAACTGCATTCTCTGCGACAACAAGTTCCCCTTCTTCTTCCCCTTTAAGATAGGGAAGGCTTTCGGGCAAAGAAGCTCCCTTGACGAATTGAATGTGAAACACAAATTCCTGCGTCTTATTACCCATATTTCCAGTTACTTGTTTTTCAATCTTCAATGTCTTCACCTCCGATATTTTCACAGACTGGCCGTCATCGTTGAGGTCTTGATGCGTTGCAACAACCTTTCCGCCTGTCGATAGTTCCTCAAAGACAACCAGTGTTTTCCCAGATAAGCTTCTTGCATCAACCGGAAAGATGAGTTCCACAGATCCATTTGCGCTTGTCGGCGTAAATGTCTTCGTCACGGTTAGTGTATTCCCATTGACCTTAAATACTTCCCCGGTCTCACGAATTCTCAAGGTTCCCGTCACAAGATAGGCTTTCCCTGGAATCAAATTCTCATACGTAACCGTATCTTTGATCTGGATGTTGTCTCCTACTTTCGCTTCATGCGTACCACTCTCTACATCTGTTGCGGTTGTTGAAATCTTCGCAATCGGGATTTCTTTCGAAAGAATGCCAAACCCGTCCGACGAGTTACTGTCCGTCTGATTTCCACTCTTAACTACGACCTGTGAGTTTTGCCCAACAATGTTGATGAGAAAGATCCCTTCCGAAGCATCTGACCCATTACCGCTAAGAAGCTGCATTGTCGCGCCTTCCCGCAGGAATCCTGTGGGTGCTTTGGTCTCTTCCACCGTGATGGTGCCTAGCGGAATTCGATAGGTTCCATTCGATTCCTTCCCGTATTTTGCACTGTCACCAGAGACTTTATGCGCATCATCAAGACTTGCCACATAGTTAGATCCAGACTTTATCGTCTTTATGACCCAAGAAGCGGTTGCGGTTGACGGAAGATTATTCTTTGTATACTGCCCTGCATAATACTTTACTGTATATTCTGCGCCAGACAGGTTATACGATCCTCCGTTCGCACTTACCTTTTGAATTGTCACACCTACCGTGTCAAAAAGGGGAGCATCGGATGTATTAACTACCTTCGTCTCTCCCGGCTCCAGGGTCAGGGTTGTAACAGCCGTCGATAACGCATAATTACACCCGGAAGGAACGGTTCTCTCTTTCAGATAATAGGTTCCATCCTTCATATTCAAGACATTGGAGGAACCATCTGCCTTGATTGTCAGGATTGCATCTGTTCCTTCTTTCGTCTTTGCAAGTGTGGTACATGCACTGGTTGTGTAAAGTCCGTAGGTAATCCCTGTCAGCTTGTAATTGGAATTGCCATTGGTAATCGTTGTATTCCCAGACGTCTTTGTCACAGAGACCTTTGCAGCAGGTGTCTCATAAGAGTCCCAAGCCATCAAAGGCTGTTGTGCGGTGCTTCCGGGATACATAAACGAAAGCTTTACCGTGATCCCATCTGGCAGATCTGAGTTTGACAATACGCTAGTATCATTTAACACCGTCCATACTGCTGCACCGATATCATAGTAATCGTCATAATCCTTTGTCGAAGTATATCGCAGCTGAGAGGTTGTATTCCCTCCGGTACCTAATCCGTTCAGATATGAACAAGCCAACGTCACCATGATCCGGTAGTAATCATCTTTGATACTGTCGGTTGGGTTCATATGCCTTTGAAACGGTCCGCGAAGAGGATCTGGACTGTATTTATGATTGTTATACATGTAAGTCAGAATCTGATCAGCGGTCGTTTTGTTGATATACATGTAATAAATCAATCTAGCATAATCATACTCCCAAGATCCTTTGTCCTTTCGCGTGACTTCAGCCGTCTCAAGCACCGTAAGGGAAGTCCCTGTCGGTGGATAAGTGAGTGCATGGTGAAGACACAATGCCTGCATGGAAGATCCGTTATCGTTTACAGTAAAGGAACCGACGTTCAGCTTACTGCCGCTTGGATCATTTGCAGCTGTTAGTTTTGAGTACGCTGTCACTGATGCAGTTCCGCCTGTTGTCGTTTTGGCCATCAACATCATTCTCCTGGGTGCCATCGCCTCCAAAAACCGGTCTTTCGCCCCTTCAAAGTTCTCGTAGAGTGGTCCTTCTTCCGGGTCAATCCCACCACTTAAGAAAATATAGGCGTCCAGAACCTCATCGATCGAATACTCCAGAAGGATCTCATACGTTTCCTCTTCTGTTTTTCCTTTGACACGCTCTAACAACGGCATCTCCTCAAGAGAGAAAGATTCTTCGGTTTCTACAAAACTCTCTGTAACTTCCAAAAAATCCTCTGTATCCGTACTGGTCTCTTCCTCTGTTACCTGCTCAGTACTCACTTCCTCTATCGGAATTTCTTCGCTTGTTATCTCTTCAAAATCTTCTAGAGATTCGGTTTCGGTCAAACTCATTTCCTCCATGATCTCCGCTGGAACCTCTTCTGCTTTTCCCTCGCGCAAGAACAGGCGATGTCCAAGAACGATCAAGGCTAAAACAAGGAAGAAGCCGATCGCAGGTTTTATAATTCGCTTCATTTCTCTCCTCCCTTTTGGCTTGGTTTGTCAGACCGATTTCTGAATCTGAAATACAGCAAAACAATCATCAAGGATAAACTCAAATTCAGCAGAACCAACCATAATTCAAAATGTTCCAGATCTCCGGTTTTTGGCACAGTCTGGATCTTTTCTGTTCTCTGATTGATAAAGCAGATCTGCGTTGCTTTCTCATCCGTTTTATCAGAGGTAACACAGATAACTGGCTCTTCCCTTTCGCCCTCAACGATCACAGTCATCATGATATGATATTTGGTCGTATCATATTTGACATCTTCTAACGTCCCCGGCAGTTCTTCCACCAGATATTCATAAGAACCTGGTTCCTCAAATGGAAGCACAATGTCATCTTTGTCCCCTGCTTTTAGCGTCATCTCAGAAACCAGTTCCCAGTCCTTTTCTGTCTTTTGTTTTACCAAGATCAGACAAGATTCTGCAGAGCCATTTTCTGCAATTGCGACAGGGATCTTTCCAAATCCTTCTGCTGCCATTACCGTTGCTGCATTGAAAGGAACAGCCAGTAGAATCAGCAGAATCAATATTATTCTTTTCATTCAATCATTTTCTCCTTCTATCACTGCGAACAAACAGGTTCGCTTAAGAGAAGCGCTATCCTGACAAGTGCTAAGACAAAGGATTGGCTCTTCTTCCGGCCAAAAATAGACGACTCCCTTCTCCTTGATGGATGCAAGCGGCCCTTCATTTTCCGATGGTGCAAAGACAAGCATGTCTGAGACATCTGTATCTAAAAATGCGAAAAATGTGATGGCTAGCCTTCGATCTCCCAGGATTAGCGTCCCTGTTTGATGCTTAAGAAAATAGTCTGGACTTTCATAGGCATCCAACGCGCCAAACATTGCGCCGTGCTCCATATGATGTCCATAAACCAAGGAGTAAGCGTCAGAGAAATCACTGCTGCATCTGGCATCGAGAAAGATAGACCCCGAGAGGGAATATTCTCCATAAGGATCCTTGTTCAGATACTCCATGTTATCTTCCCCTTGCATAATGGGATCGTCTATGGACGTGCCGTCAATGGTAATCCATGCGACACAATCCTCCGATAATGTCTTCAAACTCTCCTCCTGCTTGGCTATAGGTCTGTATTTCTTTACAGATTCATAATTGCTTCTCTGATAGACGTGATAAATATCATAAGAAAAATACATTCCAAGGCTCAATACAAGTAGGAAAAACGCCAAACATCCCAACCGGAGCAAACCGTCCATCCATCGAATCCATCGATGCAGCATGATTTCTAGTGCATTCACTAATATTGTCCCCGTATTAAGGTATCAGTCCTCAAACTCTTTCTTCTTTCTGCCAAAGAAGAACAAGCCAGCACCGCCAATCGCGAGAACAGAGATTCCGGGAACAACTGCCATAGCGATACCGGTAGGAATCACGCCCTGACGTTGGTTTGTGAAGGCTTCTGTATTGTCCGCAGAAGCGGCTGCAACCACAACGCTGTCATGCCCTGCGCCGATGGTGCCTTCCGTCACTTCCACCGACGGATGATAATCTTCCGCAGCCTCTGTCAGCGTGTATTTCGTGTCTTTTGCAATGCCGCGCACAGCAATCTTCTGTCCGTGCTGCAGATAAAAATTGTGAGTTACCGTACCATCATTTCCCACAGTCAAAGTTGAGACACCGTTGCCGGATGCCATATCTGCCGCCGCATAGATCGTTGCCGTCGATTTCACCGGTGCAGCATCTGCATCACCGTCCGTGGTATGTGCATTGCCATCGTCTGCAATTGAGACCTGATATACGGTTCCTTTAACTGCATTTTCAATGTTCAGGGTAAATAAAAACATCTTATCTCGGGATCCCTGATTGCCTGTTACGGTCTTTGAAAACGTCAGATCATATGTAATATATTCATTGGTAAATCCCTGGCTCTTGTAGTCTGCATTTGCAGTGCCTGCAGCGTCATTGCCACCTTTGATGACGGCGCCGTCAGAGCCGTACAGATTTCCGTCCATGCCCACCACCGTATCTTCGGTTGCATGTAAAATATAGTTGGAGATCTCAAGCTTCTTTCCGTTCGCATCGGATGCGTCAATCACGTAGACATCCAGCACACGGTTCAGGTCTTCATCGTTTACGATCGCCTGATTCGTACCTGCTTCTGTCACAATATAACGGTAGATACCCGGCTCATCGAACGTGACGCTGGAGAAATCCACGGTTGCGGTGTGCTTCGCGTACTGCTCCCCGTCATCCAGGTTCTTTACATAATCGCTTGCCCCTTTATTGGCAAGCAAAATCGTCGCATCCCCCTGCTTGATCTCAAGTTTTCCGTCAGCCTGCGCACCGGAATGATCCCAAGTGATGGTTGGCGTACCAACCCCTGCCAGGACTTCCAGTTTGCCGGCAGTTAGGTCATAGCTTTGTGCCGCACCGGGTGCGATCGTAAACTGGAAACTGGCATTGGGAACCTCGGTTCCTTCTCTCATCACAAGATATTTATCAAAAGTTGTAGTCTTGCTTCCTCCAATGGTGGAAGAATAGCGACTTCCTGCTGCGGAAACGGAAGACCCAAACAGTGTGATCGTCATAACAAACGCTAAAACCCAAGCGTATTTTCTAAGTTGCATTTTCATAAGTTCTCCTCTCTTTCGGCAGTTCTTCTCTGCCGGACTTTTTTCTAAAACCTTTAAAACCCTCGCCACCGTATTAAGAGCACAATGACTCCGACAACATCGTCTGTCGGTGTGGGGCCATTTTCTCGACCATCTGTCTGGTCGCTGCGATAATCATTCAGTAAAAATAACGTGTCTGTTCCAACACTGACAGGGAATACCACACCGTCTTCGGATTTCGAAGTCGGATACATGATTTCCTCCGGCATAATGACACCGTTAACCAAGATTCCCTGCTCTGTGATGTCGATAGATTCCCCTGGCAGTCCGATCACTCTTGCAGGGACAACTCTATCATCTTTCTTGTACAAAACGACATCTCCTCGGTTGATGTTTTCCTTGCCATAGATGCGGTAAATCACAAGATCACCGTCGCGAACCGAGGGATATCCACTATTACCATAGAGTACCCGTATGCCCAAAAAGTAATGCAGAATGACAAAGCAAATGAGTGCAATCAGTGCCACTTTGACAGAAAGCCTCTTCGCATCGTCCCAGGTGTGATTCTTGCACGCTTTTTCAGGCCGTACGGAATCATCTTCCATCAGGATCTGCGACTTTGCATAGTCTCTGCGACCAGGTCTTTTTTGCATACGCCGATCTCCTCTGTCAAATGATCCCGCAGGTGCATCTCTTGTTGCAGCACGATAGGATCTTCTTCCGGATTCCATACTGCGGTCAGTTCGTATTTCGCAATCAGGCTCGGGTCTGATTCACCAAAATAATTCTGCCCATGCCTTCTTGTGGGCAAAATATCCCTCAGAGGAATCAATGGACCAAATCGCTGCATGCCTTCCGGTTCCTCAGTCTTTGCCTCTTTCCAGGCATCGCTCATCCAACACTCCTCTTCCACGATCAATGCATCGTTTCGGACGAGAATTTGGGAAATCGCACATTCTGCAGCATACCGTACTTTGTCTGTAGAGATGTCAGCAAGCTCCATTTCAGGCAGCAAGATCGGATCCGGAATCTCAGGTTCCGCCATGTGTTCCCGATCACTCAGATACACCCGAAAATCAATCTCCACGTCTTTCCCAATGCCCTTCATAAGCGAAATATTGTCTGCATCCTTTACCTTTCGCGACACTTCACCAAGCTTCCAAAACGCAAGACACCGAATCGTCCAGTAAGCATAGAATCTCTCGACCACAACGACGTGTTCCTCGAGGCCATACTGCATTCTGCCGTCTTCTTGTTTCTGATACCATGGGCAACAGACGCGAACCGCATATCGCTTATTCCCTGAAATCTTTAAGAACCGATAGCCGCACAGCCAAGCAGGTGGATCACCCACATACTCTGTGGGTTGATTTCGTGCCTCCATCCGATCTTTCCTCACATTCTTCCCCGGATTTTGCCAGGACAACTTCCGTGTGTTCCAATGCGTTCTTTAACATCTCGAGGGCAGACTTCACCCCTAGTAGAAAGTATTCTTTCGGTTCTAAGTCCACTTCATCGCTTCTCTTGCTCTCAAAACATTCCTCCTGTTCTTGCCAGGCAACCTCTTCTCCCTCTGTATCAGAAGGAAGAGGCCCTCTTAACTCCCAGGAATAGTTTTCTTTGATTACGAATTCTGTTCTCTTCATTGTCTCCTCCAAAGTGAATTTTTATTCTGGTGGTTTTCCACCGGTTGCAAAAGATGGTGATGACAATCATAGCAAGATGCCTTTTGAATGTAAATATAAAATATTGTAATAAAATTCAGTATATATTGTTTTTAACTTATTATGTTCAATTATCAAATATAAAATAAAACGACGTCTCGAAGCTCGAGACGTCGTTTTTTCTGTGAATTGTATGGGTTTCTTTTCTTATTTCACTCCATATTCGTTGTAGTAGGAATCGATTGCACATTTCATGGCATCATCGATCCAAACTTTACCTGCTACCTCTCTTTGGTACAGATATGTGACTACTTCCTCCATAGTTACAATGGCAGTTGTTTTCATTCCATAAGTCTCACGGATTTCTTCCAGCGCACTCTTTGTTCCCTGACCGCGTTCCATCCGGTCGACACTGACCACAAGACCGATCACATCGACATCACCCTGCGCTTTTAGGATCGGCATCGTCTCACCGATTGAGGTTCCCGCAGTCGTCACATCTTCGATGATGACGATGCGATCACCGTCAGAGATCGGACTTCCAAGCAAGATCCCTTTATCCCCATGATCCTTGATTTCTTTCCGGTTGGAACAGTATCGAATGTCCGCTCCAAAATGCTCACTTAACGCCATAGAGGCCGCAACGGAAAGCGGAATTCCTTTATACGCGGGTCCAAAGAGAACGTCAAAATCTGTACCGAATGCCTGCGCAATTGCTTTGGCGTAATACTCTCCCAGCTTTCTGAGCTGCGTGCCGGTCCGGTAGAATCCTGTGTTTACAAAAAACGGTGTCTTTCTCCCACTTTTTGTGACAAAATCCCCGAATTTCAGTACGCCACACTCCATCATAAACGAAATAAACTCTTCTTTGTATTTTTCCATCTCCACTTTCTCCTATTCCTTCACTGCTCCGATCAGCTCTCTGATCTCTGAAATTCCCAGTTCCTTTGCATATTGCTCCAGGCCCTCAGCAATCTCCACCGCTGCATTCGGATTGACAAAATTAGCTGTACCGACGGACACTGCCGTTGCGCCTGCCAGCATAAACTCGCAGGCATCTTCCCAGGTCATGATGCCACCCATCCCGATCACCGGAATCTGCACCGCATGCGACGCCTGATAGACCATCCGCACGGCAATCGGTTTGATGGCAGGACCCGAAAGTCCGCCTGTCTTATTGGCCAGCGCAAAGCTCCTCTTATGGATATCAATCTTCATTCCGGTTAATGTGTTAATGAGCGAAATTGCATCCGCACCACCGGCCTCGGCAGCCTTCGCCATCACCGTAATATCCGTCACATTAGGGCTTAACTTCATGATAATCGGCTGTTTCGCCACACGTTTGACTTCCCTCGTGATTGCCTCAACCGCCTTGGGGTCTTGTCCAAACGCGATGCCCCCTTCTTTGACATTCGGACACGAAATATTGATCTCAAGCAGATCCGCAGGCTCCCCGGCAAGCCGCTCCACAACCTCTAAGTATTCCTCTGTGGTATGCCCGCAGACATTGACGATCACTTTCGTATCAAACTGCCTTAAGAATGGAAGATCCCTCTTTACAAACAGATCAATGCCAGGGTTTTGCAGTCCGATCGCATTTAACATGCCTCCGTAAGTCTCTGCGATCCTGGGCGTCGCATTCCCCGGCCAGGGCACATTTGCCACGCCTTTTGTGACCACCGCTCCCAGTTTATTCAGATCGGTCAGCTGCGCATATTCTGCGCCTGATCCAAACGTCCCTGAAGCTGTCATGACCGGGTTTTTCAGTTCTACGCCAGCAATCGTTACCTTCATATTCATGCAAGGATCACCTCCTCACTATCAAAGACCGGGCCATCCTTGCAAATGCGTTTATTTTTCACATTGGTGTGGGTATCCACCTCATTTGACTGACAGACGCAGGCAAGGCAAGCACCAATCCCGCAGGCCATGTGTTCTTCCAGCGAAATCTGTGCAGGAATTTTTGCCTTTTCTGCAAATGTCTTCACCCCGCGAAGCATTGGTGTCGGCCCACAGGCATAGACTTGTTCTGCAAAAATCTCATTTGAAACAACCGCGTCAATCACGGTTCCATGTATCCCCACAGACCCGTCATCGGTTGCAATCACAACCTCGGCAAATGCTTCGAATTCTTTCGCCAAAAACAGGTTTTGATCACGGTAGCCAAGCACCACAGTCATTTGCTCTTTCGTCAGCTCTTTGGATAGCTCCTTGGCAAGGAAAAGCATCGGAGGAATCCCGATCCCGCCCCCGATCAGCAAGGCGCATCCTTCTCTCAGATCATAGCCATTTCCCAACGGTCCTAAGACAGAGAGCAGATCTCCAATTGCAGCCTTCGAAAGCTCTTCGGTGCCGGCCCCGGCGATGCGAAATACAACCCGGAGAACACCATTTTCGGGATCCACATCACAGATACTGATCGGTCTTGGCAGCAATCTGCTCTTATCCCGGCAATAGATGGATAAAAACTGCCCCGGTTTTGCTTCCTTAGCCATCTCCTCTTCTTTGATCCAAAGGCTGATAATTCCCGGTGCAAGATAAGATTTCCCTGTCACAATTACATTTGTCTTCTTCATCCGTTTATCCTGCTCTCTTTGCCAACGCCTGTAAAATGTCGTCGCGCATCGCAATCACAGCCGCCCGTGAAGCATCTGCATAGTTCTCCGGGCCGTACTTTTCATACCCTTTTTGCTGGTAAGCCGCGATAATGCCGCGGGAAGAATTCACGATCGCACCAAGGCCATCTTTGTTAAAGAAGTAGGCGAGATCCTCTCCTTTGCCTCCCTGCGCACCGTATCCGGGAACCAAAATGTACGTGTTTGGCATGAGTTTGCGCAGCTTTTTCCCTTGTTCCGGATAGGTTGCGCCGACCACGGCACCGATGTAACTGTACCCGTCACCCATCACATCGCGTCCCCAATCCGCAACCTTCTCTCCAACCCACTCATAAAGCGGTCTCCCATCGATCAGGCGATCCTGGAACTCGCCGCTGGAGGGATTTGACGTTTTCGTCAGAATAAACAGGCCTTTCTTCTCTTCTTTGCAAATGTCTATGAACGGATTTACGCTGTCGCTTCCCATGTAAGGATTAATCGTAATAAAATCCTCATGAAATCCCGCAAGCTTCTTTGAACCCACCTGTACATGCCCCAAATGTCCCACCGCATAGGCGGCAGACGTCGATCCAATGTCGCCCCGCTTGACATCTCCGATCACGACAAGGCCTTTCTCCTGCGCATAATCCACGGTTTTCTGATATGCGCACAGCCCCGGAAGGCCAAACTGCTCATACATCGCAATCTGAGGCTTCACGGCCGGAATCAAGTCATAAGTTGCATCGATGATCCCCTTGTTAAACTGCCAGACAGCCTCTGCAGCCCCTTCCAAGGTCTCTCCGTAAGCCGCAAATGTCTCTTTCTGGATCTGTTCCGGCACGAATTTTAATGTTGGATCGAGGCCCACGCAAAGATGTGCTTCTGTCTCCTGAATCTTTTTGATCAGTTTGTTAATCATCACTTTTTCCTTTCATATACAATTCTTCCATCCACAACCGTCGCTGCAATTTCTCCGGTCACTTCCCTGCCGTCAAACGGCGTGTTCTTTCCCTTAGAAACAAATGTGTTCTTATCGATCCGGTAGGTTTGATTCGGATCTGCAATTGTGATATCCGCAGGGTATCCGACACTCAGAGCGCCCGCCCGGATCTTTAAGATTCTTGCCGGTGCCGCACTCATGCGTTCTACTAACTGCATCGGTGTCAAAAGCCCCGTCTTTACAAGTTCCGTCCATGCCAGGGCAAATGAGGTCTCAAGCCCTACGATGCCAAAGGCCGCCGTCTTCATCGATCCCTCTTTTTCCTGCGCCGCATGCGGTGCGTGATCGGTGGAAATCACTTCCATCACCCCGGAAGAAAGTCCCGCGCGAAGCGCTTCTAAGTCTTCTCTTCCCCGCAGCGGCGGATTCATCTTATAATTCCCGTCATCCCCTGGAATATCTTCATCGCACAGTGTAAAATGATGCGGACACACTTCTGCAGAAACCGGAAGTCCGGCCTCTTTGGCCATTCTCACCATCTCCACGCTCGTCTTCGTCGAACAGTGACACAGATGCAGTCTTGCACCCGTCTGTCTTGCCAGGAAAATGTCTCTGGCCGTGATGATGTCTTCGACTTCGCTCGTGATTCCAGGTAACCCCAGCTCTTTAGAACGCACGCCTTCATGCATCACGCCGCCACGCACCAGATTGATGTCTTCGCAGTGCGCAAGCACCAGGATATCCTCTTCTTTACAGATCTCCATCGCCTTTGCATAGACACCAGAGTCCATCACAGACTTCCCATCTTCACTGACCATACGGATGCCCGCCTGCTTCATTGCGGCAAGATCGCAGACCTCCTTGCCGGCAAGCCCTTTGGTCACAGTTCCGATCATAAGCACATGCACTTTGGCATCGCGGTCGATGATTGCCTTTAGCTTTTGGACCATCTCCACGCAGTCGATCACAGGCTTGGTGTTTGCCATCGGACAAACCGTGGTAAAACCGCCTTTTGCCGCGGCTGCTGTCCCGGTCGCAATCGTCTCTTTGTACTCCAGGCCCGGCTCACGAAAATGCACATGCATGTCAATGAGACCCGGCATGACAAGAAGCCCCGTTGCATCGTAAATGTGATCAGCCTCCGCAGAAATCTCCGGTGCCACCTGAGCGATTTTGCCATCCTTGATCAGAATATCGTAGTTTCCGTCACGCTTATTTGCAGGGTCCAGCACCCTGCCGTTTCGAATCAATAATGTCCCCACATCTGCCTCCTGTTCTTCTCAAATCTTCTTAGAAATTTCCCGCATAGACCGGATAAAAATCTTCCGTGTCAGAGCAAATCACCCCGGACGTCGCATCCACAAGTGCCCGAAATGCCGCGCCTGCCTGGGAAAGCGCATTCTTTGGAAATGAGATCTCATAGACCCCTTTGATATCATGATTTTCCAAAAAGATCTGATCTTCTCCTTCAAATGTAATCTCAGAGCGCTCCAGGTCAATGCTTCCGGCCTCTAAAAGCGGAATCTCAATTACGCCCATCTCCGGCCAGCACTCACACGTCACCTTTGCATCCTCTAGTGCTTCTGAGAGTGCCTTTACATCCAGTTCCTTTCTGCAGAACAAAAATCCATCGATGATGATTTTCTCCGGTTTTTTCACGATTTTTTTCTTTTTCACAGCCATATTAGTCTCCCATCAATTTATAATAAAAAGTCTGCCAGGATCACATTGCTCACATCGATGCCGGCATCGGTTAGCTGAAGATGTGTATCTGTCTCACGAAGCAATCCCAAGCCTTTATATTTGCAGGTCACGTCCCCGTAAATGGACTCTATAGATGCCCCAAAGTCGCGTAAAAACGCCATTTTCTCGACCCCCAGCATCGTGCGCAGTCCAAGGAACATTCTCTCTTCCATCTGCGTTTTCTGATCCCAGATCTCCTTATCTTTGATCAGTGCATCCGAGCCAGCCTCCTTAAGATATTGCTCCATATTTTCAGGATTTTGATACCGAAATCCACCAAACAAGGACGCTGCTCCAAGACCACAACCGAGATAAGGCACGCCGGTCCAGTATCCCAGATTGTGCCTGCTCTCAAAACCAGGCTTCGCGTAATTTGAGATCTCATACCGGGTGAAACCGTAGCCTGCAAGCACCTCTTTGGTCTTGTGATACATCTCCCGTTCCACATCTTCGTCCGGAAGACCGATCCCATTGGCGTAGCGCTTGCCAAATTCCGTTCCTTCTTCAATGATCAGACTGTAGGCGGAAATGTGTTCCGGCCCAAGTTCTGCTACCGCAGAAAGTGTTGTCAGCCAGTCAGTAAGCGCTTGCCCCGGAAGTCCACTCATCAGATCTACGTTGATATTGCCAAAGCCGGCTGCTCTTGCATCCTCATACGTCGTTAAAAAGTCTTCAAAGGTATGGATTCTGCCAAGTAAGGCGAGTTCTTTATTATTCGCAGACTGAAGCCCGAGACTCAACCGGTTGATACCAATCTCTCTCAGACAAGCAAGTTTTTCCGGATCAATGGTGCCAGGATTGCCTTCTGAAGTGATCTCGCAGTCATCCTCCAAGACAAAGAACTCTTTTACTGCGCTCATCAATCGCTCCCACTGAGGAATGGTGAGTAACGTCGGGGTGCCTCCTCCAAAGAAAATGGAGCGCAGCTTAAAGTCCGCAGCCTTCTCCCGGTAACGTTCCAGTTCCCTAATCAGCGCGTCCAGATACCGATCCTGATCATACCCTGGGCCGGATAAAAAATCACAGTAGAGACATTTGCGCACACAAAAAGGGAGATGGATATAAAGTTCAAGTTCCTTCGCTTGCATCTACATCCACCTCCCGTCGTCGTCATTCTGTGTCAAGTTTGAGCACGCTCATGAAAGCCTTCTGCGGAATCTCCACATTGCCCACCTGGCGCATGCGCTTCTTTCCTTCCTTTTGCTTCTCTAAGAGCTTCTTCTTTCTCGTGATATCACCGCCATAGCACTTCGCAAGTACGTCTTTGCGGTAGGCTTTGACCGTCTCTCTGGCGATAATCTTGCTGCCGATGGCTGCCTGAATCGGCACCTCAAACAGCTGTCTCGGAATCTCTTCTTTGAGCTTCTCGCACATCTTTCTGGCACGCTCATACGCACCGTCGGCATGCACGATAAAGGAAAGCGCATCCACTTCCTCATGGTTGATCAAAATATCCAGTTTTACCAGGCTGCTCTTTACGTAGCCCTTAAACTCATAGTCAAAAGACGCATAGCCGCGCGAGCGTGACTTTAAGGCATCAAAGAAATCGTAAATGATCTCATTTAACGGAAGGTCATACTTTAAAAGCGCTCTCGTCTCCTCCAAATACTCCATCCCAAGGTAGACGCCGCGACGCTCCTGGCAAAGCTTCATGATCGCGCCGACAAACTCTGTCGTCACCATGATCTCTGCACTCACAAACGGCTCTTCCATATGTTCAATCTCGGAAGGATCCGGCATGTTGGTCGGATTCGTAATCTCTAAGACCTCCCCATTGGTCTTATAAATTTTGTAAATGACGCTTGGCGCGGTCGTGACCAGATCCAGGTTGTACTCTCGCTCCAATCTCTCCTGAATGATTTCCAAATGAAGGAGGCCCAAAAATCCGCACCGGAAGCCAAATCCCAGCGCAACAGAGGTCTCCGGCTCATACTGAAGCGAAGCATCGTTTAACTGCAGCTTCTCAAGCGCATCCCTGAGATCCGGATACTTCGCACCGTCCGCAGGATACATTCCGCAGTAAACCATCGGAAGCACCTTCTTATAGCCAGGAAGCGCCTGTGCACAAGGTCTGTTTGCCTCGGTGACCGTATCTCCGACACGAGTATCTCTGACGTCTTTTAGCGAAGCGGTCAGGTATCCAACCATGCCGGCAGAAAGCTCCTCGCAGGGGATAAACTGCCCTGCGCCAAAGAAACCAACTTCCACGATCTCTTCTTCCGCACCAGTCGCCATGAAACGAACCTTCGTCCCCTTGCGGACACTGCCGTCCATAATGCGACAAAAGACGATAACACCCTTATAAGAGTCATAAATCGAGTCAAAAATCAGAGCCTTTAGCGGCCCGTCAGGATCTCCCTGTGGTGCAGGAATCTTCGTGACAATCTGCTCTAAGACTTCTTCGATATTAATTCCATTTTTCGCGGAAATAAGCGGTGCTTCGTGTGCTTCTAATCCGATGATATCCTCGATCTCATTTCTCACACGCTCCGGCTCTGCACTGGGCAGATCAATCTTATTGATGACCGGCATGATCTCCAGATTCGCATCTAGCGCCAGATACACGTTGCCTAACGTCTGCGCTTCGATGCCCTGCGCCGCATCGACCACAAGGATTGCCCCCTCGCACGCTGCAAGACTTCTGGACACTTCGTAGTTAAAGTCGACGTGTCCGGGGGTGTCAATTAAATTGAAAATGTATTCCTGCCCATTCTTGGCCTTATAAATGATCCGCACCGTCTGCGCCTTAATCGTGATGCCCCTCTCACGCTCAAGCTCCATATTATCGAGCACTTGCTCCTGCATCTCACGCGAAGTAAGCGTACCGGTCTTCTCAAGAATCCGGTCCGCAAGCGTTGATTTTCCGTGGTCGATATGTGCGATGATACAAAAATTACGTATATTCTCCTGAGGAATCTGTCCCATTCTTCTTCCCTTTGCTTGATTTACATTTATCAGGAAACAGTATAGCATATAGCCTGCGAAATATCGAGGAAAACTTGAAAAAATCTATTGACACCGCATCCGGCTTGGAATATGATAGTTGGTGATGTTTGTTTAGAACGCCCGTGTCCGTTTCTATTTCAAATGTAATTTTGAACAAGGAGGTGTCGGAGAATGGCTAACATAAAAAGTGCTAAGAAGAGAATTTTAACTGCTCAGACTAGAAACGAGAGAAACAAAGCGATCAAGTCCAGAGTGAAGACTTATATCAAGAAAGTCGACGCTGCCGTGGCTGCCGGTGACAAGACCGCTGCATCTGCTGCTCTGCTTGAAGCTACTTCTGAGATTGATAAGGCCTGCAAAAAGGGTGTTTATCATAAGAACACTGCTTCCCGCAAGGTATCTCGTCTCGCTCTTGCTGTCAACAAGATGGCTTAAGTTTCATCTGAGATTACGATACAGAATGAATAACGGATGTCCGATTCTCACGAGGACATCCGTCTTTTATTGCTCATTTTCAGTTACATTTCCCACTTTTGGCTCTTCTTCCACAATTTTAGGCCGTTTGGCCACAAGATATGAATTCGTGATCGTGATGCCGGCAGCGATAAACAAGTAAAGATAATACGAGACAAATCTGGAGAGCAGCATCGCGGTCGCAAGCATTTGCTCACTGTAAATGGGTTCATAAAGGGCAAGCAAGATGGCTTCGGAAGCGCCGACACCGCCCGGCAGAGGCAAGGAATCCGCTGCAATCGAAAGCACCACCTGAATCGCCAAGAACGTCAGATAGTTCTCTCCGCCCAGCCCAATCGCCAGATACACCAGATACGGGATGGAGAAAAGCCCCATCCTCTGCACCAGAATGATCACAGCTGCAAGCGCAGTCTCTTTTCTGTGATGCGTAAAATGCTCCGCACTGCGCTTCATGTCGTTTAGGAAGTGCTCATACTTTGCAACCATCGACTCCGTTAAGCGGATTCTGGTTTTCTTCTGAATAAAGAGCACGACCTTGTCACTGAGTCTTCGCAGCGTACTTTGCCGAAACATCGCCAATAGGCATACCACAATCACGATCAGGTTGACCAAAAAGCCCAGCAAAAACACCATCCAGATCCAGACATTTAAGATCTCGGTCTTTAAGGCAACCGGCATGGCAAATAGCAGCACAAACAGGCCTAAGACCAGCAAAACCGCTTTATAAAGCACGGTGATGAGCATCTTTGCCGATGTGCCGCGGCTGACCTCGATGCCATCTTTCGACATATAATAGATCTGCATCGGCTCGCCGCCGGAGGCAGAAGGCGTAATGCCGGAAAAGTAAAACTCGATGGCCATGTACTTTGCACCCTGCAAAAACGTGATGTCGCGGTGCAAAGATTTCAGTAAAACCTTTAATGCCAAACCGCCGCCGCACATGTGCACAAAAATCATGCCGATGGCAAGCAGGATCCACAAGAGATTGGCCTCTTTTAAGGTTTCCAGCACATCTTTGATAGAATAATTATGAAAAACGAGCAAGAACGTCGCAAGCACCATACCAATCAGGATGAAGATGCTCTTGCCCTGATTTTTCTGTTTCATCGAAACTGATTCCTCCAGTAATTGAAAGAATTATAGATTGCGTGATTTCTCACACGCGGCATGGATCGCATCCATCATTGCCGCACGGAAGCCTTCCTGCTCAAGCACTTTGCAGCCTTCGATGGTCGTTCCGCCAGGGGATGTCACCATGTCCTTTAACTCTGCCGGATGCTTGTGAAGCTCTAACACCATTTTCGCAGAGCCAAGCACAGTCTGTGCCGCAAATGTATAGCTCTGTGTGCGCGGCATTCCTTCTAACACCGCCGCATCCGCCATCGCTTCAATGAGCTGGAAAATAAACGCAGGTGCAGACCCGCTGACCCCGGTCACGCAGTCCATGAGTCTCTCCGGAATCCATTCTGCCTTGCCGAGACTTGCAAAGATCTGATAGATTTCCTCTGCCTCCGCCGCGCAAGCCGGATCTTCCATCCGCGCATTTTTAGAAAGACCGCTCATGCCTTCCCCGACCAATGCAGGGGTGTTCGGCATCACGCGCACCAACTTATGCGGGTGCACTAGCATCTCTTCTAATCGCGCAATCGTCTGCCCGGCTACGATCGATACCACGACACAGTCTGAAGGAATTACGTCACGGATCTCCTCCATCACCCCAGGCAAAAAGACAGGCTTTATGGCAAGCACAAGAATCTCTGCTTGCTTCGCAGCCTCTTTATTATCTGCCGTGACCAAAACACCGTAGTGCTCCTTTAGTTCATCTCTCTTTGCCGTAGACAAATCCGCAGCCATGATCTCTTCCGGCTTTGCCTTCCCGGCTGCCAAAATCCCTGCTAAAATCGCGCCTCCCATGTTGCCGGCACCGATAAATGATATTCTCTTACCCATGTCTCTTCCTCATTTCACCCACACATCAAGCTCTTACCTTGGACGCACCAGGCTCTCCACAGCCTCTGTAATCCGCTTTGCGACATAAGGATTGTTCATCGTGTACAGATGCACACCATCCACGCCATGTGCCGCCAGATCAATAATTTGATCGATCGCATATGCAATTCCGGCATCTCTGACTGCCTGCGGATAATTCTGGTAGCGCTGCATCATTTGCGTAAATTTACGCGGGAGCGAAGCGCCGCAAAGCGTCACCATCCGGGTAATCGAAGCGATGCTTGTCACAGGCATAATGCCTGCTTCCATCGGCACTGTAATCCCCGCCGCACGTACCTTTTCCTGAAAGCGGTAATACGTCTCGTTATCAAAAAAAAGTTGCGAAATCAGATGCGTCGCACCAGCGTCTACTTTTTCCTTTAAGTGCTCAATATCTTTATCGATGCTCTCGCATCCGATATGTCCTTCCGGATAGCAAGCCGCAGAAATTCCAAAATCTCCGTGCTCCCTGATGTAGGCGATCAGATCCTTCGCATATAAGAAATCATTTTTCGGCGGATGATCCGGACTTTCATCCCCGCGAAGCGCCAGGATATTCTCCACGCCCTTTTCCTTAAGCCTATCTAGGATCAGATCCACTTCTTCTTTTGAATTGTTCACACAGGTCAGGTGCGCAGCGGATTCCACACCAAACCGATTCTTGATATCCGATGCGATATCCACGGTATACGTGTTGGCAGGATTGCCCCCGGCACCGTACGTGACACTGATAAAGTCCGGAGAGAGCGGTGCAAGCTCTTCGATTGCATGATAGACACTCTCAACTGCATCCGTCCGTTTCGGCGGGAAGATTTCAAACGAATAATTGGTCTTCCCTTCCACAAATAAATCCGCAAGTTTCAATGTGTTTCCTCCTCTTGCCTGCCCTTAAAACTGCAGCAGACAATAAGCCAGATATCCCAGCACCAGCAAAACACCCTGCCAGTGATATCCTCGTTTTTTGATGAGCATCGGTACGGTGAGCACAAACATCATCGCAAGTCCCACCGGAATATCAACGCTTGCCGTAAGCGGATCCAGCTGCATTCCCCCAAAGATCGCTGGAATTCCGATGACCAGAAGCAAATCCAATAGATTGGCTCCTACAAGCGTTCCGACCGACATCTCGGTCTTACCTTTCATCAGGGCTGAGATAGCCGTGACAAGCTCCGGAAGCGATGTTCCGAGCGCAATAAATGTAACCGCAATCACGCGCTCTGATACGCCCATCACCTCTGCCAGTTTGACCCCGTTGACAACAACAAGCCTTGACCCGACAGCCAACATCGCCGTACAGCAGATCAATACAATGATCGGTTTGATCAGGCGTTCTGCGGGCACCTCCAGGATCCCTTCCAGATCCTGCGGGCGCTTTACCTCATTGACCGCGTAGCAGACAAATCCGGCAAGCAAAACAAGACCGACCCACGGTTCAAACTTTCCAAACCTAAGCCCAATGAATAGCAACAGCAGGTCAAAAATCATGAAATAAACCAATCTTCTGCGGAAAGATTCATCCACAACCATCTGTGCAGGCCGGATCAGATGAATCGAACCTGCAATCAACGCCGTATTGCAAATGATCGAGCCAAAGGCCACGCCCGTCGCGACCGACGGTGCTTTGACCGCCACCGCATTTGCCGACACAAGCACTTCCGGCAACGTCGTTCCGATACTGACGATCGTCGCACTGATCACCGCTGCCGGTATCTTTATCTTCTTTGAAACCTAGATCGCCGCATCGACAAACCGATCCCCGGCAATGATCATCAAAGCAAGCCCCACCATAAATAACAGGGCACCAAGTAGCATTTTCCCCAACTCCTATCGTTATCGTTAAAAGCTTCGCTTACGCCTCCTGCGTCTTCGCCTCCGCTTTCTTCCCCCGCTTCGTCATGATCACAAAAAGTGCAATGCCAAAAACCAGGATGAAAATCGAGATAAACTGCGACGTAGAAACCGCACCGACACTTCCTCTTGCCAAATCACCACGGAAGAATTCAATCAAAAACCTTCCGATACTATAGATGATCAGGTACAGTGCGGCAACCTGTCCGTCCGCCTTCTTTGCCTTCTTCGCCCAGAAAATGAGGAAGAAAAAGTGCAGAAAATTAAATGCAGAGGACAAAAGCTGTGTCGGCACCAGACCTACATTGTTCGGTGCAAACTGCGACGAGTGAAATGTTACCGCAAGCGCGCTGTCGGTCTCGATCCCGTAGCAACACCCCGCCAGGAAGCAGCCGATTCTTCCGAATCCCTGGGCAAGAGCGATCTCCGGCATCACCAGATCAAAATAAGTAAGGAAATTAAGCTTCTTTGTATGGCGAAACAGCCATCCGGCAAGAATTCCAAAAATGATTCCGCCATAGACGACCCATCCGCTGTTAAAATCCAGAAGAATCTTGGGATTCTTGACAATCTGCGGCAAAATCGTGATCCAATATAAGATCTTTGCGCCTAAGAAGCCCCCGATAGCGCACCAGAGCGTCAGATCAAAAATCAGATCATCTTTTAGCCCCAGTTTCTTCGCCCGCTGCTCCGCTGTAAAGAGAGCAGCCAAAATACCGATCGCGATCATCAGCCCGTAACCATGCACAGTAAATGGTCCGATCGAGAACAAATCATTATACATTTTCCATAACCCCTAACTTCCGAAGAACTTAGTATCCAAACTTTCCAAGCAAAGACTCGTCATCCCGAATCCAGTCTTCTACGTGAACCACCCGGTACGCATCCTTGGTATCACGGATGTACACTTTCTCGATTCCTGCATTGATTACCATACGCTTGCACATCGAGCAACAGCTGCTGTTCTCCACATAATTACCCGTCGGCACATCGATCCCACACAGAAACAGTGCGCTTCCCAGCATCTTATCACGCGATGCACTGATGATTGCATTCGCCTCTGCATGCACGCTGCGGCAAAGCTCATAGCGCTCCCCGCGCGGGATGTTAAGCTCCGTGCGGATGCAGCGTCCGAGATCTGAACAGTTCTGTCTGCCTCTCGGTGCTCCGACATATCCGGTAGAGATGACTTCGTCATTCTTCACAATCACGGCTCCGTAATGACGTCTGATACAGGTGCCGCGCTGTGCGACAACCTCAGCGAGATCCAGATAATAATTGATTTTATCGCGTCTTTCCATCTTCATTTCCTCAACTGAAAGCTTTGTCATAAAAACCTATGAATACTTTATTATAGCTTAATCCGGTAAAATTATCAACTCTCCCGGTTTTTGGTACTTGATGATCCGGTCTGCAAACTTCTCGTATGCAGGGTCCTCCATAAATCGATCGATCGTCTCATACTTCTCCCACAGATGCATCGGAATCACCTGATTACAGTCCACGCTCTGCAAAAACCGTTCGAGCCCCCAGCCGTACCGGTCATTGAGTCTCGGATCTAACACCATAAATGCTAGGTCAAAGTGTCTGCCTTCGATCTTATTGATCTCCGCCAGATAATTGGCCGTCATCTCCAGGTACTCTTCCATCGTGTCCTGATCTCCCCAGGTCCACCAGTTTAAATCTCCCGCGTGGAAAATGGATTTTCCCTCGATGTTGACGATAAAGGCCACGCCCTGATCCGTCGAACCGATCGTCTCCACCGTAAAATCTTCCGCCTTTCCTTTCTGGTCAGGTCCTACCAAAGAAAGGATCGGATGCGGTTTGATCTTGATATCATTTGACAAGAAAAAGTGAATCTTCGGATACTTCGCCGCCCAAGAAAAGATCTCCGGATTAAAATGATCCTCGTGAGCATGGCTGACAAATACGAGCACCACCTTCTCTTTGTCAAACTCCGGAAGTGTCCCCTTCCAATAATCAAAAACGAGCACATGCTGCGTAAGCTCCACCACGAATCCACTGTGTTGTAAATAGGTGACTTTCATCTGGCACGCCCCCTTTCTGCATCAGCAAAACTTAAACCAATTATACCATAAGGTTGCGAGGTGGCAAGAAATTTAGTACAATAGAGCCATCAGAAACACCCAACAAAGGCAAAAGAAAGGAGGCATCCCGGTGAAAACATTACAAGAACATATCAAGAATCACAGTTTTGCCTCTGTCTATCTTTTGACCGGTACCGAAGCTTATTTGCGCAACCAGTATAAAAACCGGCTGCGTGATGCGATGATCGATGCCACGGACTCGATGAATTACAACTACTTTGAAGGAAAGAACATCGACGCTTCCGAGGTTGCTTCCCTTGCGCAGACCATGCCGTTTTTCGCGGATCGCCGCGTCATTTTGATCGAAAATTCCGGCTGGTTTAAGTCTGCAAATGATTTCGCAGACGAGATCGCCTCCCTCCCGGCAGAGACCACCTTGATCTTTGTGGAGACCGAAGTGGATAAGCGAAACCGCCTCTATAAAGCCGTCAAGGATCACGGTGTAATCAGCGAGATGGAGCCGCAGAACGAGGAGACGCTCACGATGTGGGTTGCCGGACGTCTAAAGAAGGAAGGGTTTCGCATCACCAGACAGAATGTCTCCTATTTCCTTGAGATGACCGGGACGGATATGGAGCGCATTGAGAATGAACTCGAAAAGGTGATCTGCTACGCTGCGGGCAGGAATGTCATCACCGCAGAAGACATCGATGCGGTGTGTGTGCCCCAGATCTCCGGACGCATCTTTGATATGATCGACGCGATCGCCGCCAAAAACCGCGACCGTGCCTTGGCTCTCTATGAAGATCTTCTGATGCTTAGGGAAAGTCCCACATCGATTCTTTATCTGATCACAAGGCATTTTAACCTGCTCTTTCAGGCAAAAGAGCTGCAAAGAGAAGGCCAGACCCAGAAAGATATGGCAACTCTGATGGGCGTTCCGCCCTTTGCGATCAAAAAGTATCTGGCAAGTTCTGGAAAGTTTTTATCAAATGAGTTGAAAAATTCGCTTCTTTTGTGTATGATAACGGAGGAACAAATCAAAACCGGACGGTTAAGCGACCGGCTCGGCGTTGAATTGCTTCTCGTTCAGTTATCTGAATAGTCTGGAGACGTACCCAAGAGGCTGAAGGGTTCGGATTCGAAATCCGATAGGTCGGGCAACCGGCGCGGGGGTTCAAATCCCTCCGTCTCCGCGAAAAAGCACCGCAGCATGGCGGTGCTTTTTTATACCCTATCTTTGTTGTTTTTCCTTCACAATCACTTCGCACATGCGCGTCACCGCCCGGATTTCCTCTGAAAGTGCAAGCACAGGGGCTCCATCTTTTTTCATTTCCATGCAGTAAGGCACGTGCACAAAACCGCAGACAAGCTCTGGATGCTTCTCCCTGTAGGCAAGCAGTCGATACATCAGGTCATTGCAAACATATGTCCCCGCCGTGTTCGAGATCCTTGCCGGAATATTTAGTTCCCTCACGCACTCCATCATCTTTCGGATCGGCAGTGCGCTAAAGTACGCTGCAGGCCCCTCTTTACAGATCGGTTCATCCACCGGCTGAAAACCAGAAGCGTCCGGGATTCTCGCATCCATCACGTTGACCCCGACCCGCTCCGGTGTGATCGCATCTCTTCCCCCGGCAAGTCCTAAGGACACCACAATTGTCGCCTGTTCCCGTTCGATTTCTTCGATTAACGCCTCCGCGGCCTTTTCAAAAACAACCGGAAGCACCAACGTACGAACCGGTACACCTTCGATCTCCTCAGGCAAAGCCTTCACAATCTCCATCGTCGGGTTGATCTCATCCCCGCCAAACGGCTCAAATGCACTCACCAGCAGTTTTTCCATACCCATCTTCCACCTTTCTGCACTCATCATACACAAATTCACGGAGAATGAAAAGTGCGGGCTCTTAGGCAGCCATCCGTAGACAGTTACCTCATCTCCATCGGTCTCACAGATGACCGCGCCAGCCTTCGCCGTCTGCATCTGTAAAATGTTACGGTCGCTTAAGCGTTTTAAAAATGCTTCGTGCGGGTGTCCGTAAGGATTCTCTCTGCCGCAGCTGATCACGCAGAGCTTCGGGTCAGCCCAGTCTAAAAAGACCGGTGTATTCGAATACTCGGAGCCATGATGCGTGGCCTTAATCATCGTGACGTCTCCCGGGTACTTTGTCAGTTCTCCTTCCTTCGCACCGCCAAGATCGCCCGCAAATATCATCGAAAAGCCTCGGTAATCCAGCCTGAGACTTAAGGAAGCGTCATTGGCATTGTCAACCGTGGCCCCTTCCTGCGGATAGATGCAGTGTAAATATAAATCTCCAAATACGAAGCTTTCCCCCGCAGACATCGTCCGGTAGGGCACACCAAGCGCAGTAAGCTCATCTTTCAGTTTTCGAAGCCCCTTCATTTTCCCCGAAGAATCGTTCACGGCAGGCAAAATCACCTCATCAACCCGAAGCCAATTCTCATCCAGTAGCGCAAGCAGTCCGTTACAGTGATCCGCATCCCAGTGCGAGATCACCGCGCAGGAAATGTGACTCACCCCGAACGTGCGAAGCACCGGCCGCATCACATCCGCGCCGACATCCTCGTTCGTCGAACTTCCTCCATCGATCAAGACATTGACCCCGTCCGCCTGGATCAGAAACCCATCGCCCTGTGAGACATCCATGGCCGTGATCTTTAAGCCTTTCTGTTTACCCGGCAAGCAAAGCAGCACACATCCGACCATCAAAAGCACCAGGCCGGCCATCGCCTCACGCGTCTTGCACTGTTGCCCTTTCTTCTGCTCTTTCGCTTTCTTAAGAAGAAAACAGCCACCGATGAGGCACCACAGATAAAGAATGATCTTCCACATGGCAGGCGCTCCGGTCACAAGCAAGCTTCCCGGAAGCACATCGATAAGTTTACACAAAAATGTATAGAGCTTTAAGATGCCTGTCGCAGTCCCTAGCAAAAAGCCTGCTGCACCCATCGACAAGAAGGAAAGGAACAGGCCTGCTGCCAGAACAAGCAATAAAACACTCATCAGCGGAATCACGGCCAGATTAAGTAAAATACCCGCAGGCGCGATCACCGCATACTGTCTGAGCAAAATCGGAAGCAAGGCAAGCTCCACCGCAAGGCTCATCTTAAGCGCTTCCGGGATACGAAGCGTCTCAAACGCAGGCCGGATCATCGCCATGCCAAAGGTCGCCCCGAACGAAAGCTGAAATCCGACGTCCAAGAGCGCGTAAGGCTCATTAAGCAGCAGAATGCCTGCTGCCATCGCAGCAGAAGTCAACGTATCCGCGGAACGCCCGTTCATTTGCCCAAAAAGGAAAATTCCCATCATCAGGAACGCTCGTCCAAATGACACCGAAAAGCCCGAAAATAAGCCAAATAACGCGACTAGAAGCAATGTCAGGACGCCGGCACACCCATGACTGACCGGAATCTTGCGAAGCAGCTCGTAAAACCCCAGCCCCAGAAGATTGATGTGCAGCCCGGAGATTGCGAGCACATGCGCGATCCCGTGATCCGCATAAAGCTGCCTGACCTCTGAGTCGATCGCTCCCTTTTCCCCGAGAAGCATGGTTTTCGCGATCCCCGCCTCCATCTCGGGCAGCAATCGCTCGAGCTTCCTACCACAGCTCTCCCTCAGAGAAAGCATCGCCTCTTTGAGCCGATCAGGCCTGCCCCTAACCTCACAGATTTCCTCAATCTCTAGCTTATAAAAGATCCCGCGGCACCTGTCATATGCATGCTCGTCAAATGCTCCCGGATTTCTGGCATGCTCCGGCAAAGAAAACCTGCCCCGAAGCACGACTTCTGACCCGATGGGAATCGTCGTAAGACGAAGCGCACTCCCGGCCACTTTTCCGGCCGGGATCTCTCCATTCTCGGTATGAACAATGACTCTATCTAAGGTATACTGGGTGCGATACGCACCGTCGACTCTGCCAGTCACAATCCCTGTGACATACAGATCAGAAGAAGCACGCGCAGCAAGCGAATCAGCCGGCCGCGCGCGATTTCCCAAAGAAATTCTAACAATTGTGATTGGAAGGATCAGAAACAACAGCATGTAAAACAGCGGTCGGTTTCTCATCGCTTCTCCTATAAAAATGATTTATTTGAGGATCAAGTCCTCGCTGCGTTCAAAAACGCCGTCAAAATTTTTGATACTAAAATAATTCTCTCTTGTCTGGCCGTCGATCAAGAACTGTACGCCTGCGATATCCTCCAGACTTGTCAGGGAATCCACCACCGCATAGATCGTCGCTTGATCGGTGATTTCGGGGCGCTTCGAGAGAAAATCTTCACTGAAATCCACGTAACAGACACCGTCACGCACCGAAACGCGGTTGATGGAGGTCTGTGCGGGAAGCGTATCCTGCACAAGCCCTTCCTCAAGCCCGGTAATCACGGTCGGTCCCTTTAACAGCTGCTCGACTACCATACGCTCCAGAGAATAGCTGCCATCATACACTGTATTGATCCGCACTTCGCGCAGTGCATCGCCGCTTGCGGTTGCAAAATAAAGCGAAACCACCATCGTCTGGCTAAAGCTAAGCTCTCCAAACGTATTGTCCAGGAAATCATCGGCCACCATAACACCCACCGCGGTGCCTGCCTCGGTCGTAAGTGGCTCGTCATTGACATAGATCTCGATGCCTTCCACACCTTCGATCTGACAGAGCGTCTTGACCACAGCCGCGCGGTAGAGCACCTCCGTCGTTCCTTTCAAGTTATGATAGGTATCATCATAATACAAAATCAACGTGCCGCTCCTTGTTAAGAGATACCGCTCAAAGATATTCATATCTTCCGGCCGTACCTTCTTGTAAGCGCCGCTCGCAGGAACGATGCTCATCGCCTCCGCAAGCTCTTCAATCAGCGCACCAGGCTCCGTCGACTTCGCCTGATAGGTCGTCTCCACGAGCATCGTCTCTTCTCCGTTCGTGAAATAGACCTTGTAGGTATTCTCATTCTGAACCGGTGTGTTAGGGTTCCCGTTACTGCATCCCACGAGCATCAGGCAGCACAAAATCATGCAGAAAAACAATGTCATTTGCTTATTCATCACGGCCACCTCCACTCTTTCTGTAATACAGTGGAATACGCATGGTAAATGTACTTCCTTCCCCAGGCCTGGAATACACCTTTAAGTTCCCCTTGTGCATCATAATCACACTTCGCGTAATCGAAAGACCCAGGCCGGTACCGCCGGTTTCCCGCGATCTCGCCTTATCCACGCGGTAGAAACGCTCAAAGATATGCTCTTGCTCTTCTTCCGGAATGCCTACCCCGTTATCTTCCACCTTCAAGTAGAAATACTGATGATCCGCATTAAGCGACACATGCACCCAGCCATCATCCTGGTTATATTTGATTGCATTTTCAATCAGACTGGTGATTGCAAGAGACAACTTCGTCTCATCCACCTGCGCACGCACATCGCGGAAGCTCTCGTAAACCAGGTCGATATGTCTTTGCTCCGCGATTGGTCTGACCCTGCGCAGATTCTGCTCAATCAATTCATTGATATTCGTATCCGCAATCTTTAACTCTTCCGTGTTGCGGTCTGCACGCACCAGCGTCAAAAGATCCGAGATAATCTGACTCTCGCGGTCGATTTCCTGGGAAATGTCCATCAAAAACTCCCGGTACATCTCGGCCGGCGCGTCTTCCTGCGCAAGCAAGGAATCCGAAAGCACCTTGATCGACGTGATCGGGGTCTTCAGTTCGTGAGAGACATCCGAGACAAACTGTTGTCTCGACTCTTCCTGCACCTTCAGCCTGCGAAGCATCGTATTGATCGCTTCCTGCACCTCGATAAGCTCCGTATACCCATTGGTGTTGACATTCTCCTGCAGATACCCATCCGCCAGGCTCTTGATCGAGCTTTGAATCTTGCGAAATGGTCTCGTCAGATGTCTCGAAATCAGAATCGCTGCAATGATCATTACAAGCGCGAAGATCGTCACCAGCAGCCGGCTCTGATTCTGCGTGGTCTCCGACAATGTGAAAATGTCTTCCACGTTAAAACTCATGATCAAAACCGCGTACACCTCGGACGACCCCGCCGCACCGGTCACCGGAATCACGATCTCGGCCGAATGCGTTGTCTCATTCACCTGCGTACTGCTCTCACCGCGAAGTCCACGGATCACACGGTCCGCGATAATCGTCTTTCCTTCCTCAAAATTGTAGGAATCTTCGATGATCTTACAGTTTCGATCCACGACAACAACGCGGCCATCATAGATGTCCGCGATAAGGCTGATCTGTGTATTGATAAGCTGTGCCTCAGAACCTGTCGGATCGTTTAAATACCCCGTCGAAGCCACGCTGTTGGCCAGCATCTGCCCGTAGGAAGTCAAACTGTTGACCCTGCTGTTAAGTGTGCGGTCATACTGGGAACTTACAAACACCCCAGACAAGATCAGGTTCGAGACGAGACCAAAGAGGAGCAGATAAAAAATGATACGAAACCGCAAGCTCCCCACAAAATCCGTCAGAGCGGATAAAAACTTTCCGCCCCGGTCAGTTCTTGAAGAAATAACCTACACCCCACTTTGTCTGAATATACATCGGTTCACTGGAATTCGTCTCAATCTTCTCACGAAGACGACGGATATGAACATCCACGGTGCGCACATCGCCCGGGTAATCATAGCCCCAGATCGTACTAAGCAGCGCATCGCGGGAATACACCTTGTTCGGATTAAAGACCAGAAGCTCAAGCACGTCAAATTCCTTCGCGGTCAGGTTGACTTCTTTGCCGTTGACTGTCACCCTGCGGCTCTCACTGTCAAGCGTCAGTCCATGGTAAGAAACCGTCTTATG
Source organism: Lachnospiraceae bacterium (assembly GCA_017480565.1). Taxonomy (GTDB): domain Bacteria; phylum Bacillota; class Clostridia; order Lachnospirales; family Lachnospiraceae; genus RGIG1588. Next base: position 7,555 of record JAFVAL010000067.1, on the reverse strand, counting down.
CTCATCGCGCACAGCCATCTTGCTGCTGCGGCGTAAGATCGCCTTGATTCTCGCCTTGACTTCCAAGATATTAAACGGCTTAGTGATATAATCATCCGCACCGTACTCAAGGCCCAGAATCTTATCCATATCATCACCTTTGGCTGTCAGCATGATGATCGGCACATCCGAAAACTCGCGAATCTGCTGACATACCTCGAATCCATTCATCTCCGGCAGCATCACATCCAGCAAAATCGCGTCGTACGATCCATTTTCCGCCATCGAAAGGGCTTCCTTGCCATCATAGGCACAGTCCACTTCCATGCCGTCCTGCTCAAGGCTGAAACGAATCCCCTTCACAATCAGTTTCTCATCATCCACAACCAAAATTCTTCTTGCCATTTCTTCTCTCCCAATCTTTTCTGTTACGCATTTATTTGACACGAATCTTATCCGAAATCTGCGATAAGATTCCCTCACTGATCCCACTTACTTTGCTGAGTTCTTCAATCGATGTAAACTTCCCGTTCGCCTCACGGTAAGCCACGATGTTCTCTGCCCTCGTCGCACCGATTCCCGGAAGCGATGTCAGCTCCTCCTTGGAAGCCGTATTGATGTTGATTCGCGTATCCTTCTGATCCGCAAACAGCACGCCTTCCTCGGTCTCGGCGCGCATCGGGATATAGTAACGCTCCCCGTCAGAAAGCGGTTCCGCCAGATTGATCGCACTCTCCGCCGCCTGCGGCGTCATCCCGCCGGCTAGCTCCACAGCGTCCCAAAGCCTTGCACTCACAGGCAAATCATACACCCCGGGACGATACACCTGTCCGCAGATATAGACCGTAAGCGTTGCTTCCTTGGTCGTTACGACCGCTTCCTGCGAGGTGCTAGTCATCTCGCCTGACCAGGCCTTTGTGTCATCACCGACTCCTCCACGTCCTCCGGATAGAGAAATGAAGTCTCTTCCTGAAAATGTACTCCCATTCCCGTAGAGAAAGCCACACACGCCAATCAAAAGCAACAGAACTCCTGCTATCACTTTACTTCTCTTCATATTCCAACCTCGCATCCATCTCCCAAAGCATACCGGAATCGATGTCGGAACACTTTTTATTATATTGGTTTGCAAAAAGATTATCAAGAAAAAGAAGAGCCGCCCGCAAAAATTTACAATTTCACTTCCGCAGACGGCTTAGTCTTATTCACATAAAATATCGGTCAAAATCCCGATCATCTCATCCACATGTTCTTTTTCGATCACAAGCGGAGGCACCAGACGAAGCACATTGCTTCCCGCAGACATCGTAATCAGGCCATTTGCCATGGCTTTCTTTACCACATCGCCCACCGGGCAGGTAAGCTCCAACCCCTGCATCAGGCCAAGACCCCTGCGCTCCTTCACGTGCGGGCTCTTTTCTACCACTTCCTCAAGCTTCGTAATCAGATACGGAGCGATCTCATTGACATGACCGACCACATCGTCCTCCTCAAAGATCGTAAGCACCGCATCCACCGCCGCACATGCAAGCGGATTGCCGCCGTACGTCGTCCCGTGATCGCCAGGCTGAATTGCATCTCCGACCTTCTTCACAGCCGCAAATGCACCGACAGGAAGCCCATTTCCAAGCGCTTTCGCGGTTGTAATGATATCGGGCTTCACTCCGTACTGCATGTAGGCATACATCGAACCGGTACGGCCCATGCCACACTGAATCTCATCAAAGATCAGAACGATATCATTTTCCTCACAGAGCGCTTTTACGCCCGCAAGGAACTCCTTCGTGGCCGGGAAAATGCCTCCCTCACCCTGAACAGGCTCAAGAAGGATTGCACACGTCGCATCGGTCACCTGCGCCTTCACGCTCTCTAAGTCATTAAACTGCGCAAACTTCACGCCGCCAACCAGTGGCTTAAAAGCCTCCTGATAATGTGCATTTCCAGTCACAGAAAGCGCACCCATGCTACGGCCATGGAATGAATGCTGCATCGCGATAATCTCATTCTTCGGCTGCTCGGGGTTCTTTAGCCAAGCATATTTTCTTGCAAGCTTGACCGCGCCTTCAATCGCCTCGGTACCACTGTTGGTAAAGAAGACCTGATCCATCCCCGTCGCGGCTTTGACCTTCATCGCAGCCTTTGCAAGCGGAATCGTATAAAATAAATTCGATGTGTGCACAATCTCATCGATCTGCTTCTTCACCGCATCGTTAAACTTCTGATTCCCATAGCCGAGGCCGAACACAGCGATGCCCGCACCAAAGTCCAGATACTTTTTGCCGGTCTCATCATAAAGATAGACACCCTCGCCTTTGGTCAACACCAACGGAAAGCGGTTATACGTATGCATTAAGGCCGCATCGGCCATTTCCATCCATTGACTCATCACAAAGAACCTCCTTTGGATTACGGTTTGCCATCCTTATTAAACACCGTGCCGACACCCTTGATCGTGTAAAACTCCAAAAGCAGACAATGCGGCAGACGTCCGTCCAGGATATGGACGTTCGCGACACCATTTTCCACAGCCTGCAGACAGCCTTCAATCTTCGGAATCATGCCGCCTTCCACTGCGCCAGAGGCAATCAGCTCTCTCGCATCGTCCACGCTGATCGCAGAAATAAGCGAATCCTTGTCATTGTAGTCGCGGTAGACACCCTCTGTATCGGTTAAAAATACCAGCTTCTCCGCGTGCAGCGCTTCCGCCACCGCGGTCGCGGCATCATCCGCGTTGATATTGTAAGCCCGGCCGTCCGCACCGACACCGACCGGCGCAATGATCGGGACAAATCCTTCATCAAGAAGCGTCTGGATCAGTTTCGGATCCACCTCTGTCACCTCACCGACATAGCCGAGATCTGAACCGTCAGCCAACTCTTTTTTCTTACATTTGATCGTCGAAGCATCCTTACCGCTGATCCCGACCGCCTGCACGCCAAGATTCTCCAGAAGCTGCACCAGATACTTGTTCACGCGTCCAAGCACCATCTCCGCCACTTCCATCGTATCCTCATCCGTGACACGAAGGCCGCGGATAAACTCCGGCTCCTTGCCAAGCAGCCGCACCCACTTCGAGATCGCCTTGCCCCCGCCGTGCACAATCACCGGATGCATGCCAATCGACTTTAACATCGCGATATCCTCAATCACGTGCACCTGCTGATCTTCATCCGTCATCGCGCTGCCACCGTACTTGACCACCACGATCTTATCGTTAAACCGGCGGATGTACGGCAAAGCCTCAATCAGTGTCTCGGCCTTTGCAATGATGGGCTCCATATTCATTTCACTAACCTCCTTGGCACTACGGTAAATAATCATACTCTACCTCTTTATTATACCAAATCAGGACCGATAGTCACCATTGATTTTTACATAATCATACGTCAGATCACAGCCCCAGGCCGTCGCAGAAGCGTCGCCTTCCTTCATATCCACAAGCACGGTCACCTTCTCCTGCTTTAAGATCTCCGTCGCAAACTCTTCGCTGTAATCCGTCGCCATCCCATTTGCCACGATCTTACTTACGCCCGCGATGCTTACAATCGTGATATCCACAACCTCCGGGTCAAAATCTGCGCCGGAATAGCCCATCGCGCACAAAATGCGTCCCCAGTTCGCATCGCTGCCATAGATCGCGGTCTTCACCAGATTTGACGTAATCACAGCCTTCGCAAGCGTCCGTGCCTTCGGCTTATCCGCCGCATGCTCCACCGTCACTTCCAAAAGTTTCGAAGCACCCTCTCCGTCGCCAGCCATGATCTTCGCAAGAGACGTTGTCACAACATGCAGTGCCTCACAAAATGCCTCGTAATCTGCATCCTTTTCTGTGATCTCTACGTTGCCTGCGAGACCATTTGCAAAAATAACCAGCGTATCGTTCGTGGACGTGTCGCGGTCCACCGAAATCATGTTAAAAGAATCTACAACATCATTAGAGAGCGCTTCCTGCAGCAGCTTCTTCGAGATCGCAAGATCCGTCGTGAGCACGCCAAGCATCGTCGCCATGTTCGGATGAATCATGCCGGACCCCTTCGACATACCGCCAATCGTCACGGTCTTTCCTTGAACCTCAAATGTCACCGTAACTTCTTTCGGAATCGTATCCGTCGTCATGATCGCAAGTGCTGCCTGATGCGCTGCCTCTGCGCCTTCCGCTTTCGCCTCTGCTAAAAGCTTCATGCCATGCACAATCTTTTCAAGAGGCAGCTGCATTCCAATCACACCGGTCGAAGCCGTCAAAATCTCGTTCGACTTCACCCCAAGTGCCTGCGCCGCCGCATCCGCCATCGCTGCATTTGCCGCAAGGCCTTCCGCACCCGTGCAGGCATTGGCAATGCCGGAATTCAGCACAATCGCTCTCGCGGTTTCTTCTTCCCTCACGATCATCTGGTCCCACTTCACCGGCGCAGCCTTCACGACATTCGTGGTAAATGTACCCGCGATCTTTGCAGGCACCTGTGAATAAACCATCGCCACGTCAAGACGTTCTTTCTTCCGCAAACCAGCCGCACAACCGGCTGCCTCGTATCCCTTAGCGGCTGTCACACCGCCCGTAATTATCTTGATCTCACTCATAAATGATTCCTCTTCTCCTAACATTTCGCTTCCATGACACCCATCAAGGGAAGACCGGTGCAAATGCAAGCCCGGTATTCTCCGGAAGCCCAAACACCAGATTCATATTCTGCACCGCCTGTCCGGCAGCACCCTTCACCAGGTTATCAATCGCGCCCATCAGGATCACACGCCCGGTTCGCTCATCCTTCACAAATCCGATATCCACGAAATTGCTGCCCTCGACCCAACGCGTCTCCGGCACCACACCGTCCGCAAGTAATCGAATGAAATATTCATCTTTATAATACTTCTCATATGCCGCGCGAATCTCTTCTTTTGTGATCTTCGGATCCGTCAGCGACGCATACTCCGTCGCCAAAATGCCTCGGTTCATCGGCACCAAATGTGGCGTAAAACTAAGCGTCAACGGCTTTCCTGCTGCGTAGCCCAGCTGTTCTTCAATCTCCGGTGTGTGTCTGTGATTTGCCACACCGTAAGGCTTGATGCTCTCATTGACTTCACAGAACAGATTTGCGACCTTCGCCCCTCTGCCAGCCCCGGAAGTTCCGGACTTCGCATCGATAATCAAGGTGTCAGGATCGATAATCCCTTCCTTCACTAACGGATACGCCGTCAAAATCGAGCATGTCGTATAACAGCCCGGATTCGCAATCAGTCTCGCCTTCTTGATCTCCTCCCGGTTGATCTCACAAAGACCATAAACCGCTTCCTTAATATAATCCGGTGACGCATGCTTGATCTTATACCACGCCTCGTACACTTCTACATCCTTCAGTCGAAAATCTGCACTCAGATCGATCACCTTACACTTCGTAAGCACTTCCTCACTGACAAGCTTTGCACATAAGCCCTGCGGCGTTGCGGTAAAAATCACATCGCATTCATTTGCCAAAGCGGTCAGATCCTCACCCCGGCAGACATCGTCCACCAGTTTGAACATATTTCTATAAACATCCGCGTACTTCTGATCCACATAACTCTGCGACCCATACCAGACGATCTTCGCCTGCGGATGCGTAAGCAACAACCGAACCAGTTCCTGCCCGGCATATCCGGTCGAACCGATGATTCCCACTCGAATCATATCTATCTCCATTTCAAATCATTATCAAACCTATGGTAACGAGCATAATTATACAGCTATTCCCTCATTTTGCAAGACCCAAGCTTACATAATTATTAGATTTTTTAAATTTTTATGCATTTTCATATTGCATTTTCATGCATGATATTGTATATTTATAACCGTTTTAGGGAATCATACTATGAATTGGAGGGAACTCTTATGAAAGAACGTATCGTTTTAGCTTATTCCGGTGGCCTCGATACCACCGTTTTAATTCCTTGGCTCAAAGAAAACTATGACTGTGACGTCGTCTGTGTCTGTATCAACGTCGGGCAGGAAGACGAACTCGGTGATCTGGAAGCCCGTGCAAAATACACCGGCGCTGAAAAATTATACATTCTCGATGTCGTCGATGAATTCTGTGAGAACTACATCGCGCCTTGCGTAAAGGCAAATGCAGTCTATGAGCATAAGTATCTGTTAGGAACCGCGATGGCTCGTCCGCTAATCGCCAAAAAGCTCGTTGAAATTGCCCGTCTGGAAAATGCAACCGCCATTTGCCACGGTGCTACCGGCAAAGGCAACGACCAGGTTCGTTTCGAGCTCGGTATCAAAGCCCTTGCACCGGACATCAAGATCATCGCTCCTTGGCGCACCTGGGACATCAAATCCCGCGAAGAAGAGCTGGCATTTTGCAAAGCACGCAACATCCATCTCCCCTTCTCCGCAGACAACAGCTACAGCCGCGACCGCAACATCTGGCATAGCAGCCACGAAGGCCTGGAACTGGAAGATCCCTCTCAGGCACCGAACTACGAGCACATGCTCATGATGTGCCAGACGCCAGAAAATGCACCGAACGAATCTGAGACGATCAGCCTTACCTTTGAAAAAGGCGTCCCGGTCGCGTTAAATGGCGAGCAGATGAAGTACTCCGACATCCTGCGCGCACTCAACAAACTCGGTGGCAAGCACGGCGTCGGCATCTGCGATATCGTCGAAAACCGTATGGTCGGCATGAAGTCCCACGGCGTCTATGAGACCCCCGGTGGCACTATTCTGATGGAAGCCCACATGCAGCTAGAAGAACTGATCCTCGATAAAGAGACACTGCTCGCGAAGAAAAACATCTCGAACTCATTTGCAGACCTGATCTACTCTGCGAAATGGTTCTCTCCGCTGCGTGAAGCATACCAGGCCTTCATCGAATCCACCCAGGAATACGTCACCGGCGAAGTCAAGTTAAAGCTCTACAAAGGCAACATCATCAAACAGGGAACCACCTCCCCGTACTCGATCTACAACGAAAGCATCGCGTCGTTCACAACCGGCGATCTCTACGACCACCACGACGCCAGCGGCTTTATCACCCTCTACGGCTTATCCACCCGGGTACGCGCAGCCGTCATGCAAGGAATCAAAGAATAACACATTAATACAACCGCCCCGGCTTGTGCCGGGGCGAACTCATCTTCTAACATCGATCAACAGAACAAGCCTGCGCTTCAGCCTCTTCCTTGATCTTATCAATCTCCTCAATTGTATAATCCGTTCTCTCAGCGATCTCCTCTGGAGTCATTCCAGCACTGAGAAGCTGTAGAATCACTCGTGCAATCCCCTTTTCAATCCCTCGATTTTCTCCAATCTCGATCCCTTTCTCAATCCCTTTCTCAATCCCCTCCTCGACACCTTCATCGTGTCCAGATTGAAACGCCTCATCCAACTTCATCTTAAATGTCATATACTCTGTCCTCCATACCGCAGAACTTCTCGCACTCTCGACCTCCACCTCAAGCCGTGTAGACAGCGGATCCGCTACCACATTCTCACTCAAATAATCAAGAAAATGATCCAGCTCCGGCCTCAGCCCTTCCCTCGGCCCGCTCGCATTCAGCACCACCGTCGTCTGTTCATCTTTCAGATCCACCT
>JAFVAL010000066.1 GCA_017480565.1 Lachnospiraceae bacterium | reverse complement strand
GTATGAGGCACCGCTGCCGCGGTTTCTTGCGGAGGATGAGCGAAGCGAGGAATTGCTTACCGGGGCAAGGCTTGGTACGGTGTATCACAGGGTCTTTGAACTGTTATCCTGGAAGACAGAGATGACGAGAGAGGAGCTGTGCGACGCCTTACATCAGCTAGCGGAAAGCGGAAGAATCCGAAAGGAAGAGCTTGACGCGGTGGACGAAGAGAAGATCTGGAAGTTTGTAGAGAGTCCTCTTGCGAAGCGCATGGCAAATGGGACGGTAAAAAAAGAGCAGCCGTTTGTGATGGGCAGGCCTGCTAAGGATGTCTTGCCGGATGCTACGAGCGAAGAAATGGTGCTAATTCAGGGTATCATCGATGCGTATTTCGAGGAGAAGGACGGCCTGGTGATCGTCGATTATAAGACAGACAAGGTGCCATATCCGGGCGGAGATGTGTATCTAAAGGAAAAATATCACAGGCAGCTTGAGTTATACGCAGAAGCGCTCTCAAGCATCACGGGGAAACCTGTCAAAGCAACCTACATCTATTCGGTTCGCATGGGCCGAACCATAAAAGTGACCGGCGTTTAGGCGCCGGTCATCTTAAGTCTTGGAATTCTTCTGTCTCAGGGAGCTTGATGTTGTGGCGGATGCCTGCGCTTTGCAGGATCGGCCAAAGCTCGTGAATGCCTCTGATGTAGCGTTCCCGCCACTGCTTTAATAGCTTCGTGGGCTCTTTGGTGCGGGCCAGATTGCTGTTGTGCAGCATGTCCGCGATCTTTAGCAGGCAGGCTGTCGTATCTTCCTTAAGAGAATTGATATATAAATCGTAGCGCTGACTCTTTTTGTGGGTCAGCTTTTTGACGTGACTTATGATAAACTCGGAAAAACCGAGAGATGCCAAGTCTTCTGCGGTGATAGGCGTATCCTCTAAAACATCATGTAAGAGTGCGATCGATGTCAGATCGCAGTCCTTTTCATCTGTCAGGCAGATGGGAGTCTCAAAAAAGGCATCCGTTAAAAGGCGTGGGTCATAGGCAGAGACGCCATGCAAAATGTAGCAGACTGAGAGCGGATGATAAAAATAAGGACGCCCACCCTTATCCTTCTGCCCGTCATGCGCGCGCTTGGCCGTCTCATAGGCGGTCTGCGTAAATGCATAGTGGCAGAGAAAGTTCTCGTCCTTCACACCTTCATATCGAAACAGGGAAACTGTCTCATCCAACGTAGGCTCCTCTCCGCGGCTTCGCCGCTTGCGATTCAATCCATTTCATTTCCTGGTTTTAGTATACCTAATTTTCAGCAAAAAAACAATGTAGTACTTTAGAGGATTTCATGATAAGATAGGACTGTACTGGATTTTGAACAATCCGAAAGCAGGAGGAAATGGGGGCGTGTCTCATGTGGAGAGAGAAACATAAGAAACTGATTCTGGCGGTCATTACGGCACTGCATTGGTTTTCTTTATATAGCTATAGTCCTTACTTTACACCTTATATGGAAAAGCTCGGGGCGGCGGCGACATTAATCGGATTTGCGGTCGGCGCATACGGTGCGGCGCAGATGATCCTTCGGATTCCGCTTGGAATCACGGCGGATAAGATCGGCAGGCAGAAGATCTTCGTGACGCTGGGGCTGTTAAGCTCGATGCTTAGCACTCTGATTATGCGTCTCTTCCCATTCCCCGCTGCGATGGTGGTCGGAAAGCTCTTAGCGGGCGCCTCCGCAGCGACCTGGGTGGTCTTTCCGCTGCTTTATTCGAGTTATTATAAACCGGAGGAGTCGACCAAGGCGATCGGCTCAATCAACGCGTACAATAACGGCGGCAAGATGCTGTCAAACCTGATGGCAGGCCTTGTCGTGACGCGTTTTGGCGCGCCTTCGTCCTTTACGATTGCGGTCATCGCGGCAGCGATCGGTCTCATCTTAAGCTTCTTTGTGACGGACATTGATCAGAGCAAGAAGCGGGAGCCTGCGAAGCTGTCCGAGCTTGTACGGGTGATTGGAAACAAGTCGCTTTTATATGCGTGCATCTCCGCGGCTTGCCTGCAGTTTATTTCCTTTGCGACGGTCTACGGCTTTACCGCGAATATCGCCTCGGACCTCGGCGCGACGAGCCTGGAGCTCTCTTTTGTGACCTTTGCGCAGTCCTTGGCCTCCTTCGCGGCATCGCTTCTGGTCGGAAGACTGTTTGTGAAATGGATCGGCGAGAAGGGCTGCCTGACCATTTCCTTTGTGGGCTTGATTGTCTACTGCGCGGTGGTTCCTTATGCAGGATATGTCTGGATCATTATCGCGATGCAGGCGATTGCCGGCCTGGCAAATGGAATCCTTCAGACCTTAAATATGTCGATTGCGGTGCGCACGGTTGCGCCGGAGAAGAAGAGTACCGCGATGGGCGCGTATCAGGCGCTCTACGGCATCGGTATGACGTTAGGCCCCGTTGTGATGGGGCGGCTCGTCGACTGGAGCGGCTATCGCCCGAGTTATCTTGTGATGGCAGGCTTCGCCTTCCTGGCAGCTATCTACAGCGTAATCTGCTACCGGTTTGTGAGTGAGAGTAAACATTTGCCAAAGAAATGAAAATAAGGATTCGTTGGTGGTATTTTCTGCCGGTGTTGGTACCAGTAGGGTATCTGATCGACCGATACTTAACGTATCATCCGGCAGTTGCGGAGCGATACTTTGCAAGAGGCATTTATCCGGTGGTTTCGGGCGTGGTTCGGAGGCTCACAGGTTGGATTCCATTTTCTCTGATGGAGCTTGGCATTGCTGCGATCGTGATCGGCGTGGCGGCGGGCCTTGTGCTTCTGGTTGTTAGCCTGGTGAAGGGGATCCGGACGAAGCAGATCCCGGGAAAGGCGATCGGCAGAGTGCTTTATATAATTGTCTGCACCGCGAGCGTGTTTTACTTTGTGTTCGTGGTCTTTTGCGGGGCAAATTATCACAGAAACACATTTGCAGAGAGTACCGGACTTGTGGTACGAGATTCTTCTGCCAATGAGCTTTTTGAGGTTGTGGTCTCGCTTGCTGATGAAGCGAGAGCGCTTCGCGCGGAACTAGCGGAGTCAGAGGAAGGCGTCGTGAAAAGTCCCTTTGCCTCGTATGGGGCAATGGCGGATGCGGTCAGAGAAGCGTACACAGCCTGCGGCAAAGACTACGAGGTCTTGTCGCAGTGGGTGCCGCGGCCGAAGCGAGTGCTCTTTTCTGAGATCATGTCGATGACAGAGACGACCGGCATTTACTGCGTGTACACTGCGGAGGCCAACATCAATAGACATATCTTGGATTTTAGAAAGCCTGCGGTGATGGCGCACGAGCTGGCACATTTGCAAGGCTTTATGAGAGAAGACGAGGCGAACTTTATCGCGTATCTGGTGACGCAGTATTCGAACGATCCGTTTGTCCGCTACAGCGGCGTGATGTTTGCCTTAAGTTATGCCGGCAATCAGCTCTATGCGGCGGATTATGATCTGTGGGTAGAGAGCAGATCGCATTATTCTGCGCAGATGAACGCAGACAATGCGGCGAGCGCAGCGTTCTGGGAGCCATACCGGGATACGAAGATCGCTGAGAAGGCGGATCAGGCCAATACGACCTATTTAAAAGCCCAAGGGCAAAGCGATGGAACGAAGAGTTACGGCAGAATGGTGGATCTGCTGTTGGCCTTCTATCGATCTACAGAAGTAGAATGATGAAATGTAGCCTTGAAAGGAAGATATATATGAAAATTGCTGGAAGATTTGAGAAGGTTTCCTGGGAGCGGTTTTGTGCGGACTGGAAGGAGACATTTGGCGGGGAAGAGACAGAGATTCTTCGGATTTATGAGCAGATCAAGCTGCCAAAGCGCGCGACCAAAGGGTCGGCCGGCTACGATTTCTTCAGCCCCTTGGATGTCATGTTAGCCCCGGGACAGACCGTGAAGATTCCAACCGGAATTCGCGTGAAGATGGGAGAAGACTGGGTGCTTCAGTGTTACCCGAGAAGCGGGCTCGGCTTTAAGTATCGCCTTCAGCTCAATAACACGGTCGGCATCATAGACAGTGATTATTATGACTCGGACAATGAAGGACACATTTTCTCCAAGATCACGAACGACAGCAAAGAAGGAAAGACAGTGCTCATCGCCGCCGGTTCCGGCTTCATGCAGGGGATCTTCATGGAGTACGGGGTGACCGAAGATGATGACGTGACCACGGAGAGAAACGGGGGATTTGGGAGCACGACGAGGTCGGAAAAACCATGATTCAGATCGATTTGATCACGGGGTTTTTGGGAGCCGGAAAGACGACATTTCTACGCGGGTATGCAAATTATCTGCTTCGCCAAGGCCTGGAAATCGGTGTCTTGGAAAATGATTATGGCGCGGTGAATGTTGACCGGATGCTTTTATCGGATCTTGACGGGGAGCACTGCGACGTTGAGATGGTGATCGGCGGGGACTATGATTGTCACAGAAGAAGGTTAAAGACGAAGCTGATCGCGATGGGGATGAGCGGCTACGACCGGGTTTTGATGGAGCCGTCCGGGATTTACGACACCGATGAATTCTTTGATCTTTTGCAGGAGGAGCCGCTAAACCGCTGGTACCAGATTGGCAGCGTGATTGCGATTGTCGCGGCGGATTTGCCTGCGCAGCTATCGGTCGAGGAACAGTACCTGCTTGCAGCACAGCTATCGTGTGCCGGCGCAGTGTTACTTAGCCGCACGCAGGAGGTATCAAAGGAGAGGCTTCAGGAGGTGATCACGGCTTGCAACGAGGCACTTTCTAAGTTTCACTGTAAAAAGCAGATCTTGCTGGACCTGGTGTACACGGAGGACTTTCGCACCTTTGACGATCAGACTTACGAAGCGCTTACGAAGGCCGGATATGATACCGCAGAGTATGTCAAGCTTCCCGTTGCGAGAGAGAATGAATTTACCACGCTCTTTTACATGAATGTGCACTGGAGCAAAGAAGAGCTTCGTGGTAAAGTGAAGGCGCTCTTTGCCGAAAAAGACTGCGGAAACATTTGCAGAATCAAGGGCTTTGTGCCAGCAGAGGATGGCTTTTATGAGTGCAATGCGACGCCGGATCAGTTCGAGATCAAGCCGGCAAAAACGGGCCAGGAGATCCTCCTTGTAATTGGGGAGAATTTAAATCGCGAAAAGATTGATTCCTTCTTTGACATTACTACTATTAAAGGGTAGAATAATAGTAACTGTAAATGGCTTTCTAAGAATAGGGGACAACCATATGGCTTTGCTTACCTGTACGTATTATTCGGAGTCGTTGCTTGGCATGACGAAGATCCATGTCTACATCCCGACGCCCGGCGGAAAAGAGTGGGCTTTGGGAACCGCGAAGGATCACCCGTTTTTTGCCGGCAAGAAGTTTCCGGTGCTTTATCTGCTGCACGGCATGGGAGAAGATGCTTCGACGATCTTAAGAAAGACGCGGATCGAATCCTATGCGAAGGATGCGCAGATCGCGGTCGTGATGCCGGAGGGAGAGAACAGCTTTTATACCGACCCAGCTTACGGCAGACGTTACGAGAGCTACATCGCGAAGGAACTGCCTCTTTTCATCCAGGATTCGTTCCCGGTCAGTGACAAGAGGGAAGAGACCTATATCGGCGGCTTTTCGATGGGCGGATTCGGTGCCCTGCGGCTGGGACTTAAGTATGCGGAGACATTTGCAAAGATCCTCGCGTTTTCGGGGCCTTACGATGTGACAGAGTTTCCGTTACATGTCTTTGAAGGCGAAGAGGGCACCCGTGCAATGCACTGGGAAGCCTTGGCCGGGGAAGATTTCTCGGCGATTCCCGGATCGGATCTTGATCCTTATGTCCATGCAAATGCACTCGCTTACTCGGAGCGTGTGCGCCCGGAGATCTTTTTAAGCTGCGGCACGGAAGATCCGTTATATCCGGCGCATGTAAAAACCCAGGAGGTCTTATCGTCGCTTGGCATCGCCTACACCGCGCAGGAAGCAGCGGGCGGTCACGATTATGATTACTGGGATCCGGCGCTTTTAAGTGCGGTTTCTTGGCTTACGGAGGTGCAGTGATGTTATTTGTGACCTATAAGATCTATTCCACTGCGCTGGGTCGTGAAGCGGATACGCAGGTGATCATCCCGACCGCAGAGCCGAAGAAGCGTGTGTTCGAGGCTTCGGAGTACCAGAGATATCCGAAAGAGCCAATGAAAGTCTTATATCTGCTCCACGGAGGCTTTGGCTGCTCGGAGGACTGGCTTACGATGTCGCCGGTCGCAAGTATGATCCGCGGAAGCAATCTGATGATTGTGATGCCATTTGCAGAAAACAGTTATTACCAGGACATGCCGTACGGTTCAGCTTACTGGACCTTTGTCTCGGAAGAGCTGCCGGTGCTCATCAGGCAAATGTTCCCGCACGCTTCGACAAGGCGGGAAGATACCTTCGCGGCAGGCCTTTCGATGGGCGGTTACGGTGCGTTCCGGCTGGGCCTTGCAAAGCCTGAAAACTTTGCAGCGGTTGCCTCGCTCTCCGGCGTGTTGGATCTAAAAGCACGAATCGCGGCGAGCAAAGGTGAGTTAAAGAGCAGAGGACTGCAGTTTACCGACAATTTCTTCAACGAAGATGAGATCGGGGATGCGGATCTGCTCTTGATGATGGAAAAGGTGAAAGACCGCAGGGAGGAGCTTCCTCGTTTCTTCTTTACGGTGGGGACGGAAGACTTTGTTTACGGCTTCAATCAGACCGCGAAGAAGAAGATGGAAGCGTGCGGGATTGCGTTCCACTATGAGGAGCACAAAGGTGCGCATGAGTGGGATTTCTGGAACAAGTACATTGAAAATGCACTGCGGTGGATGAAGGCCATCGATTAAGGTGTGATTTGGGGTTTACGGAAACAATATGAAGGAAATAACCAGGCTTTTGGCCTACTGCGTGGAGACGATCTGGGGCGGTGTGCGGCTAAAAGAGGAATATCATAAACAAAGCGACCTGCCAAAGATCGCGGAGAGCTGGGAACTCTCTGCGTATCCGGGGAAAGAATGTGTGATCCGTGACGGGACGTACGCGGGATATACATTTTTGGAGTACCTGGAGGCGGCAGGAAGAGAAGTGCTGGGAAGTAAGGCTAGTGGGGATTGGTTCCCGATTCTCATTAAGATCATCGACGCGGCAAGGGAGCTCTCCCTGCAGGTGCATCCGGATGATGCGTACGGATTTCGCGTGGAAGGAGAGCCCGGCAAGACCGAGATTTGGTATGTGTTAGACGCCGAGGAAGGTGCGGAAGTGATCTTTGGATTTGCCAAAGATGTGACCAAGGAGGCATTTGCAAGAGGGATTGAGGATCATTCGGTGCTTTCGATGGTCAATCATGTGAAAGTAAAGCGCGGCGATGTGATCTTCGTGCCTGCGGGCACGGTTCACGGGATCGGTGCCGGGATCACGATGGCGGAGATCCAGGAGAATTCCAACATCACGTACCGGATTTACGATTACGGCAGGGTTGGTGCGGACGGAAAGCCAAGGCAGCTGCACGTGGAGCAGGCGAAGGAGGTCATCCGGCTGACGAAGCAAGATGTATCGGTAAAGCCGAGCGGCGAGACCATTTCCTGCGGCACGTATCAGAAGACGGAGCTGGCTTCGTGTGATTACTTTACCGTGACGGAATATCGGTATGACGGAGCGGTCAGGCTTTCGACGGATGAGACTTCATTTGCAGCACTGACATTTTCGGAAGGTGCAGGGGAAGTTGTGTGTCAACATCAAACGTTACCGGTGCAAAAGGGCGATACGCTGTTTGTGCCGGCCGGAATAAATGAGTATGAAGTGAAGGGCAGCGGGGCATTTTTGCTGACGACCCTTTGAGAAAGGAAGAGACTATGATTTTAGGCGCTTTAGAAACCGGCGGAACCAAGATGGTATGTGCGATCGGCAATGAAAAGGGTGAGATTTTAGAGCGTGTATCCATCCCGACCAAGACACCGGAGGAGACCATTCCTGCCTGCATCGATTTTTTCCGCGGCAAGGGCATTGAGGCACTTGGTATTGCGGCATTTGGTCCGGTGGATGTCAATCCGGCATCGGAGACCTATGGCTATATCTTAAAGACCCCGAAGCTTGCTTGGGCAAACTACAACCTGATGGGTGCATTCAAGGAAGTCTTTGATGTACCGATGGGCATTGAGTCCGACGTCAACGGTTCTTGTCTTGGCGAGGCAACCTGGGGCTGCACACAGGGGATGGATAACTCGGTTTATATCACAGTCGGTACCGGCCTTGGCGTTGGCATTATCGTTAACGGACAGCCTCTGCACGGCATGCTTCACCCGGAAGCTGGTCATGTGCCGATGATCCGTCACCCGAAAGATAAAGACTTTAAGTGCAATTGCCCGTTCCATTTAAGCTGTATGGAAGGCCTTTCGGCAGGTCCTGCGATCGAAGCGCGCTGGGGCAAGCCTGCAAGAGAGCTTGCGGATAACCCGCTTGTCTGGGAGATCGAGGCTTATTATCTGGCACAAGGCATTGTGGACTACATCTTAACCGTTTCTCCGAGAAGAATCGTTCTTGGCGGCGGTGTGATGCATCAGGAGCATCTGCTTCCTCTGATCAAGCAGAATGTCAAGGAGATCTTAAATGACTACCTGCAGACGAAGGAGCTGGCGGATTTAGACAGCTACATCGTTCTGGCGAGCTTAAACGACGATCAGGGCATCATGGGATGCTTAAAGATCGCGATGAATGCACTGGGTGTCTGAGGCTTTGAAAATGCGATTTATTTGCCGTGAAAGCTTCACTCGCGAACACATTTTGCTTGAATTTAGCGCAGAGATGTTGTAGACTCTAAAAAGATGCGGGGAACGGCCCCGTGAATGGAGATCATTGAGGAGAAGTAAGTCATGGCAAAAGTGAAATTATCTGATGGCAATTCCAATACAAAGAGAGAAAAGAAGACCAAAGAGCTCTCTAAGAAGGCGAAGATCATTATCGCAAGCATCCTCGGTGTTGCAGTGATCTCGATCTGTGCGGTTTTCTTTACCAAGGATTATAAGAAGATCGAAGCGCAGAATGCTTATACCATTAGTGCGAACGATCCGCAGATCCTTTTTGACACCGTCAGAGACGAAGCTTACGAAGCAGAAGATAATACGCAGGAATAATGCGAAAAAAGCTTGCAACTACGCGGCTTTATGGTATAATTGACATTAGAAAATGAATGTTTCCTGGGATGTTCGATAACTCCTGAGTTTTTGAACCTACATCACATAAAAGGGATTCCAATATTTATGTATTCAATGTCAGGCCTCCTTAGATTCAGTGGAAGGCAGCGGTACATGTGAGGTCACCCACCTAGCTTTTTTGCTAGGCGTCAAAAATCAGGAATCGGCACCTCGGGGTTGCATTCAAACATACGCCGTCGTTTGCTTGCAAACGGCGGCTTTTTTCAGTAGAAAGATATGGGGCAAGAATTCGATGGGAGAACAGTATCAGAAAGCGAAAAAGCTGGGCGAGAGGGCGATGAGCCAGAAAAAGGCAAGAGGAGAGGATCCTTACCTTCCCTCGCTTGCGGATCTGATCGATGAGAGTGCTGGTGTCCAGACCGCGTATCTTGGGACATTTGAGATTCCGGCAGAACGCATTATCGGCACGAGAACGAGAGGGCGGCAGAATGCATTTGCCTGCAACTACATGCCGATTCTTGACGAGTTTACAGAATTTGAATCCAAGTGGAGCAATCTCTATCATGCGCAGATTCACGAGGGAATCCGGGACGCAGTTAAAATCTATGAGTATCTTGGCAACTTCTACGTCGAGGAAGGCAATAAGAGAGTCTCGGTGCTTAAGTATCTCGGTGTGCCAAGCATTCTCGCAGATGTGACGCGTATCTTGCCTGATCTTTCCTCCGAGGAGGATGAGATTAAGACATACAAGGATTTTCTTGCCTTTTACCAGGCCACAAGGCTTTATCAGGTGCATCTGACCAAGCCTGGCAGCTATACGAAGCTTGCAGACCTTTTGGGCAAATCTCTGGATCACCGGTGGTCAGATGACGAGGTGAAGAAAGTGAAGGCTGCGTACTTCCGGTTTACTGAAGCGCTCAAGGCAAAGGCACCGGAAGAGGCGGTGGACAATGCGGGAGATTCGTTCTTGATTTACCTCACGGTGTATCCTCTGGATAGCATTTTATATGATTCCAACGAGCTGCTTGCTGAACGCGTGGCAAAGCTGCGCACCGAGATGGTGAGTGCAGCAAGAGATGAGAACATCCAGGTTGTGGATCACCCCGCGGAGGTGCAGAGTGAGACGACACCGATCTCGGTGATTAAGAGCATCGTCGCGCCGGGACCTGTCTATACCAAAGAAAAGCCGCTTCGGGCTGCATTTATGTATCAGAAAAATGCGAAGGAGTCTGCCTGGATTCACACACACGACGAAGGAAGAATTGCAGCAGAGAAGGCGTTTGATGGTGCGGTTGTGACGAAAGTCTATGAGAACCTTGCCACAGACGAGGCATTAGCACGTGCAATCGATACGGCAGTTGCAGAAGGCTGCAAGGTCATTTTCACGGTCTCAGCAGATCAGATGGAAGAGACCCTGCGCTGCGCGATTCACTATAAAAATGTGCGGTTCTTTAACTGTTCGCTCAACGAATCGCACCCGACGGTGCCGACGTACTACGGCCGTGCCTACGAGGCAAAGTTCTTGCTGGGCGCTGTGGCGGCTTCGGTTGC
Source organism: Lachnospiraceae bacterium (assembly GCA_017480565.1). GTDB lineage: Bacteria > Bacillota > Clostridia > Lachnospirales > Lachnospiraceae > RGIG1588. The sequence goes on along the minus strand of JAFVAL010000066.1, from coordinate 30,183 downwards.
CAGAAATCACAAGATCGGCTACCTTGCGGATTATCCGATCTACGGGACAATCGCGAACATCAATGCTTTCGCGATCGGAGCTTCTTTTGTCGATCCGCGGGCAAAGATTTATCTGCACTGGTCGACGAAGAAGGATCAGGACTGGCATCAGAAGATGGCAGAGGAAGAGATCCTCGTGGCCTCTGGACATGACCTCGTAAAACCGGAATGGATCCCGAACGAGCACGGTGTCTTCTGGACGAACTGGGAAGGCGATTATAAGAAGCTTGGCAGAATGACGGCAGACTGGGGCATGTATTATGAGCTGATCTTACGAAGCGTCATGGAAGGCAGTGACCAGACCCTGAAAAAAGGTGCCAAGGAGAAAGCACTCAACTACTGGTACGGGATCTCCTCCGGTGTGATTGACGTGAGCATTTCTGAGAAACTGCCGTATCCGACGCGGAAAATGATTGCGCTGCTTCGTGAGGCGATCATCAATGGATCATTAGATCCGTTTGAGGGAGAACTCCGGAGCAAGGACGGTCTAATTCAGGAAGAAGGGAGCCCGAAGCTCTCGATCGAAGAGATCATCAAGATGAACTGGCTCAACGACAATGTGGTTGGGGAGATTGTCTCCTCTCAGGAGATGTTTGATGAGGTCAAGAAAGTAGTCTCGGTCAGCGGCATTGTGAATGCAGAAGGGAAGAAGCCATGAAGGTTTTGGTCATTTCCGACACAGAGTCTCCGTATCTTTGGGACTTCTTTTCCAAGGATAAGTTAGGCGGCGCAGAGGTCATCATTTCCTGCGGAGATTTAAAGGCGGCCTACCTGGAATTTCTGGTGACCATGGCAAATGTACCGCTTGTGTACGTCCACGGCAATCACGACGAGACATTTGAAACGAAGCCTCCGGAGGGCTGTGACTGTCTGGAGGATCGGGTCTTGACAGTCAAAGGCCTTCGAATTGCGGGTCTTGGCGGCAGCATGCGCTACAATGATAAGAGCAAATATATGAGCACGGAAGCGGAGATGGAGAAGCGAGTCAAGAAGCTTTGCAGGAAGATCAAGCGCGCCGGGGGTCTCGACATTTTCGTCTCACACGCGCCTGCCAAGGGGTACGGTGATCAGGAAGATCTTGCGCACCGCGGATTTTCATGCTTTCATGATCTGTTAGACGAATTCAAGCCTTCTTACATGTTCTTTGGACATGTCCACAAGGAGTACGGAGGATTCCAAAGAGAGTACATTTACAACGAACAGACGAAGATCGTCAACGGCTGGGGCTACTATCTCGTGGATGTGCCGGTTGAGGAAGGGGCAAATGAGGCTTCTTCACATAAATTTCATAGATTCTTTAGGGGAAGAGGTCAGTAAGACCTCTTTCTTTTTTTCTGTGTTTAGACTATAATTGAAGCTACGTATGGATTGGCGATGGGTGGGCCAATCGGCGATGGTGATAGGAAACCTAAGTTGGAGGATTATAGTGGATAATAAGAATCAAAATCAAAACCAGAATGAAAATGAGAACGGTAACCGCAATCAAAACCTGCGGATGATCGTGATCTGCCTGATCTCGGCGGTCATCATTTTCGCGCTTTACAGCTATATGCAAAACCAGTTTAAGAAGAGCACGTATAAGGAGATCACTTATACGGAGTTTAACCAGATGATCGAGGCGAAGCAGATCGAGAAGGTGGTCTTTAAGACAGATCGGATCGAGATCACGCCAAAGAAAGAGCAGAATGCGTTAAAGATCACGTATTTTACTGGTTATCTGGAGGGTGACACGGACGTCTATGAGCGGCTCAACGCAGCGGGCGTCAGTTATTCCAAAGAAGTCACGGAGAGCAATGCGTGGCTTCAGTTTATCTTGCTTGATATTCTGCCTCTGGTACTGATCTGGGGCGCGATGTATTTCATTTTCCGAAGAATTACGCAGAGCGCGGGCGGCGGCATCATGGGTGTCGGACGGTCAAACGCGAAGATGTAAATGCTGGCGGACACCGGTGTGACATTTGCAGACGTGGCAGGCCAGGAGGAAGCGAAGGAGTCTCTTGTCGAGATCATCGACTTCCTGCAGAAGCCTGAGAAGTATCTGCGCATCGGTGCAAAGTGCCCGAAGGGCGCGCTCCTCGTGGGACCGCCCGGAACCGGTAAGACATTGCTTGCGAAGGCAGTCGCAGGCGAGGCAAAGGTGCCTTTCTTCTCCCTGTCAGGATCCGGCTTTGTGGAGATGTTCGTCGGTGTCGGTGCTTCGCGTGTCAGAGACCTGTTTAAGCAGGCACAGCAGAACGCGCCTTGTATCATTTTCATTGATGAGATCGATGCGATCGGTAAGAGCCGTGACAGCCAGTTTGGCAACGATGAGCGTGAGCAGACACTAAACCAGCTGCTCTCTGAGATGGATGGATTTGATACCTCGAAGGGTATCGTGATCCTGGCAGCTACGAACCGGCCGGAGGTGCTTGATAAGGCACTGCTTCGTCCGGGACGGTTTGACCGCAGAATCATCGTGGATAAGCCGGATTTAAAGGGCAGAGTCGACATCTTAAAAGTGCATTCCAAGAACGTCCTGATGCACGACTCTGTCGATTTGGAGGCGATCGGCCTGGCAACGTCCGGTGCGGTCGGCTCAGATCTGGCCAATATTGTCAATGAGGCTGCCATCCTGGCAGTCAAGAACGGGCGTACGGTCGTCAAGCAGGAGGATTTGCTGGAGTCCGTGGAGGTGGTCATCGCCGGTAAGGAGAAGAAGGACCGCATCTTAAGCCCGGAGGAAAAGAAGATCGTCGCTTATCACGAGGTCGGCCATGCACTAATCACCGCCCTGATGAAGGATGCGGAGCCTGTGCAGAAGATTACCATTGTGCCTCGCACGATGGGTGCGCTCGGTTACGTGCTGCAGGTCCCGGAGGAAGAGAAGTACCTGATGAGCAAGGACGAGTTAAAGACACGTCTCGTCACTTTATTTGGCGGCCGTGCCGCGGAAGAGCTTTGCTTCCATACGATCACGACCGGCGCGGCAAATGACATTGAGCAGGCGACATCGATCGCCCGTGCGATGATCACGCAGTACGGTATGAGCGAGAAGTTCGGCCTGATGGGTCTGGAGTCTGTCGAGAACCGGTATCTGGACGGACGTCCGGTCTTAAACTGCGGTGATGAGACGGCGAGCGAGATCGATCATGAGGTCATGGCATTGTTAAAAGAGAGCTATGACAAGGCGAAGGAGCTGCTCTCCGGCAATCTGGATGTGCTCGCGGCGATCGCGGATCATCTGACGGAGAAGGAGACGATCACCGGCAAGGAGTTTATGGATATCCTGCACAAGGTGCGCACAAAGCTGCAAGGTGAGAACACAGAGGCTGGAGAATCTGTAGATGAGAGTGCCGAGGTAAGTGAGGCACTCGCAGAGGCGCAGAGCGAGGCGGAGGACGAGATCGATGGGTAAGCGCGGAAGATGCCCGTATTGTGCGGGAGAGCTTGAGTTTCCGGACGGACTTACGAAGGGAATCTGCATGTATTGCGGAAAGACGCTGAAGGCAGACGACCTCATTTCCGGCGACATGAGTGCCCTCATCACGGAGGCTTCCAAAAACTATGAGGAAGCGCTTTCGCACATCGAAGACTTGTTTGTAAAGTATCCGGACCTGATGAAGTCCTTTAATGAGACCGACTATGAGGAATCGTTTGAGGCTTTCATGGAGGCGGAGCGTGGCCTGGTGGAGCAGGTGGATCTGGCGTGTCGGATGGCGTCGGAAGAGGTCCGTTATGAGCGCCTCACTGCTCTGGCAAATAAGCTCATGGATGCGATTATGGCCGCGATCGATAACGGAGGCAAGGCCAGAGGAAAGCGCGAGGTTCGCAAGAATGATTATAAGATGCAGCAGGTGGTCTATATCATCCCGATGATCCGCGAGCTGCACTTAGACATCAGCGAAGAGTTTTCCGATGCGATCATCACGGCCTGGAAAGAGCGCAACAACGGCGATATCTATTACAAGGGTGATTATCATAACCTGATCAATGGATTTCGCAAGCGTCGCATCTGCTACATTACGACAGCGGTGTGCGATACGTTTGGCAAACCCGACAACTGTTATGAGCTGATGCGATTCAGACAGTTTCGCGATGATTATCTGCTGCTTCAGCCGGAAGGCGAGGCACTGGTAGCCGAATATTATGATCTTGCGCCGCGCATCGTGGCGTCGATCGATCTGCAGCCGGACCGCGACAAGATCTACGCGGACATCTGGGAGCAGTATCTTTCTCCTTGCTTATCGATGATCGAAGAGAAACAGTTGGCACAGTGTGAAGAGCACTATATCAAGATGGTGCGCACGCTGGAAGAGATATATGATTGATGCAATGCCGCACTCGATACGTGCGGCATTTAGAGATTGAGAAGCGATGTTATGTCATTTACATGTGAAAAATCTGGCGATTATCCGGGAAGCCGAGGTAGATTTTTCAGAGCATTTTAACATTTTAACCGGTGAAACCGGCGCCGGCAAATCGATTTTGATCGGAGCCGCGTCCTTAGGCCTTGGCGGGAAGGCGACGCGGGAAATGATCCGAAACGGGGCAGAATATGCGCTTGTGGAGCTAGTCTTTACGCCGGAAAATGAGGCGACCAGGGCGAAGCTTGCAGAGCTTACAATTCCTTGCGGCGATGAGGTCATCATTTCCAGGAAGATCTATCCAGGACGGACGGTCAACAAGATCAATGACGAGACCGTCACGGTTGCGACGCTAAAAGAGGTAGCGCAGACTCTGATCGACATTCACGGGCAGCATGAACATCAGTCCTTGCTGCACCGCGAGAAGCATCTGGAGATTGTGGATGCCTACGCGAAAAATGAAGAGAGTCTGGCGGCTGTAAAGCAGGCGTATCAGGCGTGGCAGGCGGTTGTAAAAGAGCGCGAGGAGGCGACGCTTCCTCAGGAAGAACGCCTGCGAGAGATCTCATTTTTAGAGTATGAGCAACAGGAGATCGAGGAAGCCGCGCTAAAGGAAAATGAAGAGGAAGAGCTTGAGGCGCGCTACCGGCTGTTAAATAACATGAGCCGGATCGAGGGCGGTGTTGCGGAGGCCTATGGACTGACCGGGGAAAACCGCGAATGCGCGGCGGATCAGATCGCACGGGCACTGCGTACGCTTGGCGGACTGACCGAATACGATGAATCTCTGGCAGACCTTTATGAGGAACTGCGTCAGGCAGAGGACATCTTAAGTGATTTCAACCGGTCGCTCAGCGACTATCAGATGAGCTTAAGCTACGATAAGGAAGAGTTTTCACGGATCGATAAGCGGCTTGATGAGATCCGCAGGCTTTACGCAAAGTACGGCGGGACATACGAGAAGACGATGGCGCACTACGACGAGATCTGTGAAAAGCTCATCGGTTATACAAACTATGACCTGCACATGGAGGAGCTCGCGAGGAAGGAAAAGGAGCTGCTTTCGGCCTATGACAAAGAAGCAGAGAAGCTTTCCAAACGCCGCAGTGCGGCTGCGAAGGAGCTGGAAGGCAGGATCACGGATGCGCTGATGTCTTTGAATTTTATGCAGGCGGATTTCCACATTCTCTGCGAGAAGGAAGAGGCACGTCACGTCAATGGGCGTGACCGGCTGGAGTTTTTGATTTCAACCAACCCCGGAGAGCCGGTGCGCTCGCTTGGCGCGGTGGCTTCGGGCGGTGAGCTTTCGCGTATCATGTTAGCGATTAAGTCCATCTTGGCCGCGCAGGATCAGATTCCGACCGTGATCTTCGATGAGATCGATACTGGAATCAGCGGCGTGACTGCGCGCAAGGTGGCGGAGCGGATGGATACGCTGGCAAGAACGCATCAGGTGATCTGCATCACACATTTGCAGCAGATCGCGGCGATGGCGGATCGTCACCTGTTCATCGAAAAGGTGGCTTCAGGTGGAGAGACGAAGGTGCAGATCCGTTCGCTTTCGCAGGAGGAGTCGATCCAGGAACTGACGCGCATGATCGCAGGAGACCTCGGCAAGGAGAGTGCAAAAGAGGCCGCGATTGCATTAAAGGCGCAGGCTGCGGAACACAAGGCAGTGCTTTTACGCGAGTGACGGTGGACAAGCAGGCGGTTTTAGAGTAAGATTTTTTGTAGAAGAGACAACTGATTTGTAAAGGAGAGAGGACAAGTCATGAGATATAAAAAGTTGGGCAGCAGTGATCTGAAGGTATCGGTGGTTGCGCTCGGCACCTGGGGCATTGGCGGTGACAGCTGGGCAGGGTCCGGTGCGGTGGACGATCAAAAGTCGATCGCGGCGCTTCGTGCAGGCCTTGAGGCGGGGATCAACCTGATTGATACAGCTCAGCCCTACGGCTACGGCCATGCAGAAGAGGTGGTTGCAGAGGCGATCAAGGGATACCGTGACCAGGTTGTCGTTGCGACCAAGTGTGTCTCCTATCAGGATGAGGCACATGTCTATCATAAGGACTGGAGACCCGAGGTGCTGCGTGCGCAGATCGAAGGATCCTTAAGACGTCTGAAGGTCGATACGATCGATCTGATGCAGGTGCACTGGCCTGACCCGGAACACTCCCTGGAAGCTGCGTTTGAGGAGCTGGCTAAGATGCAGGAAGAGGGCAAGTTCCGCTACCTCGGTGTCTCGAACTTTGACGGTGCACTGATCGACGAGGCAAAACAGTACTGCGAGATCGTGAGTCTGCAGCCACCATACTCGCTCTTAAACCGTAAGATTGAGGCGGAGATTTTGCCTTATTGCATAAAGAACAATGTCGGCGTGTTATCGTACGGTTCGATCGCGGGCGGTGTCTTAAGTGGTAAGTTTACCGAGCGCCCGGTCTACTCGACCGGAAACGGGGATAACTTTAAGCGTGACGTACGTGCTGCCTTCTACCCGTATTATTCGGAGGAAGAGTGGCCGAGAACCAATGCGCTGCTTAATGTGATGCGAGAGATTGCACAGAAACATGAAGTTCCTGTCGTGGCTGTCGCAATCGCCTGGTCGTTATCCAACCCTGCGATGACTTCGACGCTGGTCGGTGCAAGAACCCCGGAGCAGGCAGTGATGAATGCCGCAGCCGGCGATTTTGTGCTTCCGGCAGAGGATTATGCGTATCTGACCGCGGCGTGCGACCGCATTTACGGAAAGTAAGGGTTTTGTATGGCAGACGAAGAGAAAAATGTAGTAGAAGTGACGACGTCCGATGAGACCGCGCAGACTGAGGAAGCGCCAAAAAAGAAGAAATATGACTCGCAGGGATATTATATTATCAAGATTATCTCTGGTGGTTATGTCTGCTTTATGGCGTATCAACTGATCTCTTATACGGCGCAACACCCAGAGAAATCTAGATTCTGGGGCTATGGGATCGGTGCGTTGTTTGCAATCTTTGGGATCTGGCTTTTGTATGCAAATATCCGCGGGTATCTTCGGTACACCAAAACCAACCGGTTTGTGGATGAGGTCTACGGAATCAAGAGTGAGGACGCAGGCCTTGACCCGGATGCGATCGCGGAGGTGGAAAAGCCCGTGAAGAAAGAGCCTGCGAAGAAGATGTCTCTTTCAGAGATTGCACGGTATCGGAACACAGATGAGGAAGAAGAGCTGCAGATCATCGGTGCGCCCACAGAGGACTTGCCGGTGATCGGTGCACCGAAGGAGAAGGAAGACTGATGGTAGCGGTGGTAACCGGTGCATCTGATGGCATCGGAATGGAGATGGCAAAGATCCTGGGAAGCCTGGGGTTTGATCTGATCTTGGCGGCAAGGCGCGAGAAGGAACTCTCGCAGCTTTGCTATGCCATCGCGAAGAAGTTTCATGTGAGCGCGCAGGCATTTGTCTGTGATCTGTCGAAAGAAGAGGACTGCAGACGGCTGCATGCATACTGTAAAGGGCGCGATGTGCGTGTTTTCATCAATAACGCAGGACGCGGCGTGATCGGTCCGTTTTTGGAGACGGATCTGGACGCGGAGATGGAGATGCTGCGCCTAAACATCCTCTCTACGCACCTTCTTTTTAAGCTCTTTTCCGGCTCAATGGAGAATGGCTTTATCTTAAATGTTGCCAGTATGGCGGCCTTTCAGGAGACACCGCTTATGGCTGCTTACGGGGCGACGAAGGCGTACCTGTATCATTTGTCAAGCTCCGTCAATTACGAGTTTCGCAAGCAGGGAAAGCCCGTGCACGTGGCGACGCTTTGTCCGGGCTCCGTGGCGACCGGGTTTGACAAGGCGGCGGGAGTGCCTCATCCGCTCTCCGGCATGAGTGCGAGTGAATGCGCGGAGGCCGCCATCTATGGGATGTTTCGCGGCAGAAGCGTGATCATCCCTGGAACGAAGGAGAAGCTAGCGAGACTTGCGGTGAAGCTTCTGCCGAGGGAGATTATTTTGCCGATGGAATACCGGATTCAGGGAAAGAAGCTTGGCATCTTTTAGGAAGCACGAAGAAAATTTACAAAATTTATACAATTTCTTAAGAAAGAAGAGGGAGATTTCCCTTTTCTTTTCTTTTTTTATGAGTAGAATGATAAGAGTAAATATGTGTTTGTGAAATGAACTGGGGAGAGTGAAGTTTTCATGAGAAAGAACTGGATGGTTGTGGTCGCCTTGGTGTGTGTGATCTCACTGATCGGTGGCTGCATCGCGCACAAGGTGAACTTAGAGGAGTCGGAGAAAGAGATCACGACGAAGGGGCCGAAGGAGACAGCTACGGAATCAGACGTGGATGTGACGACAGATCCGATCGTGGAGGAGACGACCACAGAAGAGACCACGACAAAAGGAGCAAAAGAAAAGAACATCGATCCCAATAAGTGGATGGTGGCGCTTACATTTGACGACGGGCCATACACGGATGGAAGGACCGATAAGATCGTGGATGTCTGCGAGGCTAATCCGGGCACGGCGGTGACATTTTTCCATCTGGGCGATCGGATGAAGACGCATGTCGAGCTTGTGCAAAGGGAAGAGGCAGTTGGCTGCGAAGTCGGCGCGCACAGCATGTCGCATAAGCGTCTGACAGAGCTTTCGCTTGCAGATCTGCAGAAGGATTTTGAGAATCAGCAGGCAGTCTTCCAGGAGATCCTTGGTCATGATATTACGGTCTATCGTCCGCCTTATGGCAGGTTTGATGATAATGTGAAAACCTACGTGAAAGCGCCTCTGATCATCTGGACAGTGGATACGCTGGACTGGAAGTATGATAATACGCAAAAGCTGATTGATACGATCCAGAAAGAAGCCGAAAACGGAGGTCTTGACGGCAAGGTTGTCCTGATGCATGAGACCAAGCAGAGTACGGCAGATGCGATGGAGACGATCATTCCGTGGCTTGTGGAACAAGGCTATCAGGTTGTGACCGTTTCAGATCTTGCGGAATATGGCTTTGGAGAGAAACTGGAGGCAGGCAAGTCCTACGGCTACAAGTTTTTCGTTAACCGAGATCTTGGTTCCTCCGGTGATTGAGGATACATTTTCAAGAAATTGACAGAGACTCTTTCGGCAATGACTTGCCTCAAAGGGTCTCTTGTTTTATAATAATACCTAGGTTTTCAACCATTCGTGACAGATAGAAAGAAAGAGAAGGAAGCGGGATATGGCAACATTAATTGAGATATTAAAAGCGATCGTCTACGGTATCGTGGAAGGCATTACGGAGTGGCTTCCCATCAGCAGTACCGGACATATGATTTTATTGGATGAGTTCATCGGGTTAAAGGTGTCGGAGGCGTTCTGGGATCTGTTCCTGGTCGTGATCCAGTTTGGCGCGATTTTAGCCGTGGTGGTGCGGTATTTCTGGAAACTGTGGCCGTTTGGTATGCAGGAGAATAAGCCCTACATCAAAAAGGACATTTTCAATCTGTGGGTAAAGATTGTGATCTGCTGCATTCCGGCAGGCGTAATCGGTGTGGCGCTCGGGGATAAGTTCGATGAGTGGTTCTACAATCCGACCGGGGTTGCGATCGCGCTGATCGTCTTTGGTATTGCGTTTATCGTGGTGGAGACGATGAACAAAGGTAAACGTCCTCGCATCCGCAACATTAACGAAATCACCTACAAAGACGCAGCCCTCCTTGGCTTGTTCCAGATGATTGCTGCGATCTTCCCGGGGGCATCCCGCTCCGGCATGATGATCATCGGCGGTCTGCTTCTTGGCTTAAACCGCAGGGTTGCGACAAGATTTACCTTCTATGTGGCAGTGCCGGTTATGCTTGGTGCGAGTCTTTTAAAGATTGTGAAGTTTATCGGCAATCCGATCACGGTGACAGAAGTGTTGGTTTTGATCGTCGGTATGGCGGTTGCCTTTATCGTTTCGATGTTCGTCATCAAGCTGATCATGAACTACATCCGCAATCATGATTTCAAGGTGTTTGGATATTACCGCATCGCACTGGGCATTCTGGTTCTGGTGTATTTCGGATTTTTTGTCAAATAAATTTGGGAGTGATTTCACGAAACCATGGAAGTACAAGAGTTTAGACAAATGATTGAGCAGCTGCTTGCACGAGCAAAGCAGCATGAGGGCGTTCTGACAAAGGAAGAGATCTCTGCGGTGATGCCTTCGCTTTCTGACGAACAGTGGCAGGCGCTCGCGGCCTTTTTAGCAGAACACGAGATTCGCGTGCGTGAGATCTATGATCCAAAGGAGAGTAGATCACAGTCTTCGCTCATGAAAGAGCTTTCTATCTACGCCAAAGATGCGCCTTTGCTTTCGATGTATCTGCAGGAGTTAAAGAAACTGCCGAAACGGACGGAAGAAGAGGAAGAGGCGTTATTTGCGGCACTTGCAGCCGGAGATCCGAAGGCAAAAGATCCTTTCATCCATTCGCAGCTTCCGATGGTCTGTGAGACCGCACTTTTATATGCATCACAGGGCAGTACGCTTGAGGATCTGATCCAGGAAGGCAATGTCGGCCTGATGCTGGGACTATCCCGGGCGCTTGCCGAGGCAGAATCCTGGAGAAAGGTGTTGCTTTCGGAAGTCATGGAAGCGATGGAGCAGCACATTTACGAGGAAAATGCGAACGAAACCGTGGGCAGAAAGAGTGTGGAACGCGCGGAGACCCTGCGCGATAACGTGAAGCAATATAAGACAGAGTTTGGATTTGCCCCGGATAAACACGAGCTGGCAGATTATATGGATCTGGATCCGGAAGAACTGGAGCAGATCTATAAGCTCGCGGCGGACGAAGGCGCTTTTTCAAAGGAGGACGAGGATGAGTAAGAAGATTGCAGTGGCGGCAGGACAGATTTGCCTGGATATCACACCGAAGTTTCCCGAACATTTGACCTATGAGCGGGTGGATCAGGTCTTTTATCCCGGAAAACTTTCGACGATGGACGGCCTCGTGCTCGCGCTTGGCGGTGCGGTTCCCAATACCGGGCTTGCAATGCAGAAAATGGGAACGGAAGTTCGTTTCATGGGCAAGGTCGGCACGGACGGTTTTGCGGATGTCTTAAGACGCCTTTTGTTGGAAGCGGGCGGTGATGATACTTACCTGTTAACAGATCCGGACGTAGAGACGTCGTGTACGATGGTGCTTGCGCCCAGAGGCCTTGACCGGATGTTCTTGCAGGTTCCCGGCGCGAACAATTCGTTTACCGCGGAGGATATCAACTACGATGCGCTCAAAGACGCGGCGTTATTCCACTTCGGATATCCCGGGATTATGCGCAACTTCTACTTAAACGACGGAGAAGAGCTGGTGAAGATGTACCGGCGCGTGAAGGAACTTGGCGTGGCAACCTCTCTTGATATGGTCTTCGTCGATCCTGACACCGAAAACGGTCAGGCAAACTGGCGTCAGATCGTGAAAAATGTGATCCCTTACGTGGATTTCTTTGTGCCGAGCGCGGCAGAGCTTTGCTTTGAGTTAAATCCGAAGGAGTACGAAGCCTGGGTGGAGCGCGCGGCAGGCAGAGATGTGACGGAAGTCATCTCGATCGAAAAAGACATCAAGCCGATGGCGGATCTTTTGATCTCCTGGGGCGCGAAAGTCGTGATGATCAAATGTGGCCTGCAGGGCTTATATCTACGCACCGCATCTAAAGACGTCCTGCTTCGGACCGGAACGCAGGTCAGTGAGCTGATTGCAGAGAGCTGGGCAGACAAAGAGCTCTTCGAGGAGAGCTTCGTGGCAGACGTCGTGAAGTCCGGCGTGGGTGCAGGCGATGCGTCCATCGGCGCTTTCTTAAGCGCAATGTTACAGGGATACCCGGTCGAGAAGTGCTTGCAGTATGCGACCGGTGCCGGCTGTGGGTGCGTGGAAGAGTACGATTCGCTCTCGGGAGTGCCAAGTTTTGAAGAGATGGACGCGCGCATCGCTGCTGGCTGGAAGAAGCAAGGCCTTAAAATTGACTAAGAATGTGAGCGCTTCTTTGAGCGCTCATTTGATGAATGAAATGGGGAATCATGGATACTTATAAAAAGTTTATTCGCTACTACAAGCCTTATCGGTGGGAGTTATACTTTGATCTGTTTTGCGCACTCTTTATCAGTGTCGTGGATCTTTTGTACCCGCAGATCCTGCGCTCCTGCGTTAACGGCTTGTTCCAGCGCGATGAGGCATCGATTCTTGGGAAGCTTCCCTTTATCGGCCTGGCACTGGTTGTCGCATATCTGCTGCAGACGCTTGCCAGATATTACGTGACCAATTTCGGCCACGTGATGGGCGCGAAGATGGAGCGTGACATGCGCCGGGAGCTCTTTGATCAGTACGAGAGATTATCCTTCTCTTATTATGACAAGGGCAACACCGGACAGCTGATGGCACGCTTGGTTTCGGACTTATTTGACATCTCCGAGATGGCGCATCACGGCCCGGAGAACTTCTTTATCGCGACGATCAAGCTGGTGGGCTCGTTCATTTTCCTCTTCACGATCCAGTGGCGGCTGGCACTCATTTTGCTGGCGGTCGTGGCCGTGATGGTGGTCTTTTCGGCATCGCAGAGGAAGCGGATGCGGGAGACATTTGCAGATAACAGACGTAAGATTGGCGACATCAATGCGACGCTGCAGGATTCGCTCTCGGGTATCCGTGTGGTGCAGGCTTTTGCAAATGAAGACGTGGAGGAGGAGAAGTTCCGCCAGGGAAATGAAGCCTTCTTAGATTCGAAGCGCCGCAACTATGCTGCGATGGGATCGTTCCAGAGTGGAAACTCGTTCTTTACAGGCATGCTTTATGTTGTGACCCTTGTCTGCGGCGGGTATTTTATTGCAAAAGGCCAGATGCAGGCGACGGATCTTGCGATGTATGCCCTCTACATCGGTGTGTTTGTGAGTCCGATCAGCATCCTTCTTGAGCTGACCGAGATGCTGCAAAAGGGTATGTCCGGCTTCCGAAGATTCTTAGAAGTCGTGGAGACCAGCCCGGAGATCGTGGATGCGCCGGATGCAGAGGAGATCAAGAATCCGGAAGGCGAGATTCGCTATGAGGATGTGAGCTTCTTCTACGAGAAGGAAGAATCGGTCTTAGAGCATGTTTCCTTTACGATTGCGCCAGGCAAAGCAGTTGCCCTGGTGGGACCTTCCGGCAGTGGTAAAACGACGATTTGCTCGCTGCTTCCGAGGTTCTACGATGTGACCGGCGGACGCATCCTGATTGGTGGCCAGGACATTTCCAAAATCAAGTTAGAGAGTCTTAGAAAGACCATCGGCATCGTGCAGCAGGATGTGTATCTGTTCGGCGGAACGATCCGGGAAAATATCGCCTACGGCAAGCCGGATGCGAGCGAAGAGGAGATCATCGCTGCGGCAAAACGTGCCAATATCCATGATTTTGTCATGAGTCTGCCGGATGGCTATGATTCCTTCGTCGGCGAGCGTGGCACGAGGCTTTCCGGCGGACAGAAGCAGCGCATCTCGATCGCCAGAGTGTTCTTAAAGAACCCGCCGATCTTGATTTTAGACGAAGCGACTTCTGCGCTGGATAATGAGAGTGAGCGCTACATTCAGGCAAGTTTAGATGAGCTCGCCAAGGATCGCACGACCATCACGATCGCACACCGCCTTTCCACGATCTATGGGGCGGATGAGATCCTGGTGGTGGATGAGCACGGAATCACCGAGCGCGGCACACATGAAGAGCTGATCAAGCTTGGCGGCACCTATGCAAAGTATCATGCCATGCAGGAAATGTAATGGCATGCAGGGAGAGATAAATTGATTTACCGAGAAGATATGCTGGAACTGACGAGGCGGATGAATCTAAGCCGCACGTCATTTTCCAGAATCGCAGGCGCGTACATGGATGAGGAAGGGTATGTGGACGGAACGTTCAACACCCATTTTCTCAAGCTTTCGGAGGCCGAGAGAAAGAAGAATCTGGCCTTGTTTAAGACGGTTCCGTTTGCAAAGACCAACGAAGAACTGGTAGAGCATGCATTTCCGAAGGAGGGTTTGCAGGGCAAGGATACGATGTGGCGGCTTTTGATGGGAATGAAGAGCTCCGGACTTAAAAATGACGCGTTTCTAGACATTTTTTACGAGCAGATTGGCGCACTTTACCATCAGGGAAAGCCTTACTGCATCTATGTGATCCAGGGGGCGTACGATGTCCCGAAAAAGGGAAGCGACGACGCCTACATCGCAGACGGGGAGGAAGTTTATGAGTTTCTGATCTGCGTGATCTGCGAGACCAAAGGAGATTACGAAGCAGGCAAAGTAGAATGTGGATTTTTATTCCCAGCTTTTAAAAACCGGTGTGCGGATCTAAGTCATATCAATATCTATGAGGCAGATCCGAATCATCCGCACAAAGAACTGATTACAGGCCTTCTGGGGTGATACCCGGGAGTCCTTTCACGCAATTCTGGGGAAGAAAAATGATCTGAAGCTCCAAACATAATTGAAGTATATCATTGTCGGAGGTGGTATCCAGTGAACGGTCGGAAGAATCAATTACAGGGTAATCTGCTTGCCTTTCTGTTGCTGTTTTCCGTTTCGCTGTACCGTCAGCTAAGCTTGCGCTATTTGCCTAACGACGCCTTCAGAACATATATCCTCTACGGCTGCTACGTTATTCTGTTAGTCGCTTGGGGCGTTTCAATATGGTCCCGCGTAGCCCAAAGAGACATGATGCGGTTTCTTCTTGTGGAAGATCTTCTTATGTTCATCGGCCTCACAACACGATTTGTGCAGGACACATTCCTATCGGATAATATTCCTGCCTTGCGTATCACGGGGCTCTTTCTCGCCACGATGCTCCTTCCCATGATGACTTTGGGATTATATGCTTGCATGTGCATTGGTGAAGGAAATGGCTTTCGTATTCCGAGAAAACAATATCTCCTTTTGATCCCCTCCCTTGTTTTGATCCCTTTGCTTCTGACAGATAATTATCACCATTTCTTTACGTATATCATTCCGGAGGAGCCGCAACCGAATCTGACTTATCATCCATATGTTGGATTCTATGTTGTCTTTGTGCTTATACTTGCCGCTGCAGGTTTCCGGGTGTATCAAATCTACATTCGAAATGATTTCATGAAGGATCGTCCGATATTGCGGAGGCTCATTCCCTTTGTAGAGCCGATCCTACTTGTGATTTTTTATCTCCCATATATCATCAATTGGCTGCGGATAAACGCCCCTCTGGCACCAGTGGAGGTAATCGAGCAGTATGCGAAGATCTACTATATTGAAATCCTGAGCTGGGAGCTTTTTATCTATCTTGGGTTTGTCCCAGTCAATACAGACTATCGTGCGGTTTTTGAGCAGTCCACCATCGGCATGCAGATCCTTTGCGACAATGGAGAGCGAATTCTGTCTGCAAACGCGCCAGAACTGCCTGAGCAGACGATGGATGAGAAAACGAGTGTCCAAGAATATGCTGGCATGGAACTGCATATGCATCGGATTCATGAGGCTAATGTTCTTTGGATGAAAGATATTTCTTTATTTCAGGACACGATCATAGCACTCAACAGAAGTGCCGAGGAACTTGCTCAGGAAGGCGTGCTTCTCAGTGAGGAGCTGCGCGCAAAAAACGAAGAAGCAAGTCTTACTGCCAAGAACCAAATCTACGATTCTCTCTCGCGAGAGATGCAGCCTCAGCTCCAAATGGTGAAGCAGATTTGTCAGGCACAGGGACGGCTGGAAAACCGTGAAACAGGACTCAGGCAGCTAATTATCCTTGGAACCTACATGAAACGTCGCTGTAATCTGCGGTTGATCGAGCAGGAAAACGGGCATATTGAAAATGAGGATTTCCACATGAGCTTTGCGGACATGCTTTCAGCGATCCGACAAGTAGGGATAGAGGGAACACTGGAATGGTTGTCCAGCTCAGACTTTTCGACCCGCTTCGGGATTGCTGCCTTTGATTTTCTGGAAACCCTGTTGGAGCGCATTGATTTTTCGGCACAGTCATTTTCTGCCTGTGTCACTGACCGGACAATTGTTTTCTCGGTCAGCGGAGCAGCCGTTTCTGAAAATCTGCCAAATGACTTTGACACCTTGTGGGAAACGACAGATGATGGTTTCCGGGTTACCATGAGAGAGGAAGGTGCTTGTGCATGTCAATCATGATTGGAAAACAGCGCCGGATCGCACGTATGATTCGGCAGGCAGTGGACAGCTGCCCGGACGGGCTCTGCATGGCTACAACAAATGGCAGGCCAATCTTAGTAAACCAGAGCATGAACAAGATTTGTCATCGACTGACGGGCCACACGATCGTGAAC
Source organism: Lachnospiraceae bacterium (assembly GCA_017480565.1). Taxonomy (GTDB): domain Bacteria; phylum Bacillota; class Clostridia; order Lachnospirales; family Lachnospiraceae; genus RGIG1588. The sequence continues at coordinate 13,522 of JAFVAL010000066.1, read as the reverse complement.
GCTTTGACGATGTGGGAAGAGTTGCAACATCTGGCGAGCACTGACATGGTCATTTGTGACAGCATTGCAAGAGAAGACCATCTGCTGCTTCCTCTACCGGATGGAACTGTATGGCAGTTCCGGCGACAGTCTAGAACTCTTGACGAAACGGAGGTCCTGCAGATGGAAGCTTCAGATGTGACAGAACTCTATCAGTATGCAAAGCAATTAGAGGAAAACAATCGTAACGTCGCTGAACTCCACAGGCGGCAGCGGGAGCTTCTGCAAAGCATTGTTCAGAACAATCTGAAGAAAGAACTGTTGCAGGCAAAAATGCAGATCCATGACGATATTGGTCAAATGCTTTTGCTAACGCGGAACGAGCTGGCAGGTGAAATCTCTGAACAACAAGCGGACGCATTGTATCGTGGCTGGGAAAATGTGATCTTTGATATGGAAAACGCCGCGAACTCCTCTCACGAGAAAACGACTCTGCCAGAGGAAGAACTGGTCCGGGTAGCTGGGATGGTCGGCTGCCGGGTGGAATTCCATGGCAAACAACCCAATGAACGCAAAGCGCTGATGCTCTTATATGCAGCGATCCGTGAGGCACTGACCAATGCCGTGCGACATGCTGCCGCAGATGTGTTGACGATCGAGCTTCAGGAACTTGGAGACATGTATCATGCTAAGATTTCGAGCAATGGGAACAAAACGCCTGTACTTCCACTGCGGGAGGGTGTCGGGCTCAGTTCGCTTCGGCAACGGATCGAGTGTGAGGGAGGCACGATGGAGATCAGAACGGATGATGGCGTCGTGATGGTACTTTCTATTCCAAAGGAGTAGCCTATGATAAACGTACTAATTGTAGAAGACTCGCGCGTTTCGAGGGAGTCTTTCGAACGGCAGCTGGCGGCCTTGCCAGACTATCAGGTCATCACTTCCATTGAGAACGCGGCAAATGCGGAAATTGCCTGTATGCGAAACAATATCGATCTGATTCTGATGGATATTTGCACCGCTGATAATGAATCTGGTCTGATTGCCGCTGCAAGGATCAAGAGCCACTACCCACGGATCAAAATCATCATCATGACCTCCATGCCGGAACATTCCTTCCTGCGAAAAGCCCGGGAAAGCGGTTGTGACAGTTTTTGGTATAAGGAACATGGGGAAATCTCACTGGAGGAGATCTGCGACCGAACCGTACGAGGAGATTTCGTCTGGCCTGAGGGGACTCCAGAGGTAAAAATCGGTCTGGCAAACAGTGGAGAGTTCACGGATCGCGAGCTGGATGTGATCCGCGCCTTGGCAGCTGGAAAACGGTATGAAGAAATTGGCGAGACCCTGTTCATGTCAGCCAATACGGTCAAATATCACGTGAAGAACATCTTGCAAAAAACAGGCTTCCACAATACGATACAGTTGGTGGCGGAGGTCGTGGAGAAGAGGCTGATCTTGCCGAAATTTTAAACAAAAAGAGATCCGCCCTACACAAAAAAGACTATCCTTTTGTGTGGGGCGGATCTCTTTTTGTTTTTGATATAATAACATGAACTATTATTTCTTAAGGAAGGATTGATGATGAAAGAGATAAAAAACTTGATGATCTTCGTGCTTATTTTGACTCTGTGCATTTGCTTGTGTTCCTGCGTAAAGAGTGCAGGACGGGAGGAAACGACGCCTGAACAGACCGAGAAGGGCTCAGTGATATCCACGACGGAACAAGAGGCAGATCCTGAAGAGACGACGGCACTGAGTTCCGAAGTTACCACGGTGACAATGGGGCCTTCGGATATTGGAACATGGAGACCAACACGCGAATATTCCGTGGAGAATGGCAGAAATGGGGAGCGCAGATTTATCAAGGATTATCGTTATCAGTACGACGAGGACGGGAGGCTTTTTCGACTACTGCAGTTCAGTGAAAATGATACTTGCAATCAGTATTTTGAATATTCCTATGACGACCAGGGGTATGTGATTCGAAGAGACGTTTATGAACAGCCTACATCTAAGCAAGTCAGTGCTAATGCTACATTGAAGCGATCTTATTTCTATCAATATGACGAAGATGGCTGGCTGACGGTTTTGAATGATTCCGGAGATAAGGTCATGGACGGTGAGAAATACACACCCAAGGAGCAGCAGCTCAGGCTCACAAATACGAGTCTGCTGGATGCTGCTGAAGACGGAAAAACCTGCATCCGAGATGACAACGGAAATGTTGTTATTGTTGAGGATTATTATGAAGATGGAAGTGTTCATTATGTTACCGAGTATGAATATACATTAATTGAGATGGAATAACGGACGATGTTGAAAGGAATGTATAAGAATATGGAGAAATTCATGAAAAACATAAGATCTACGATTGCTCTACTCTTGATGATTGTTCTGTGTCTGTCTCTATCGGCATGCAGCAAGGAAACAGGCCGAGAGGAAACAATGTCTGAACAGACCGAGAAGGGCTCGGAGGTTATCGCTGCAGAGTCGGAATCGGAGTCGGCCATGAACAGTTCCACTGAGGCCACGACGGAAGATGCGGATACTCCTAATGCTGTCTCACTTGCAGCTGATTCCAGAAACATCCAAGTATGTGCAGGGGATTTCTTCACAGCTGCTCTACATAGAGATGGCACTGTCTCAGCAACGGGAGCAAACGATGCCGGGCAATGCGATGTATCTGACTGGAGCAATATGATCGCCATTGACGCTGGAGGCGATCATATCGTTGGCCTTCGCAGCGATGGCACTGTGGTCGCTGCAGGAGGAAACATGTTTCATCAGTGTGAGGTCTCCGAATGGAAGGATATCCGAGCAATTTCAGCTGGGTACAAAACCACATTGGGGCTAAAATCAGACGGGACGGTTATCGCGATCGGTCACCAGGGGGCAGAGATGTTAGAGGTCGGTGGCTGGCATGACATTATTGCTATTTCTGCTGGAAATGCCCATACAGTCGGACTAAAGGCCGATGGAACGGTGGTATCCGCAGGAAGCAATAATTTCGGACAGCGCAATCTGGATGACTGGACAGATATTGTGGCAGTCTCTGCGGGGTGCGATCACACAGTAGGACTACGTTCTGACGGTACTGTCGTAGCAGTAGGGATGAACTCTGATGGACAGTGCAAGGTTAAGGATTGGACTGATATCGTTGCCATCTCTGCAGGAGGCTGGAATACACTTGGCCTGAAATCTGATGGGACTGTTGTTGCCGTCGGCATGAATACCAAAGGCCAATGTGATGTGGAAGCATTGCGGGATATCGTGGCGATCAGCGCAGGGGATCTTCATTCAGTGTTCCTGAAAAACGACGGAACGGTTATCGTGATAGGCGCTGATGAGCATGGGGAGGCGGATCTATCCCAGATGAACTAAGAAGGACCTTAGCCTTTTTCAAAGGCTATTCTGTGGGCAACGACAGCACACTATCCATTCTTGTACAAAAGACACTTGTTATTATGAGGTAAATATCTATGAAACATACAAAGCTTCTTTCCCTCTGTGTTCTTATGACCGTGTGTCTGATGCTCGCTGGCTGTAACGGAAAGACCGTTTCGTCAGACACCCAGTCTGAAACGCAGACAGATGCAGAAGGTAAAACCAGCAAGACAGACACTGAAACGGAAAAAGACTCTAAAACTGATGCAAACGTTGCAAAACAGCAGGAAGCATCGAAACCGAAACTGTGCGCCGAAATCACATTGAAGAGTGGGAGTATCACCAGTTGGATTACCTATCGCTATGAGGGAGACCTTCTTGTAGAGAAGAACGATCCGTATCAGGGGATCGCAACGGAGTATAGCTACGACGAGGACGGAAAAACCGTCGTCACCAGAGACTGCGACGGCTATGGAAACGTAACGGAGGAATCCCGCTATAATTCCCAAGAAAAGCTGATTTACATCAAATCAAATGATTCAAAGTATATTTCCTTGAAGGATGACCAAGGCAACGAGGTCTATCATTACGTCAAGAACGGCGGCGCCGAGCATGAACTGATCTATGACGAACAGGGCCGTATCAGCCAGATCATCTATCACAACGCCGCCAACCCCGGTTATTTTAGCTTTGAATACAGCTCCGACGGTCTGCATCTTGATATCGTTGCGAACGACAACAATGGAACGTCCACGCTCTATGAGGAAATCGACTATGACGATGCTGGCCATATTGTCAAGGAAACGGATTCTTTTGTAACGACCTGGACTTATGATGATCAAGGACGGCTTATCGGGGAAGAACGGTATCAGGGGGGTTTGTTCAATTTCAGATACACCTGGGAATATGACGAAAAAGGGCACAACAGCCGCAGAATCGACGAATTTCCCGACTATACTACCACCCATTTTTATCTGCGGGATGAAAGCGGAAATATCATCCAGACATACCAGGAGCAGGAAGATCCTACGGACAATGAGATCATTTATACCATTCTTGAGTCCAGTAACGTCTACAACAATCGCGGTGCTTTGGAGAAACACTATACCTACAGCAGTTACGCAGAATCATGGGATGATTGGAATGCGGTGATATTGTACTTTTACGAAGGCGATCAAATCCCCAAAAACATCGGCCAACTGAACCCATAAGATAAAAGCAGCGCCGAACATATTTAGCGATTTAAATGAGATAAGAAAACACCTTGGAGCACTTCATTATGAATACAACTCCATGGTGTTTTTTGTTTCTGTTCGATTTTCAGGATGAAATGATGTTGCGAAAGCCTTCCATACAAGTTATAATCATTTGTGATAGTTTTAACGTGAAAAAGGGGCAAGTGCGCCTATTTGTGAGAAAGGAAGAAGAGTATGGCAGAAAACAAGCCCGGCAATCCGTATTACAACTGGAAAGTCGGAGATCCGATGATCAATGAGAGAGATTATTGGCAGGATCCGAATTATGTCGCACCGGATAAGGAGAAAGAGAAGCTGGTGTTAAAGCTTGCAACCCTGATCACCGACCGGTATGTCAAAAAGTTTACGGGAAAGATCAATAACCGTGACCCTGAGTATTGGGCGCTGGATATGATCTGTACCAAAGAAGAGATCAAGTTCCTCTTAAGTTTTAAGAAGACGAGAGTTCCTTACAGCCCGGCGCAGCTTGCAAAGATGAACAACATGTCGCTCGAAGAGACGCAGAAGATGATTGACCGTCTGTGCTGGATCGGTCTGATTGAGATGACCAGAGAGCCTGCGATGATCGGTGAGAAGTTCTATAATCTTCCGATTTTCGTGCCTGGTTCTGCAGAGTTCATGATGATGAATGACAGACTGACGGATGAGTTTCCGGAGCTTGCCACCTTCTTTAATCTGATGACGCAGCTGCCGCTTGGTGGGATCACGCAGATGGTGCCTCCGGGAGGCGCGGGCATCGGTATGCATGTCATTCCGGTGGAAAAGGCGATCGAAGCCTGCAATGAATCTGTCTCGGTCGAGCACATTTCCAAATGGTTAGATCAGTATGACGGTAAGTACGGTGTCGGTCTTTGCACCTGCCGTAAGCAGCAGACGATGCGCGGCGAGGGCTCCGGTGAGATCCTCGGTGAGTACTGTATGGCGATGGGCGATCTGGCGGAGTACATGGACGATCGCGGCATTGGCCGTTACATCACCAAGCAGGAAGCGCTCGAGATCTTAGAGAGAGCTGAGCGCCACGGCTATGTGCACCAGATCACGAATATCGACGGCCCCGGCAAGATCGTTGCGATCTGTAACTGTGCGCCTGGTGTCTGTAACGCACTGCGCACCTCGCAGCTTTATAACACACCGAACATGTCCGCGTCCGCTTACCGCGCGCATGTAGAGAAAGAAAAATGTGTGGCTTGCGGCAAGTGTGTGGAGGTATGTCCTGTCGGCGCTGCAAAGCTTGGTCAGAAGCTCTGCACGAAGGACGGCCCGATCATTTATCCAAAGACCGAGCTTCCGAACGCGGCGAACTGGCCGGCAACGAAGTGGAACTACAACTACCGCGACGATGCGAAGATCAATGTCTACGAGACTGGTACTGCGCCTTGTAAGACCGCATGTCCGGCGCATCTGGCAATCCAGGGCTACATCAAGATGGCCTCCGAGGGGAGATATCTGGATGCGCTCAAGCTGATCAAGCAGGACAATCCGTTCCCTGCAGTCTGCGGTGCGGTCTGTAACCGTCGCTGCGAGGATGCCTGCACGAGAGGCACAATCGATCAGCCGCTGGCGATCGACGAGATCAAAAAGTTTATCGCGGCACAGGAACTGAATGCAGAGAAGCGTTATGTCCCGATCTGCGAAAAGGGTGACGGCGGCTTCTTTACCGAGAAGGTTGCCGTGATCGGTGCAGGCCCTGCAGGCCTTTCCGCAGCCTATTATCTGAGAAAAGAAGGCTATCCGGTTACTGTTTTTGAGAAAGAAAAGGTGCCGGGCGGCATGTTAATCAACGGCATTCCAACCTTCCGTCTGGAGAAGGAGATTGTGGAAGCTGAGATTGAAGTCATGCGTCAGATGGGCGTGGAGATCAAGTGCGGCGTGGAAGTCGGCAAGGATATCACGCTGGATGAACTGCGTGCGGAAGGATTTAAGGCATTTTATGTGGCAATCGGTGCCCAGGGCGGCAGAAAGACCGGTGTTCCTGGGGAAGATGCTGCAAATGTACAGACCGGCGTGGAATTCCTGCGCAAGGTCAATCTCGACAACTCCCTGAGACTGCAGGGGGATGTCGTCGTAGTCGGCGGCGGCAACGTCGCAGTGGACGTGGCAAGAACCGCGGTTCGTGTGACGGATGGCAAGGTCACGATGCTTTGCTTGGAGAGTGAAAAAGAGATGCCTGCTGCGCCGGATGAGGTCGAAGAGGCGAAGGAAGAGAACATCTCTGTCATGAACGGCTGGGGTCCGAAAGAAGTCCTTGTAGAGGACGGTAAGGTCTGCGGCGTGGTATTTAAGAGATGTACCTCTGTCTTTGATGCAGACCATCGTTTCAACCCGCAGTATGACGAGGAAGATACCATCACGATCCCTTGTAAGAACGTGCTTCTCTCCATCGGTCAGTCTATCGAGTGGGGCAATCTGCTTGCCGGAAGCAAGGTGGAGTTAAACCGCAACGGTACCGCAAAGGCAGATCCGATCACCTATCAGACCGCAGAGCCTGATATCTTTGTCGGCGGCGACGTTTATTCCGGACCGAAGTTTGCGATCGATGCGATTGCAGCAGGACGTGAGGGCATGGTTTCGATCAACCGTTTCGTCCATCCGGGCAACTCCTTGACCCTGGCAAGAGACCTGCGCAAGTTCAAAGAGCTCGATAAGGAAAACATTTTACTTGATCCGGAATGTTTTGATAACGCGAAGAGACAGATCCCTGGCAAGAAGGCCGGTGTTGCGACCGAGACCTTCCGCGATCTGAGACTGACTCTCACAGAAGAGCAGGTCAAGACTGAGGCAAAGAGATGCTTAGGCTGCGGTGCATCCGTCGTGGATACGAACCGCTGCGTCGGCTGCGGCCTGTGTACCACACGCTGTGAATTTGACGCGATTCATCTGACCAGAGACTTCCCGGAAGCCAGCACGATGTATCAGGCAGAAGAGAAGTTCAAAGCGATTGCGCCATACGTGATTAAGCGTGGCGGCAAAATTCTGGTGAACAAAGTCAAGAAGTAAATCACATTTGTAACAAGGGTAAACATGGGAGCGTTGTAGTTTTTAAACAACGCTCCTGCCACATTTACCAGAGGAGAGAAAAATGAGCCGAGTCATTCATCCACGAAAGATTGATTTGCATATGCACACGACAGTTTCCGACGGAACCGATACCCCGCAGGAGATTCTTGCGCATGTGAAACAGGCAGGACTGGAGATGTTTGCGATCAGTGATCACGATGCGACAAAGGGCTGCGAAGAGATTCTGTCCCTACTTACGGAAGAAGATCCGGTCTTTGTCTGCGGCGTTGAATTCTCTTGTAGAGATGCGCTTGGTAAATATCATATCTTAGGCTACGGTTATGACCCTAAGGGTCAGTCGATCCAGGATGTGGTGAATTTAGGGCACGGCTACCGGATGTACAAAGCGCGCCAGAGGATCGATTTCTTGCGGGATGCGTTTCATTTTGCGTTTTCTGAGGCGGATGAGGATGCGATCTATGCACTTGACAATCCAGGGAAACCTCACATCGCGAATATGATGGTCAAGTACGGCTACGTCCCGAGCAAGGAAGTGGCTATTCGTGACTACTTAAACAAACTGCATACGAAAAATCTGTATGTGAAGCCGGAAGAAGCGATCGCCGGAATCTTAGGCGCTGGCGGTATCCCGGTGCTGGCACACCCTTGTTACGGAAGCGGTGATCAACTCATCGTTGGAGACGAGATGGACGCAAGACTGAAGAGGCTCATCGGCTTTGGCTTACAAGGCGTGGAGGCGTTCTATTCCGGCTTTACACCGAAACTGACCAGCGAAATGCTTGCATTTGCTAAGAAGTATGATCTATACATCACAGCTGGCAGCGATTATCACGGCAAAAATAAAATGATCTCGATCGGGGATAACTCCCTGGCAGACCAGAAAGACCTCCCCGAAGGATTCTTAAGATTTTTAAGGGACGTAAAACGAACCTGCGGCTCCGCCACATTAGAATTGTCTGATTTCTAACATTTTCTTGCGCAGAATCCTGTTTACATGTATAATGTCGGTATCGTGTGATTCATAAACACGACTTATGATTAGGGAGTCATTTATAAGCAAATCACCAAGAACGAGGGGGTACGTCCATGGGTGGATTTTTTGCAGCAGCACTGAAGAATAGCTGTGTGTTCGATTTGTTCTTCGGAACCGATTATCATTCACATCTTGGTACCCGCAGAGCGGGTATGGCGGTCTATGGGGAAAATGGATTCGACCGCGCCATTCATAACATTGAAAACAGCCCGTTTCGTACAAAATTCGAGAAGGATTTTCACGAGATGGAGGGCTATCTTGGCATAGGCTGCATCTCGGATTACGAGCCGCAGCCTTTAATCGTTCGTTCGCATCACGGGACGTTTGCGATCTGCACAGTTGGTAAGATCACGAACATGAAAGCCTTGTGCGAGCGCGTCATGGAGCATCACGGGATTCATTTCCAGGAGATGAGTACCGGAGAGATCAATCCGACCGAGATGGTTGCTTCTCTGATTGTGGAGAAGGAAAATCTTGTCGATGGTATTAAGAATGCGCAGGATCTGATCGAAGGATCGATGACGATGCTTCTTTTAACACCGAAGGGGATCTATCTGGCGAGAGATAAGTTTGGTCGCACACCGGTCGTCATCGGTAAGAAGGACGACGGTTACTGCGCAAGCTTTGAGTCGTTCGCCTATCTGAACCTTGGCTACCAGGATTACAAGGAACTGGGTCCTGGCGAGATCGTCGTGATGACGCCTGAGGCGGTGACCACACTGGCAAAGCCGGGAGAGAAGATGCGCATCTGCACCTTCCTCTGGGTTTACTACGGCTATCCCTCCAGCAGTTACGAGGGCATGTCCGTTGAGAAAATGCGTGTGCACTGCGGCAGTATGTTGGCAAAGCGCGACGGCTTAAGCCGCGTTGAGATCGATGCTGTGGCAGGTGTTCCGGACTCCGGCACCGCGCATGCCATCGGCTATGCAAATGAATCCGGCATTCCATTTTCCAGACCGTTTATCAAGTATACGCCGACCTGGCCGAGATCGTTTATGCCAACGATCCAGAGCCAGCGTGATATGATTGCCAGGATGAAACTGATCCCGGTGCACGATCTGATCGACGGACAGCGTTTGCTTTTAATTGATGACTCGATCGTGCGCGGCACACAGCTGAGAGAGACGACTGAATTCTTATACCAGAGTGGTGCAAAGGAAGTGCATGTGCGTCCTGCTTGCCCGCCGATTCTGTTTGGCTGCAAGTATGTGAACTTCTCGAGATCTACCTCGGAGATGGAATTATTTGCCAGAAGGGTCATCAAGGCTTTGGAGGGAGATGTCTCGCGCGAAGTTCTCGCAGAATATGCGAACCCGGACAGTGAGAGATATCAGAGAATGGTGCATGAGATTGGTGTGCAGCAAAACTTCACGAGCTTGAAGTACAACCGACTGGATGATATGATCGCAGCGGTTGGTGTGGACGAAGAGAAACTTTGCACGTATTGCTGGACCGGAAAAGAATAAGTGTAGAGGGAACGGAGGCGTGCCCGACAACGAACGTATCAAATGACGATCGAAGCACCTGCTATAAAAGTACAGGAGGTGGAGGAGCTGCCCAACCCGGAGTAAATCGATCCGGAAACATTGAAAAAATAAGAACAAGAAAAGAGGAAGAAGATTATTTATGAAATGTTGGAAATGTGGGGCAAACTATAGTGACTCTGCAATGAGGTGTCCGGCTTGTGGGGCAGCGCGGAACGGAAAAGAGCCGGAGACCAATGCAAGTAAACCTCAGAACAGGTATTTTGGATCGGAGGAAGATTGGCAGAAATCCCGGAAGACTCTTGAGCAGAAGTCTGCAAAGAATGGGAAGCAGACCGTGCTTTGGGCTGTTTTAGGCATCTGCCTTGTGGCCGTAGCTATTTTTTTGGTGAGCAAAGTCGGAAAGAATGACAAGAATCAAAACGTAGCGATGCAGACGACAACCACGGCAGAGGAGACCACTACGATGGATGAGGAAGAGTGGAATGCGGTATATCAGGAAAAACTGAAAGCACGGTTTGAGGCGATGGAAGGACATACCGGAGAATTGGCACAAGACGATTTCTTAGTCTATTTCCCTTCGACACAAAGGTATGAAGATGCAGGTGTCATCGCAGTTTTAAACGGCGGTGTTTTTCTGGATATTGAAACAGAAGAGGAATTTGTTCTTGCGAGAGGGGCGAAGCCCGGAGATACCACAGAATCCATTCGAAAGCTCTACGGAGAACCTGATTATACAGGAGAGATGACTGAGGACTTTTACCTGTATCAGTGGATGATTTCGAATGAAGCATGGGCGGATGGAGCAAAAGCAGCCCTCGGCGATACTATTTATGATTATGTATTTGAATTCGAAGGTTCGGATCAAACAAAATTGGCTGTTTCGCTGGATTTTCGCTTTGATCAGGACACGAATGAACTGGTGGGGTATTCTTGCTATTATTATCAGGTAGCGGAATAATCATTTTCTTTTGAGCGAGATCGGGAAGGCCATGCGAATGTTTTTCGACCGTTTCCTCTCAGAGATATCATGAGCAGTATATGGATCTTCGTCCAAGCTTTGTTTCTATGACAGAACTGATCGCAGATTTTGCTTCTCAGCTTGATAAGAAAGCTGCTGCAGATTACAAGATAGTCGATCGGCAGTAATATTTGACAAAACCAAAAAAGGCTTGTATAATAATATTTGTAGAGAGCACTGCGCAAGCGGTTAGCCTCGAGTTAATAATGGTTTTTTATTAAACAACCGTCACTTCCCCGAGTGGCGGCTGTTGCTTTTTACTGTAACTGTGATGGTTAACCCAAACACATGAAATGTTAAAGTAATAGGCATGCGATCACCTCCTTTCGGATGTGATGGCCAACCGCCTGCGCTTTAGCAGTGCTCCCTGCTCTTGCGAGCATTTTAATTATATCAGAACATGTGTTCGACGTCAACGTATAAGAATATACTTCAGCATAAACTTTTAAGAATTAATCTTTCATGATATATAAAAAGCCAGGCCAACAATTGACCTGGCTTTCAACATTCTTATGACATCCTTTTGTTCATCAATCCTTCATCAGTTCATTGATATCGACTGCATTTCCGGTGTGAGGATGCGTCTTGTGGAATTCCTTCGTTGCTGCATTATACTCTTTGCGCTTCTGGCGCATCATCTTGGCTTCTTCCGAGCCGCTGTTCTTGATGATGTTGAACGCTCTCGGAATCGCGTAGGAGAGGAGGCCTCCGACCTTGTCTTCGGCGCGTCTCATATCGGATGCTTCCGGATGATCACGGTGCAGATGGATCGCGTCGAATTCGCAGCGGGTGGTGCAAAGACCGCAGCCGATACATTTGTTCTGATCTACGATGCTTGCGCCACAGCCGAGGCAACGGGAGGTTTCTGCCTTAACCTGTTCCTCAGTGAAGATCAGGCGGTTGTCCTTAAACTCATGCTTGTAATCGATGGTCTCGTCTACCGGAGGCACCTGTCTCTGTGCGGTATCGTAAGAGTCGATTGCAATGTTGTCCTTGTCTAAGGACTTGAAGTAACGACGGTCTCTTGCGATGGTCAGAGAAACGCTGTTGGCTGAGACGAATCTGCGCAGAGATTCTGCTGCCTCATGGCCCTGACCGATCGCATCGATGACGAACTTCGGTCCGGTAAAGACATCACCGCCGACGAAGATGCAAGGATCTGCGGTCTGGTAGGTGAAAGGATCTGCCACCGGATAGTTGCCGTGATGGAAGGTGACTGCGGTTCCTTCAAGGAGCTTGCCCCACTCGATGGCCTGGCCGATGGCGAAGACCACTTTATCAGCCGGAACGGTGATGGTGTCATCCTCGTCGTACTTCGGGGAGAAGCGTCCGGTTTCCGGATCGATCGTGGAGAGGCAACGCTTTAAGACGACGCCGCAAACCTTGCCGGATTCATTTGTCAGAATCTCCTTCGGACCCCAGCCAGCACAGATCTTGACATCCTCTTCCTCGGCTTCCTCGATCTCCTGGACAGAGGCAGGCATGGTCTCACGGGACTCCAGGCAATACATGGAGACGTGATCTGCGCCCTTTCTGCCAGCGGTTCTTGCGCAGTCGATCGCGACATTGCCGCCGCCGATGACAACGACTTCACCACTTAAGTCTTTGGCGGTGTCTGCAAGGGCTTTCTCAAGGAACTTCACTGCGATCTCAGTGCCTTCTGCGGTGTCGCCCGGAACGCCCGGAAGTCTGCCGCCCTGGCAGCCGATTGCAATGTAAAATGCCTGATATCCCTGCTATTTGAGCTCAGCGATTGTGACATCCTTGCCAACCTCAACGCCGCACTTGATCTCTACGCCAAGCTCACGGATGACGTCGATTTATGCATCGATGACGTCTTTCTCCAGCTTGAAGAAAGGAATTCCATAGGTCATCATGCCGCCCGGCTTCGCATTTTTCTCAAATACAGTCGGCTTGTAGCCGAGGGTTGCGAGATAGTAGGCAGCGGAAAGTCCGGCAGGGCCTGCACCGATGATTGCGATCTTCTGATCCCAGGTACCATTTACCTTGTTGATGAGCTTCTTCGGGATGTATCTGGTCTCGGCGTGCAGGTCACGCTCTGCCAAGAACTTCTTGACATCGTCGATTGCGACAGGCGCATCGATGGTGCCTCTGGTACAGGCATCTTCACAACGCTTGTTGCAGACACGTCCGCAGATCGCAGGGAACGGATTCTCACGCTTGATCAAAGCGAGTGCTTCCTCGTAGCGGCCTTCTTTGGCCATCTTTAAGTAACCCTGAATCGATACATGCGCCGGACAGGCGGTCTTACAAGGCGCGGTACCGGTCTTGTGGGTGTTGACTCTTGCGGTGTCGCGGTAATTTTCATCCCACGCATATTTGC
>JAFVAL010000065.1 GCA_017480565.1 Lachnospiraceae bacterium | reverse complement strand
TGAGAGTCTTGTTAATTCGAAAGGCAGTCAAACTGCAATACAAAAACAAATAGCACAATACAGGTTTGAGAGTCTTGTTAATTCGAAAGGCAGTCAAACAAAACCATTTTCGCATTGAAATCAGAGGTAGTTTGAGAGTCTTGTTAATTCGAAAGGCAGTCAAACCAAATAACGCGCTTCGGACGGATCCCGGTCGTTTGAGAGTCTTGTTAATTCGAAAGGCAGTCAAACTGAGATTCAAAGACAAGGTTTTAGTCGCTGGTTTGAGAGTCTTGTTAATTCGAAAGGCAGTCAAACAAAGAATAAATGTTGTTCGTGGTTATGCAAGTTTGAGAGTCTTGTTAATTCGAAAGGCAGTCAAACTGTGCTTTCGCAGAAACACCCAGTTCTTCGGTTTGAGAGTCTTGTTAATTCGAAAGGCAGTCAAACGATGCTGCTCTTGATTTCGCGGTGCATACGGTTTGAGAGTCTTGTTAATTCGAAAGGCAGTCAAACCCGTCGAGAGCGTCGACCGCTCAATATACCGTTTGAGAGTCTTGTTAATTCGAAAGGCAGTCAAACTCCATGTGCGCCATCCTGTATTTCCTCTGCGTTTGAGAGTCTTGTTAATTCGAAAGGCAGTCAAACCCTGATCAGACTTTGCGAATTTCCATATCTGTTTGAGAGTCTTGTTAATTCGAAAGGCAGTCAAACCAGGAGCGCGACGAAATCGTCGACCTCGGAGTTTGAGAGTCTTGTTAATTCGAAAGGCAGTCAAACTTTTGTGCTGAACTAATTGCGTTTGGTGCAGTTTGAGAGTCTTGTTAATTCGAAAGGCAGTCAAACTACAGCCCATGTATTCATTCACACTGTAGTGTTTGAGAGTCTTGTTAATTCGAAAGGCAGTAAAACGATTTACACTAAAGGTCGGGCGGTGGAATCGTTTGAGAGTCTTGTTAATTCGAAAGGCAGTCAAACTGCGTCAAATGTAGGCGGTCTGCATGAGTGGTTTGAGAGTCTTGTTAATTCGAAAGGCAGTCAAACTGTACTCGGCGAGCTTCTGGTAGGTGGTGCGTTTGAGAGTCTTGTTAATTCGAAAGGCAGTCAAACGCAGTAACTGCCCATTGTGCCATCCACAGAGTTTGAGAGTCTTGTTAATTCGAAAGGCAGTCAAACCGTGCCCTCGTTACCTTCCACAATCTTGTAGTTTGAGAGTCTTGTTAATCCAAAATGCCGTCGAAGAGAAGTGATATTTAAATACATCATGGATTCCATTTATTTTGGAGTTTCGGAGAAGTATTTCGTGGATCTGCAGAATGATATTGATATCCGTAACGCGAAGCGTGAGCAGAGCGAGGAGTTTGCGCAGATTCATGCGCTGTGAGATACATTTGCATTTGCATTTAGGCTGAGAAGGAGACCCTGTAGAGTGAATTTGCTTACCGAGGGCAATGGATTAAAAGACAGACAGGCTTGGCCCAAGATCTTGTGGGGCAATTTGTCTTGCCAGGGTAACGGGTGAAAGCATGCACAGACAATTCTGGAGATCCTGAGGGAGAATATCTACCAGAGGATCTTTGTTTTTACACCCTGAGAAGAAGAAAGGCTTTGCAAGATCTACACATTCCAAATACACTCTAAAAATGACTGACCCTGTGAGGATGTCACTCCTTACAGGGTCTCACTTTTCAAATATGACGAAAAAAGCATTGATCCTACGACTGACAAGCTCTCCTCAGGGTCACGATTCCGAGAATGCGTCATTATATGATAGATCAAACGGCCTTTCTGGAGCCTCTTTCTATAGATCAAGTAAGATGTCTTTGTCCCAGAGCTCTACATCTAGCTTTTCGGCTTCAAGCTCTGCCTGCGATGTGAAGCGTTGGTTGGCGATGACGATGGCGCGGTCACAGTCGTAGTAATTCATCGCGGTAAATGCCTGCTGCACGGCTTTGTTGCCGACGGGGTACTGGTAAAGCTTGCACTGGAACACGTATTTGTGAAGGCCTTTGCGGGCGAGAATGTCCGCGCCGTGATCGCGGCTTCCGGTGGTCGTGTGCACGTCGCGAAATCCATTGCGGCGAAGCCGCTTGCAGCAGTAGGCTTCGAACTGATAACCGTCCATAAAATGCAGTCGCAGCCTGCGAATGAGGCGCGGCAGCGCATGCAGCAGAAGAAACCAGAGGATCACGCCAAGAAGCCCGATCGGAGCGCGCCACGTGATATCCTCCAAGAACCAATCCAGGAAATATAAAAGGATTCCCGCGGGAATCAGATATCGCAGCAGCGTGAACGCGATGCGGACAATTCCCAGGAGAATCTTGCCAATCCATTTCATCTATCAATCCCTCATGATCATTGAAAACGGAAGCACATCGGCGGTCAGGAGCTTCATTTGTAAAAAGACAATAACTCGGAGATGAACTCTGACCAGACCTGAGAAAACCATGCTTTCCTGGCCCTTCCTCCCGGAAACCGATGAACTTGTAGGTAGTATAGCACGATTGCGGCAAAGAAACAACTGGCGCGATTGCAGGAAGCCAGTTATACTAAACATGTAGGGGAATGTTTGCTTTATCAGAACGGAGGTTACTTCATGAAATCTTTGGTTGTTTATTTTAGTGCGGAGAGCGGTACGACCGCAAAGGTTGCGGAGAAATTTGCGCAGATGGCGGGTGCGGATCTTTTTCAGATTACACCACAGAAGGTTTATACGCGGGCGGATTTAAACTGGACGAATCCGCTGGCGAGATGCAATCGCGAACATTTTGCGAAAAAAGATGTTCCGGTGGCGGGAACGGTAAAAGAGTTCGCAGCGTACGACATGGTATATATTGGATTTCCGATCTGGTATGGCTGCGCGCCAAATGTAGTGAACACATTTTGCAAAGATTATGACTGGAGCGGAAAGAAGGTGTACGTGTTTGCGACTTCCGGGGGCAGCGGGATCGGAAAGACCGCGGAGAAGCTGCAGCCATATGTTGGCGGTGCGGAGATCGTTTCGGCCAGACTTGTGAGCGACGCTTCGCAGATGAAAGACTGGATTCCAGCGATGCCTACTATGGATCGCAAGGAAGAGCTGCTTTACTCGGATCCGAGCAATCCGTACGAGTCCATTTACATCCACGCGAAGATCGAAGATGATTGTTTGACGGTCGTGGACAGTGAATGCGAGCATGGACCGGATGGCGGGTGGAGTTACCGGATCATCACTTTTGATCGGGAAAATACCGTGAAAGCGATTGATTTTCTGAGCCAGGGCGGGAGAGATCCCTTTGCCACGCTTCAGAGGATGCTTGGGTATGAACAGAGAACGAGAAAGTTCCGGGAGGCCTGTGACGAGAGAGGGATCCAGTATCAGGACCGACTGGCGTTTTGATGATTGAGATATGATTTAGAGAAGGGAATTTCAACCAATTTCGGCAGTTATAAAAATAGCCGAAATTGGTTGAAATTTTTTGCGAAATCATTTATGATGAAAGAGAAAGGTGGTGATTCGCATATGGACAAACTAATTGAGAAGAAACGTTTTGTGACAATTACTGAGCTGAAAAGAAATGGATACTCGTATTATAAAATTGAAAAACTGGTAGAAGAGGGACTTCTTCAAAGGATCAATAAAACAACTTTTGAGAACCTTTCGTATACAGGGGATGAGAACGATTTTTACAGTGCGGAAGCATATGTACCAGATGGGGTTATTTGCCTAATGAGTGCTGCGCGGTATTACGAACTGACAAATTTTCTGCCTGATGCAGTAGATGTTGCAATCAATCGGAAGAAAAAGGTCAATACGCTCCCAGAATGGCCGGAGATTAAGCTTTATTATTATCAACCGATCAGAATGGATCTGGGCGTCAAAGAAGTACACGAAGAAAGCAATTGCTTTCATATTTTTGACATAGAGAAAACAGTGGTCGATATAGTTTATTACCGGAATAAAGTAGGCATTGAAGAGACGAAGGAAGTGCTCGTGAATTACCTGAAACGTCAGGATCGGCAGATAGATCGACTTTATGCATATGCGAAAAAACTAAGATGTGAGAAAATACTAAGGACATATCTGGAGGTGCTGCTATGACAAATGCGGAATCTGTGAAGGCAAGGCTGAGAAATTATGCAGTGGAAACAGGATGCACTTTTCAAGAAGCTTTAACATATTATGGTTTGGAAAGAACGATCCATCGCATTTCCATATCCGATTACGCCGACCATTTTGTGTTAAAGGGAGGAATTTTCTTGTATGCAATTTTTGATCGGAATTACGAGCGTGTTACCACGGATATTGATCTGCTTGCAAGACGAATAACAAACAGTAAAGAGGAAATGCAGGTTGTATTTCGCAACATTCTGTCACAAAACTGTGATGATGCACTTGTATATGATCTAGATTCTATCAGTGTTGAGAATATTACAGAATTCAAGGAATACCATGGATTGCATATTTCAGCCGTAGGGTATTTGGACAGAACGAGAGTTCCTGTTGGAATTGATATTGGCTTTGGAGACGTAATTTACCCAGAAGCAGTGAAAATGGAGTTTCCGGTTATACTTGACATGGATGTGCCTGAAGTAAATGCGTACTCGCTAGAGTCCGTTATTGCAGAGAAGGTCGAAGCAATCATTCATAATGGCTACTTAAATAGTCGCTATAAGGATTTTTTTGACATCTATATTCTTACAGAGAAGTATGATTTTGCCTATGAAAATCTTAGGGAGGCAATCGTTGAAACATTTCATAACAGGAAAACAGAAATGACAATGAACACTGCAGCATTTGGTGAGGAATTCGTTAATGATTACATGCATAGAACAAGATGGAATGCATTTCTTAAGAAGAAAAGATCTTTAATTCAAATATCCCTTGAGGAAGCAATGAATCGTGTAAGAGAGTTCGTAAGTCCTCTTCTGGAAGATAGAAATAGACATCACTTATACTGGGCTCATAAAGAGGAAATGTGGAAAGAGGTTAAGGTGATGGACGAAGGCGTCAACTAAGCTGACAAGCCTTGAATCGCATTGAAAGCGAGTCATCCTTGTGGTATAGTTTTGTTAATGATAAGGATGAGATGAAAAGGGAATCAGGGATCAACGGAAGTTGATTTTCCAAAATACTGCAGACGGAGGAACAGACAAATGATTGTCTATGACGGGCTAAAGAGCGACTTTCTAACGAGTGTCGAGAATGATACGATCGCTATGCAAATAGAGCAGAATATCTTTGAAAAAATGGGGCGGCATACAGGTGCTAGCGAGATCACTTCTTGGGATAATTCTATGCAGTATATGTTTAAAGTGATGCTTGATCCAAAGATCCCTTCTGATGCAGGTGTCGCGATTGAGTATAATATCCCTCAGTCTGCTAAGAGAGTCGATTTTATGGTTTCCGGATACGACGTCAACGGAAACCCTAGTATGGTCATTATTGAATTAAAGCAGTGGAGCTCTCTTTCAAAGGTTGAGAATAGTGAAGCTCTTGTAGAGACTGTGTTAGGCGGCGGATTGAGAAAAGTGGTTCATCCATCTTATCAGGCATGGTCTTATGCGCAATTGATTTCGGATTATAATACAGCGGTGCAAGATGAGAAGGTGAGGCTTGTTCCTTGTGCATATCTTCACAATTATATGCGAAATGATCATGACCCTTTGGACGATGAACAGTATGATGCATACACATCAGAAGCACCTGCATTTACAAAGGGACAGGTGAATCAACTAAGGGATTTTATTAAACATTGCGTCAAGGTTGGAGACAATAAAGAAGTTCTTTATCTGATCGACCATGGTGCAATTCGTCCATCCAAAAGCCTTCAAAATGCAATTGCTTCTATGATCGAAGGCAACGAAGAGTTTATCATGATCGATGAGCAAAGAGTTGTGTATGAAGAGATTATCAAGATTTCAACACAGTGTCAGAAGGATCATAAGAAGCGGACAGTGATTTGCAAGGGTGGGCCTGGAACGGGAAAGAGTGTAATTGCGGTTCGATTACTTGCAGAATTGACGCAGAGAGAGCAGTTTGTCCAGTATGTATCGAAAAACAGTGCACCGAGACAAGTCTATGCTGCGAAGCTTAAGGGAAAAATTAAGAAAAGCAGCGTAGACAATATGTTTAAAGGATCTGGGACGTATACCGACGTCGGGAGAAATATGATACATACCCTGCTTGTTGATGAAGCGCATCGGCTCAATGAGAAGTCGGGCATGTTCCATAATATGGGAGAAAACCAGATTAAAGAAATCATTCATGCAGCAGGCTGTTCCGTATTCTTCATTGATGAAAGCCAACGAGTCACCATGGACGACATTGGCTCAATAGACGAGATTCGAAAATGGGCGCGGGAAGAAAACTCAGAAGTGACCGAGATGGAGCTGGTTTCGCAATTCCGCTGCAATGGATCCAATGGATATCTTGCGTGGGTGGATAATCTGCTGGAGATCCGTGAAACGGCAAACTATGATCTGGATGGTTTAGATTATGAGGTGAAGCTTTGTGATGACCAGGCAGAAGTGCAAAGTATTATCATTGAGAAGAACCGGGCATCTAACAGAGCTCGTATTCTGGCAGGCTATTGCTGGAATTGGCCAAAGGGAGAAAGAAATAACACCAATTTCCATGACATTCAAATCGGGGACTTTGGTATTAGCTGGAACCTTGATGATGGACAAGCATTTGCCATTAGTGAGAGCTCGGTCAATGAAGCTGGATGCATTCATACGACACAAGGGCTTGAGTTTGACTATGTAGGTGTCATCATCGGAGATGATATGAGATACGAAAATGGTCATGTCATCACGGATTTTACAAAAAGGGCGAAAACTGATCAGTCGCTGAAAGGCATCAAGAAGATGTATGAGGAAAAGCCGGAAGAGGCCATCGCTCGTGCGGATGAGATCATAAAGAATACGTATCGAACTCTTATGACGAGAGGAATGAAAGGATGTTATATTTATTGCACGGATCCTGGGATGCGAGAGCATATCAGAGAACGGATTGATTCTGTGAGGACGAGAGTGGAAGCGGGGTTGGATTCTTTTAGATGAACGATCATTCGCGTCTCCGATGATGGCAACGCTCGCTGCGCTCCGGGAGAAGTATGACCTGCATATGAAGGTGGAGCGTTTTGTCTCCGAGGAGCTCGGAGGCGACGAGAAGTTTATTAGGAAGTAATGTGTAGTGCGAGAGCAGGGAGGTTGAAATGCTCTGGAATGCGATAAACGGTGAGGTTTCGATTGGAAACACGAAGATGGCTTACGCCCGGTTTGGGCATGGAGAACGCACTTTGGTCATCCTGCCGGGACTTTCCGACGGGCTGGCGACGGTGCGTGGAAAAGCATTGATACTAGCGAAGCCCTACAGCCTCTTTTTCGATCAATTCACGGTTTACATGTTCAGCCGAAAGGACGAGATGCCCGCAGGGCACTCGATCCGGGAAATGGCTGCGGATCAGGCGGAAGCGCTTCGTCAGCTGGGGATCAAGAAGGCATCTGTGCTGGGTGTTTCCCAAGGCGGGATGGTCGCGCAATATCTTGCGATTGATTATCCAGAATTGGTTGAGAAGCTCGTGCTTGCGGTCACTGCGCCTTACGCAAGTGATCTCATTCGAGCAAATGTAAGTGTATGGATCACATTTGCAAAATATGGCTTTCACAAAGGGTTGATGATCGACACGGCGGAGAAGAGTTACTCGCCGGCCATGTTGAAAAAGTACAGAAAGATTTATCCGATAATCGGTTTGATCGGAAAACCGGCGAAATATGACCGATTTTTGGCAAATGCGCAGGCGATCCTTGGTTTTGATGCCTATGACGAGTTGAAACACATTTCCTGTCCGACACTGATCATCGGCGGTCAGATGGATCGGATTGTCGGAATGCAGGCCTCTTATGAGATACTGTCGCAGATTGCAGACGGTGAGATATATGTCTATCCTGGGTTGGGGCACGCAGCTTATGAGGAGGCGAAAGATTTTAACCAGAGGGTGTTTGAGTTTTTGAAGAGATGAGAGGGCGTATAAGCGCACTAATTCGACTAAGCACACGTTGTACACGATCAGAAGAGAAAACTATTTACAAAAATATCCGCAAAAGATAAATATTTGCGGATGTTTTTGTAAATTTATGCTTGTCACGTCTCGAGGGCGATGCTATACTTATAAAAGAGTCCGCAAAACTAGAATAAATGCGGATAATTATTGAAGAGAGGAGGGTATAGATTTGAAAAGCCGAACGGATTGTCTTACAGAGTATGGATCGGATTACATGATTCGTCAGAAAGTGATTGCAGGAGAGCTATTTCAGGTAGGGAAGGCTGTCTATTCAGACACGGCGCAAGTGCCAGAAATTGCAGTTCTAGCTTTCCAACATTCAAAAGCAGTGATTACAATGCACAGTGCATTTTATCTATATGGTTTAACGGATGTAATCCCCGATTATTATGATTTTGCGACAGATCGAGACGCAAGTAAGATTAAGGATAAACGAGTAAGGCAGTATTTTGTCTCAGGCAGTTTTTTTGAACAAGGAGTTGAAACGGTTGACTATCATGGATTTCCTGTACGAGTATACTGTAAAGAACGCATGCTGATCGAACTGCTGCGATATAAGTCAAAACTGCCGTTTGATTACTATAAAGAGGTTTTGTTAAACTATAGAAAAATTATCCATCAGTTGGATATGCAACGAATTCAAGACTATGCCCTTGAAGCACCGAAGAGTGCTAAAATCATGGAGACTCTAATGTTGGAGGTGCTTTGATGGCAAATTTGGAGGAATTGGTAGCTGAAGTCAGGAATGATGGTTATACAGAAGTGAACGCAGAGGCTAGGGTATGTCAAGACATTGTTTTAAAGGCAATTTCTGAGAGCAGCTTGAGCAGAAATGTAACAGTTAAGGGTGGAGTAGTAATGAGAAGCATCACCGGTAATGTCAGACGTGCGACTCAGGAT
The DNA here is from genome assembly GCA_017480565.1 of Lachnospiraceae bacterium. Taxonomy (GTDB): domain Bacteria; phylum Bacillota; class Clostridia; order Lachnospirales; family Lachnospiraceae; genus RGIG1588. The sequence goes on along the minus strand of JAFVAL010000065.1, from coordinate 20,400 downwards.
ATGGATCTTGATTTTATCAGATATTCTCTTTCAGATGACTCCATTCGTGCTTTTATACAGAAATTAAATTGTCTCGAAGGGATTCAAATTGGTATTGATGGGGAGATAGAAGAGCTTTCTCAGCAGGAATACAAGGAAAGCAAATTGGTTAGGTATTTCAACTGCGGATGCATTTGCGATAATTACGAAATTCCTTTATGAATTAGAATCGGAGAGATAACAAAGTGAAGTATCAACACACCAACCGGCCTGGCTTCTGGCTGGGATTTATTGACTTTTTTACAGCAGGCTTGTTTTTCCTGGTCTATATGCGCCTTGGGTTGCAGGACGAGCTGGAATCTGTTCTGGGGCACAAAGTGATGCCTTACTGGATGGCTTACTTGCTTGGAATTCCGACGCTTTTTGTGTACACTCTTGTGTGGATGGCGAGAATTTCTGAGGAGTTGAAAGGCAAGGCGGAGGAGATGGAGATTCCTGGGCCGCATACTTCTTGGTGGCATATGTTTGGGTGGAATGTGTTTGGGCTTGTCTTGATGGGGCCTGCGGTTGCGACGCATCGGTTTTTTAGGACGCTGAATCTGATTGAGAGAAAGCTGAATGAGAGCGGAGCTGGGGATGAAGGAGAATGAAAGGTGACTTGCAGTGACCCTGAAGGAGCATATATTTCCTCAGGGTCATACTTTTTGGCATGGACAGCCTTGCTTAGAGATCCTGGAAGCGCGTTTTTGTCTACAGGGTCTCGACAGCCAGGAAATCCAGGCAAAAACAAGACCCCTGCGGGGGGACATGCCATTACAGGGTCTCGACAACAATCAAACCCACGAAAAACAAGACCCTGTGGAGCGTTTATCGCGCCACAGGGTCTCTGCGACTATCCACAGGGTCTCTACGACGAATTAATCTTTACAACAACAATTTCAGCACCATGTCTCCGTGCCTTGTTTCGTCGTCTCTGACGGAGACGACCTCCGGGTAGAGTGAAGCGAGGTGCTGATACTTCTTGGCTGCGCTGTACTCTCCATTGGCAATGAGTTGGTAGGCGCGGCGCCTGCCGAGGCACTTCACCAGAATGGGAAGCAAGGTGGCTTTTAACTTTTTCGGACGTAGTTCGACGCTGGTGTAGTTGTGGAAGACAGCGGCATGTCTGCCTTCTTCTTTCGCAAGCTTGCGAAAGATTTCTGCGTCTTTTTTGTTTGTGGCGTGATCAGCGAGCGCCTGATACATCAAGATGGCGTCCAGCTCGCCTTGCTGGCTTTTGAGCATGGATTTGTAGTCTGTTTGGTTCATAGGGATCTCCTCTTTCTTTTTCATACTGGCACCATTTTAACAAGGCAAGATAGAAAAGTCTACAAGATGTTTTCCGGGGCACTTCGTTGACATCAATTTTGGGACGTGATATCATTTTCTTATCGAGATAGAATCTCTAATTTTAGAAAGCTGAGGAAAGAGTGATGAGCAGTTTTTCAATTCATCCGGTGATTGAACAGTACGAGAGTTTTGAGGATTATGCGGCGGTGGCGAAACTTTGTGAGAAGGATTTGCTTTTTACAAATGAGTTCATTTACGAGCCTTTTATGAAGGCGTATGCCGGCGAGACGAAGGTGCTTTTCCAGGAGAGATATGGCCGTGGTGAGCCGTCGGATGAGATGATGGATGCGATACGTAAGGATATGCCGGAGGGCATCGAGCGTATCATAGCGGTTGGCGGCGGTACCGTGATTGATATTGCGAAGATCTTATCCCACGGCGGTGACTGGGCAGTGGAAGATCTGTACCTGGGCAAGGTTGTTGCACCGAAGGTGCATGAGCTTGTCGTGATTCCGACAACCTGTGGTACTGGCTCTGAGATGACCAATGTCGCGGTGTCTGCGCTGGTGAAGCAGAACACGAAGAAGGGCTTGGCACTCGATTCGATGTATCCGGACCGCGCGGTTTTGATCCCGGAGATGGTCAAGACCCTGCCTTACAAGTTCTTTGCGACAAGTTCCATCGATGCGATGATCCATGCAGCGGAGTCTTACTTAAGCCCGAAGGCGAATGCATTTACCGAGATGTTCTCGGAGCGGGCGCTGGAGCTGATCTTGTCGGGCTATCGCTTCCTGGAGGCAGAAGGCACGGAGAAATGGACCGAGAGAGCCGGCGATTTCTTGCTCGCGAGCAACTATGCAGGCATCGCATTTGGCAATGCAGGCGTGGGCGCGGTGCATGCGCTGAGCTATCCGCTGGGCGGTGCGTATCACATTCCGCACGGTGAGTCGAACATGCTCATGTTCTCCGAGGTGTTCCGCAAGTATAAAGAGAAGAAGCCGGTGGGCAAGATCAATCAGTTAGAAGAGATGCTTGGCCGCATCCTGGGTGTTCCTGCGGAGGCTTCGCTGGACGCGCTGGCAGATCTGTTAAATGTGGTTCTTCCGCTGAATAAACTGCATGAGTATGGGGTGAAGGAGAGCGATCTTCCGGTCTTTACCGAGAGCGTGATCACCGGTCAGCAGAGGCTCTTAAACAACAATTATGTGGAGCTGACAGCAGAAGATATGATGGCCATCTACACCGCGAGATTCTAAGGTTTCATCATTTTAATAACATGAAAGGGACCTACGAAAGTGAAAATCAAAGTTCAAAAAAAATCCTGGGAGGAAGTGAAGGCGCTTCCTTCCTTCCCTTATCATGAGCCGAAAAAGCAGAGTGCGCTGCTGCGTGGCGTGGTGAATTTAGTTTCCAAAAGTGAATTAAAAAAGGTACATTTTGCCTGGGTAGCGGCGGATGAGGAGACGAAGGCGCTGCTTTCTAACGACGTGCCTTGCCTGTTCCTCATGAATCATTCGTGCTTTACGGATCTGGAGATTGTGGGCTCGCTTCTTGCGAAGAAGCCGTATCACATCGTGACGACATTCGATGGATTTGTGGGGAAGGACGGGCTGCTTCGGGGCCTTGGCTGCATCCCGACGCAGAAGTTTACGCAGACGCAGACCCTGGTGCGTGATATGGTGCATGTGGTCCGGGATCTGAAGGAGTCGCTCGTGATGTACCCGGAAGCAAGTTACACGTTTGACGGTACCGCGACGCCTCTTCCGGAGAGCCTGGGCAAATGTTGTCGCCTGCTTGGAGTGCCGGTGGTGATGATCAAGACCAAAGGTGCGTTCTTGCGTGACCCGCTCTACAACAATCTGCAGCTAAGGCAGGTGGATGTGTCTGCGAGAATTTCAACGCTTGTGAAGGCAGAGGAGTGCAGAAAGCTCTCAGCAGCACAGATCAATGACCGTCTGAAAGAGGCGTTTACCTTTGACAACTGGAAGGATCAGAGAGAAGAGAAGGTGCGTGTGACGGAGGACTTTCGCGCGGACTGCCTGCACCGCGTCTTGTATCGGTGCCCGGTCTGCGGGGCCGAAGGCCAGATGCTCGGCAAAGGCACCGGGATCTCTTGTCGCGCCTGCGGTGCGCACTGGGAGCTTTCCGAGCTTGGAGAGCTGGTCGGAGAAGGTGGCTTCTCGGATGTCCCGGCGTGGTATGCCTGGGAGAGGGCGCAAGTGCGAAAGGAGCTCGAAGCTGGGACGTATCATCTCACTTATCCGGTACGCATTCTGGTGCTTAAGGACACCAGCTGTGTCTATGACGTCGGAGAAGGCGTGCTTGATCATGACGGGGAAGGATTTCATTTGACAGGCTGTGAGGGGACGCTTGACTATGTACAGTCTGCGGATGCCTGCTACAGTTTGTACGCGGATTATTACTGGTACGAGATCGGCGATATGATCTGTATCGGGGACGCGAACATCCAGTTTTACTGCTTCCCGATTTTAAAAGAAGGGGAAGAGCCAATCGTGGCGAAGGCAAGACTTGCGACGGAGGAGCTGTTCAAGCTTCGGAGAGCGAAGAAAAAAGCAAATGAATCGCTTTGAAAAAATGCTTGACTTTCCGAAATAACAAGGATATCATCAGAATTTGTAAAGGCAATGGCGTCTTGGAGTGATCCAAGGCGCCTTTTTCTGCGTTTTAGGGCAGATTTTAGAAGAAATGGAGGCGCAACATGGGGAAGCAGAACGTTCCGGAACTGTTTGGTTCTTTGGTATTTGATGATAGAGTGATGAGAGCCAGGCTCTCTGCCGATGTGTACCAGTCGCTGAAGCGGACGATCGATGAAAATGTGAGACTGGATGAGAGTGTGGCGGAGGCAGTTGCGCAGGAGATGCGTGACTGGGCGGTTGAGCATGGTGCGACACATTTCACACATTGGTTCCAGCCGTTAACCGGCGTGACTGCGGAGAAGCATGACAGTTTTATCTCTCGTTCTCCCGATGGTGGTGTGATCATGGAGTTTTCCGGCAAGGAGCTAATTAAGGGCGAGCCGGATGCTTCGTCATTCCCTTCCGGGGGCTTAAGAGCAACGTTCGAGGCGCGAGGCTATACCGCTTGGGATCCGACCTCGTATGCCTTTATCAAGGATCATACCTTGTGTATCCCGACCGCATTTTGCTCATATTCGGGTGAGGCATTGGATAAAAAGACACCGTTATTGCGTTCCATGCAGGCGTTAAACCGCCAGGCAAAGAGAATCTTAAAGCTCTTTGGCAAGGATGTGAAGTACGTGCGCACCAGTGTCGGACCGGAGCAGGAGTATTTCCTGATCGACCAGGAAATGTTCAACAAACGGCCGGATCTGATCTATACCGGAAGGACGCTCTTTGGGGCAATGCCTCCGAAGGGCCAGGAGCTGGATGATCACTACTTTGGTGCGATCAAGCCGCGGGTGATTGCATTTATGGAAGACTTAAATGCAGAGCTTTGGAAAGTCGGAATTCTGGCAAAGACCGAGCACAACGAGGTTGCGCCGGCGCAGCACGAGCTCGCTCCGATCTTCTCGACGACCAATGTGGCGACCGATCACAACCAGCTGACGATGGAGATCATGCAGAAGGTCGCGAGACGCCACGGGATGGTATGCCTGCTGCATGAAAAGCCATTTGCGGGTGTGAACGGATCCGGAAAGCACAACAACTGGTCGATGGCGACGGATACCGGGGTAAACCTCCTGTCTCCCGGGGAGACCCCTTATGAAAATGCACAGTTCTTGCTGTTCTTGTGCGCGGTGATTCAGGCGGTCGATGATTATCAGGATCTGCTGCGGCTTTCCGTGGCGACGGCGGGCAACGATCATCGTTTGGGGGCAAATGAAGCGCCGCCCGCGATCATTTCGGTTTTCCTGGGCGATGAGCTGACCGCGATTTTGGATGCGATCAAGACGGACAAGCCGTACGAGGGCACGGAAAAGGTCATCATGAAGCTCGGTGTGCATTCCCTGCCGCGGTTTTCCAGAGACAACACGGACCGCAACCGGACGTCTCCCTTTGCATTTACGGGCAATAAATTCGAGTTCCGCTCCTTGGGATCTTCCAACAGTATTGCCTGCTGCAACATTATGTTAAATGCAGCCGTCGCGGAGAGCTTAAAGCAATACGCGGATGTGCTTGAGACTGCGGAGGATTTTGAGAGCGCACTGCACGATCTGATCAAATCGACGATCATCAAACACGAGCGCATCCTCTTTAACGGCAACGGCTACGGAGAAGAGTGGGTCAAGGAAGCGACCGAGGTCAGAGGGCTTTCCAACTTAAAGACAACGCCGGATGCGATGCCACATTTGCTCGATCCGAAGAACAAAGAGATGTTGATCTCGCAGAAAGTATTTACCGAAGCAGAGCTTCATTCGCGCTGTGAGATTATGCTTGAAAACTACTGTAAGACCGTCAAAATTGAGGCGCAGACCATGGTCGATATGGTCAGAAAGAGCTATCTGCCCGCGATCGAGGATTATCTCTACCACCTGGCAGAGACGACGGCTCTGATGCGCTCGGTCAGTGAGCATGTGAAATGTGAGTACGAGGTCTCCACGCTGGAGCGGCTCTCTGAGCTGACGGATGTGATCCTGGAGCGCGTGCGGGAGCTGGAAGGTGCGCTGGCGGATGTGAAGGCCATCGAGGAGGTTCTTCCGACGTCGGAGGAGATCCGCGATCATCTGATTCCGAAGATGGATGCGCTCCGCAAATGTGTCGATGAGGCGGAGATGTTGACCAGTGAGAAAGATTGGCCGGTGCCGAGCTACGGCAAGATTTTGTTTAGTGTTTATTGATTCTTTTTGATACAGGGGCAAATGAAATGGATGAGAGGCTTTTAAGAATCCGGAGGGAAGGACTGTACGATCCGTCCTTTGAACATGATAACTGCGGCATCGGAGCCATCGTCGATATTAAGGGCAGGGCAAGTCACGCGTTGGTGCGTGACGCCCTGTCCATCGTTGAAAATCTGGAGCACCGGGCGGGGAAAGATGCGACCGGCGAGACCGGTGACGGCGTCGGCATTCTGACACAGATTCCGCACCGGTTTTTTGTAAAAAAGTGCAGCGAGCTGGGGATATCGCTTCCGGATAAAAGGCAGTACGGGGTCGGGATGTTTTTCTTCCCGCAAAATGACCTGGATCTGCGCCAGGCGATGTCGTTGTTTGCGATCATTGTAAAGAAAGCGGGACTCTCTCTTCTTGGCTGGCGCAAGGTGGAGTCTCATCCCGAGGTGCTTGGAAAGCGCGCCAGAGACTGCATGCCACAGATCTATCAGGCATTTATCGCAAGGCCTGAGGAGGTAAATGAGGACGCAGATTTTGACCGGATGCTCTACGTCATCCGGCGTGAGTTTGAACAGAGCAATGATTTAACATATATTCCGTCGCTGTCGTGCCGGACCATCGTCTATAAAGGCATGTTCCTGGTAGGGCAGCTTCGCACATTTTTTGCGGATTTATCGGATCCGGACTATGAGTCTGCGATCGCGATGGTGCATTCGCGTTTTTCCACAAACACGACGCCCAGCTGGAACCGTGCGCATCCAAACCGCTTTTTAGTACACAATGGTGAGATCAACACGATCCGCGGCAACGCGGATAAGATGTTAGCCCGCGAGGAGACGATGCATACCGGAAAGTTCTCGGACGAGGACATGATGAAGGTGCTCCCGGTGATTTCTCAGAGCGGTTCGGATTCTGCGATGTTAGATAACGTGCTGGAGTTTCTTGCGATGAGTGGACTGGATCTCGCCTTTGCCGCGATGATCACGATCCCAGAGCCCTGGGCCCACAACGAGACGCTCTCGCAGGAAGAACGAGATTTTTACCAGTACTATGCGACGATGATGGAGCCTTGGGATGGCCCGGCTTCGATCGTCTTTTCCGACGGAGATGTGATGGGAGCGATCTTAGACCGTAACGGTCTGCGGCCTTCGCGTTACGTCGTGACCGATGATGGCAGGGTGATTTTATCCTCCGAAGTCGGTGTGCTGCCGCTTGACGAGGCACACATCTTAAAGAAAGACCGCGTGCGGCCCGGCAAGGTGTTGCTTGTCGATACCAAAGAGGGCCGTGTCATCGAGGACGAGGAGATCAAGGAGAAGTATGCGAGGTCCAAGCCGTTCGGAGAATGGCTGGACAGCAACCTCATTTCCCTCGCAGAGATTAAGATTCCGAATAAGAAAGTGCCGGCACTTGCAGGGATGGAGCGCAAACGCTTGCAGAAGGCGTTCGGCTACACCTGGGAGGATTCTCACGACGGGATCCTGCCGATGGCCCTCACCGGAAATGAGAGCATCGGTTCGATGGGTGTCGATACCCCGATTGCAGCCCTGTCCAAAGAATACCAGCCGCTCTTTTACTACTTTAAGCAGCTGTTTGCGCAGGTGACGAACCCGCCGATTGACGCGCAGCGCGAGGAGATTGTGACCTCGCGGACGGTGTATCTGGGCAAAAACGGTAACCTCCTGGAGGAAAAACCGGAGAACTGTCACGTGCTCAAGATCAACAATCCGATTCTGACCGATCTGGATCTGTTAAAGATCGAAAACATGAAGCGAGAGGGCTTTTCGGTCGCGAAAGTGTCTATCTTATATTACAAGAGCACCCCGATGCAGCGTGCCCTAAATGCCCTGTTTTTGCGGGTGGATAAGGCGTACCGAGAAGGTGCGAACATCCTGATTTTATCGGACCGCGGGGTGGATGAAAACCACGTTGCGATTCCTTCTTTGCTCGCGGTGGCTGCGGTGCATAAGCATCTGGTTGAGACAAGAAAATGCACTGCGATGTCTTTGATTTTGGAGTCTGCGGAGCCGAGGCAGGTGCACCATTTTGCGACACTGTTAGGCTACGGTGCGTCTGCGGTCAATCCGTACCTGGCGCACGCCACGATCGCAGAGCTTGTCGAGGGAGAGATGCTTGATAAGGATTACTACGCGGCCGTGGATGATTATGACCGCGCGGTGCTGTTTGGCATTGTCAAGATTGCCTCCAAGATGGGCATTTCCACGATTCAGTCCTACCAGGGCAGCAAGATTTTTGAGGCGATCGGAATCTCGAAAGAAGTGATTGATGCCTACTTTTCTGGCACGATCAGCCGCGTCGGTGGAATTACACTGGATGATATTGCAAATGCAGCCGCAAAACAGCACAGTCTGGCCTTTGACCCGCTGGGGCTTGCCGTGGATCTGGAGTTGACCCCGCAGGGCAGACACAAGGAGAGAAGCCAGGGCGAGCATCACAGATATCGTCCGGAGACCATTCATATGCTGCAGAAATCGGTGCGCGAGGGCAGATTTGATCTATTTGAAACGTACACGAAGATGGTGGATGAAGAGGATACCGGATACCTGCGAAGCCTCCTGACCTTCCGATATCCGGCGCAGGGGATCGATCTGTCCGAGGTGGAGAGTGAAGCCTCGATCGTGACCCGGTTTAAGACCGGCGCGATGTCGTACGGATCTATCTCCGAAGAAGCGCATCAGACGCTGGCCCTTGCCATGAATCATCTGCACGGGAAATCGAACAGCGGTGAAGGCGGAGAAAGTGAAGAGAGGATGCGCTCCGCGGGCACCGCTAATGACCGCAATTCTGCGATCAAGCAGGTGGCGAGCGGGCGTTTTGGTGTGACGAGTCGGTATCTGGTGAGTGCAAAAGAGATTCAGATCAAGATGGCCCAAGGCGCAAAGCCGGGCGAAGGAGGACATTTGCCCGGAAAGAAGGTCTATCCGTGGATCGCGAAGACTAGGCATTCGACGCCGGGCGTGAGCCTGATTTCTCCGCCGCCGCACCACGACATCTATTCGATCGAGGATCTGGCACAGCTGATTTATGATTTAAAAAATGCAAATAAAGACGCAAGGATCTCGGTGAAACTGGTCTCCGAGGCGGGGGTCGGAACGGTCGCAGCAGGTGTGGCAAAAGCCGGTGCGCAGGTGATCTTGATCTCCGGCTATGACGGTGGAACCGGCGCGGCACCGCTTTCCTCAATTCACAACGCAGGGCTTCCGTGGGAGCTTGGCGTGGCGGAGACGCACCAGACCTTGTTGTCAAATGGGCTTAGAAACCGCGTGGTGATTGAGACCGATGGCAAGCTTATGAGCGGTCGCGACGTGGCGATTGCGGCGATGCTTGGCGCGGAGGAATTTGGCTTTGCGACCGCACCGCTGGTGGCGATGGGGTGCGTGATGATGCGCGTGTGCCAGTCGGACACGTGCCCGATGGGCGTTGCGACGCAGAATCCGGAGCTACGCAAACGCTTTGCCGGGAAGCCGGAGTACGTCGAGAATTTCATGCTTTTTGTGGCGCGACAGTTGAGGCAGATCATGGCGGATCTCGGAGTGCATTCGGTCGCAGAACTCGTGGGAAGAACGGATCTTTTGAAGAGAAAAGAGGACGTTGGAGAAGCGGAGCAAAAGCTTGATTTTCACGAGATTCTTGCGGATCTTACTGACATTTCCCGTGAAGAATCTGTCTTTAGCCCGGAAGCACAGTATGATTTTGAGCTGGAAAAGACCAAAGATGAGAGAGTCTTGCTTTCGTCTGCCGCGGTGAAAAGTGCGATCAGGAAGGGCAAGCCTGTCAAGATCACGTTGGACGTGAAAAACACCGATCGCGCCTTTGGCACGTTGCTTGGCGCAGAGGTGACGAGGGTGCATCCGGAGGGGCTGCCCATCGATACGATTTCCGTGGACTGCAGAGGCGCGGGCGGACAAAGCTTCGGCGCATTTATCCCGAAGGGCATTACCATAACGCTTACCGGTGACAGCAACGATTACTTCGGCAAGGGGCTTTCGGGCGGCAAGCTGATCGTGCGTGTCCCCGAGGAGGCAGCTTATCCTGCGGGTGAAAACATGATCATCGGAAATGTCGCTCTCTACGGTGCGACGTCCGGTCAGGCTTATGTGGCCGGCATGGCGGGCGAGCGGTTTGCGATCCGCAATTCCGGTGCATTTGCGGTCGTGGAAGGCGTCGGAGAGCATGGCTGCGAGTACATGACCGGGGGCTGCGTGGTGATCCTTGGACCGACCGGAAAGAACTTTGCGGCGGGCATGAGCGGCGGTGTCGCATACGTCCTCGATGAGGAAAATAAACTTTACAGGAATCTAAATAAGCAGCTGGTGCGCATGGAGACGGTGACGCATAAGAGTGATCTGGAGGAGCTAAAACGGCTGATTTCCGCGCACGTTGCCTACACCGGTTCCGAGAAGGGAAAGAAGATTCTGGAACAGTTTGATGCGTATCTGCCACATTTTAAAAAGATTATTCCAAGAGATTACCAGGAAATGCTGCGGCTGATCGCAAAGAGCGAGGAGCAAGGCGCGGATCCCGAAAGTGCACGGATGGAAGCGTTCCGCGCGTTTGTCGGAGAAGGGTAACGGAGGTGCGTGATGGGAAAGACAACCGGATTTTTAGAATATCAACGAACTGACGCACCGATCCGCCCAGAAGCGGCTCGCATCCTGGATTTTCAGGAGTTTCACGGCAATCTCCAGGCGGCAGCGAGACGCGAGCAGGCGGCCAGATGCATGGACTGCGGCATTCCGTTTTGCCAGGCAGGCACGGTCATCGCAGGGATGGTTTCAGGATGTCCGCTTCACAATCTGGTGCCGGAGATCAATGATCTGGTCTACTTAGGCCGCATGGAAGAGGCGTATCGGAGACTGCAGATTACGCACAGTTTTCCGGAGTTTACCAGCCGGGTCTGCCCGGCGCTTTGCGAGGCAGCCTGCACCTGTGGTCTGCATGATGCGGCGGTGACCACGAAGGAAAATGAGAAAGCCGTGACCACGTATGCATTTGCAAATGGGCTCGTAAGAGAAGAAACACCGCAGATCCGCACCGGAAAGAAGGTGGCGGTGGTTGGCAGCGGCCCTGCAGGCCTTGCCGCGGCACAGCTTTTAAACCGAAGGGGACATGAGGTGACCGTGTTTGAGAGAAAAGACCGTGTCGGAGGCCTGCTGCGTTACGGAATTCCGAACATGAAACTTGATAAGCGCGTGATCGATCGGCGGGTGCAGATGATGGAAGACGCGGGTGTTCATTTTGAAGTCAATGTGGACGTCGGGAAAGACATCTCTGCGGACGCACTGTTAGAGGCTTATGACAGTGTGATCTTAGCCTGCGGTGCCTCGCATCCGCGTGACATTTCGGTGCCCGGAAGAGAGGCGGAAGGAATCTTTTTTGCGGTCGATTTCCTGGGAACGGTGACGAAACGGCTGTTGGATTCGGACTTTACACAGCCGCCTAAGGAGCTTGCAGAGGGCAAAGACGTGATCGTGATCGGTGGCGGAGATACCGGCAATGACTGCGTCGGCACATGTATCCGTCTTGGGGCAAAGTCTGTGACCCAGCTTGAGATGATGCCGGAACCGCCGGAGATGAGGCTTGGCTCAAACCCATGGCCAGAGTGGCCGCGAGTTAAGAAGACCGATTACGGGCAGGAAGAGGCGATCTATCTCTTTGGCGCTGATCCGAGGATCTATCAGACGACCGTGAAAGAGTTCTTAAAAGACGAAGAGGGAAAGCTTCACGGGGCTGTGCTCATTTCTCTGGAAGGAAAGAAGGATGAGAAGACCGGACGCATGCAGATGGTGCCGGTGGAAGGCAGTGAAAGAGAAGTGCCTGCGCAGTTGGTGCTCATCGCAGCCGGTTTTTTGGGGAGTGAGTCCTATGTTGCGGAAAGCTTTGGGGTCGCGAGGGACGTGCGAACCAATGTTAAGACAGAGCCCGGCAAGTATGCGACTTCCGTGCCGAACGTGTTTACCGCGGGAGATATGCATAGAGGACAGTCCCTGGTCGTCTGGGCGATCGCGGAAGGACGCGGCGTGGCGCGTGCGGTGGATGAAGCGCTCATGGGCTATAGCAACTTATAAGTGAATTTTGGGAGTAAATCAAATCATGACGAAGTACATTTTTGTGACCGGAGGTGTGGTCTCCGGCCTGGGAAAGGGCATTACAGCGGCCTCCCTGGGGCGGCTTTTAAAGGCGAGAGGGCTTAAGGTGACCGCGCAGAAACTGGACCCTTACATCAATGTGGATCCGGGCACGATGAGCCCGTACCAGCACGGAGAAGTGTATGTCACGGAGGACGGGGCGGAGACCGACCTGGATCTGGGGCATTACGAGCGATTTATTGATGAAGATCTGACGAAGCATTCCAATCTGACCTCCGGCAAGGTTTACTGGCAGGTGTTAAATAAAGAGCGCAGGGGCGAGTATCTGGGGTCGACGGTGCAGGTCATTCCTCACATCACAAATGAGATCAAGGACTTCATTTACCGCGCGGGCAAGGAAAGCGGTGCGGACGTTGTGATCACGGAGATCGGCGGTACGATCGGTGATATCGAGTCGCAGCCATTTCTGGAGGCGGTCAGACAGGTGATGCTGGAGATTGGGAAGGGCAATAGCCTCTTGATCCACGTGACGCTCGTGCCTTACCTGCACGGCTCCCACGAACACAAATCGAAGCCGACCCAACACTCGGTCAAAGAGCTGCAGGGCATGGGGCTTGCGCCAGATCTGATCGTGCTTCGCTGCAACGAACCCTTGGAGGAGAGTATTTTCAAGAAGATCTCGATGTTTTGTAACGTCAAGGAAGACTGCGTCATCGAAAACCGGACGTTAGAGAGTCTCTACGAAGCACCGTTAATGTTAGAGGCCTCGCATTTTTCAGGCGTTGTCTGCAGAGAGCTTGGGATCGACGCGCCGGAGCCGGATCTTCGCGAGTGGGAAGAGCTCGTCGCAAACATCAAAGGCCGCAGCCGGGAAGTCACGATTGCGCTTGTCGGCAAATATGTCCAGCTGCACGATGCGTATCTTTCGGTTGCGGAAGCGCTCGCGCACGCCGGATTTGCGCAGAATGCGCACGTGAAGATCGAGTGGCTGGATTCGGAAGAAATCTGCGTGGAAAATGTGGCCGAGAAGCTTCAGAATGCGGACGGAATTCTGGTGCCGGGCGGCTTTGGCGACCGCGGGATTGAAGGGATGATCGTGACCGCAGAGTATGCGAGAACAAAGAAGATTCCTTACTTTGGCATTTGCCTCGGCATGCAGATCGCAGTGATTGCATTTGCAAGAAATGTCGCGGGCATTGCGGATGCCTGCTCGGGCGAGTTTCATGATGCCACGGAGCATAAGGTCATCGATTTTATGCCGGGACAGTCGGAGGAGATCGACAAGGGCGGTACGCTTAGGCTTGGCAGTTATCCCTGCGTGATTATGCCGGGGACGCTTATGGAGCAGTGTTATCAGACGGGTGAGATTCGAGAGAGACATCGCCACCGGTACGAGTTTAACAATGACTACCGCGAGATGCTCACGCAGGCGGGCCTTGTGATTTCCGGCATTTCCCCGGATGGACGGCTGGTGGAGACCGTGGAGCTAAAAGGTCATCCGTTTTATCTGGGCGTGCAGTTTCACCCGGAGTTTAAGTCAAGGCCCAACCGCCCGCATCCCATTTTCCGGGAGTTTGTGAAAGCTTCGTTGATTCAGGCCGCGGAACGTGGTACATTTGATAAGGAATAACGAGAGGCAAGGGCCGAAAGGAGACGCCATGGGATACACGATGGAAGAAGTGATCAAATATATCGAGGAAGAGGATGCAAAGTTCATTCGCCTTGCGTTTCGGGACGCTTACGGGGTGCAGAAAAACATTGCCGTGCGTGCCGGGGAAGTGAAGAAGGCCTTCGAAGAGGGGGAATCGATCAATGCCAGGAACATTGCCGGGTTTACGGAGTGTCCCTATGCTTCCTTGTATCTGAAACCGGATCCGTCGACCCTGGCGATCCTTCCATGGCGCTCGGAGAGCGGAAAGGTGCTTCGGATGTTCTGCGATGTCGTGACACCGGAGGGTGAGGCGTATCCTGCGGATACGAGACACATTTTAAAAGACGCGGTCGCGCAGGCAAAAGAGGCGGGGATCGAGTTTCGCTTCGGCTCGGAGATGGAGTTTTATCTGTTTGTGAAGGACGAGGCGGGTAATCCGACGAAGGTCCCTTACGACACCGCCGGGTATCTGGATATCGCGCCACTTGACCGCTGTGAAAATGTGAGACGTGAGATCAGTTTGACCATTGAGCGGATGGGGCTGACGCCGGAGCGTTCCCACCATGAGCGCGGGCCTGGCCAGAACGAGATTGATTTCCACTACGCGAAGCCGTTAAAAGCCGCGGATCAGATGACCACATTTCGCATGGTCGCGCAGACCGTGGCAGACCGGTACGGGCTTGTGGCAGACTTTTCACCGGCACCTTTGGAAAATGAACCCGGCAACGGTTACCACATCAATCTGTATGTGACGGACGTCGCAGGAGAGGACGTGGCGAGGTATGCGGCAGCAGGAATTCTGCGACACGTCAGAGAGATCACGGCGTTCTTAAATCCGACGGAGGCCTCCTATGCAAGGCTTGGCAAGGGAAATGCCCCCGCTTTGGTCAATTGGTCTGAGAAGGGAAGATCCGAGCTCATTTACATCGAAACGTATCACGGCCAGACGCGGGTTGAGCTTCGCTCGCCGGATGCCTCGAGCAATCCGTATCTGGTCTATGCGCTACTGATTCATGCAGGACTTGAAGGCATTTCACAGAAGGCAGAGCTGCCTCAAGAGATGGCTTCGGATGCCTTACCACTTCCTGCTTCGCTTTGCGAGGCGCGCAAACTGGCGGCAGAGAGTGCATTTGTCAAAAAGATCTTGCCGGAAGAATTGATCAGAGAATACACCGGAGACACTTCGAATCAGTAAGGGGAGAGACGATGGCAGAGAAGGAAGTTTTACTGCACTCCTTGCTGATCGTCTCAGGTTCCGAGGCGTTTGACGCAGTTGTCCGAAAGGCGCTGCCGCCCGGCAACTACATGAGCGTGAATGTGCAGAGAAATGCGGCCGCTGCGAGGCGAAGCATTCTGGAACGGTTCTATGATCTGATCGTGATCAACGCACCGGTAGGGGACGCGGCGGAGCCAACATTTGCACTGGATCTTGCGGAAATGTGCCAGGCGGCGATCGTCATGGCGGTGCCGCAGGAGGCGTACGAAGAAGTGCGGGAGCAGGTGGTGGATGCAGGTATTTTGGTGATTGCGAAACCATTTACCGTAAATCAGATGCGAGGCGTGCTGCGGCTTGCGATCGCCTGGGAGAGGAAGCTTCACGAGCTTAGGCAGAAGGTGCAGAAAGCCCAGGAGAAGTACGAGGATGAACGCATCATCAACCGGGCGAAGTTCCTCTTGATGGAGAAGCGTGGCCTGACAGAAAAAGAAGCGCACCGGCAGATCGGTGCGCAGGCGATGAACCACGGGACGTCGAGAAGACGGATTGCAGAGTGGATTTTAGAAGAAGAAGAGGATTAAAAAAGTGGTTGCCGGGATGACAACCACTTTTGCATTACTTATCAATACTCTTGAGCGTGGGGAAGAGGATAATATCGCGGATCGCAGGTGTGTCGGTAAGCAACATGCACATGCGGTCGATGCCGAAACCGATGCCGCCGGTCGGAGGCATACCGATCTCTAAGGCATTTAAGAAATCCTCGTCGGTGTGTTCTGCTTCGTCGTCGCCGGCAGCCGCCAAGGCGTCCTGCGCTGCAAAACGTTCTCTCTGGTCGATCGGGTCATTTAACTCAGAGTAGGCGTTGGCCATCTCCCAGCCGTTCATGAAGAACTCAAAGCGCTCCACATAGTCCGGCTTGCCGGGCTTTTTCTTGGTGAGCGGAGAGATCTCGATCGGATGATCCATCACGAAGGTCGGCTGAATCATGTGCTCTTCGCAGAATTCTTCGAAGAAAAGGTTCAAGATATCACCCTTCTTGTGGCGCTCCTCAAACGCGACATGATGCTCCTTCGCAACTGCGCGGGCGTCCTCCAGCGTGTGAATCTCGTCGAAATCAACGCCTGCATACTGCTTGACCGCGTCCACCATCGTAATGCGGGTAAAAGGCTTGCCAAGATCCATCTCGACCCCGCCAAAGGTGATTGTGGTGGTGCCAAGAACTTCCTTTGCCACGTGGCGGTAAAGATTCTCGGTCAGATCCATCATCCCGTTGTAATCGGTGTAAGCCTGATAAAGCTCCATGAGCGTAAACTCCGGATTGTGTCTGGTATCGAGGCCTTCATTTCTAAAAACGCGGCCGATCTCGTAGACGCGCTCCAGGCCGCCGACGATCAGTCTCTTTAAGTAAAGCTCCAGGGAAATGCGAAGCTTCAGATCTTCATCCAGCGCGTTAAAATGCGTCTCAAACGGGCGGGCAGCAGCACCGCCTGCGTTATGGACAAGCATCGGGGTCTCGACCTCGATAAAGCCCTGGCTGTCAAGGTAGGAACGGATCGTGGTCAGGATGCGGGATCTCTTGATCATCGTATCCTTCACTTCTTCGTTCATGATCAGATCCACGTAACGCTGACGGTAACGCAGATCGCGGTCAGCCAGACCATGGAACTTCTCAGGCAGAACCTGAAGGCTCTTGGACAGAAGGGTCAGTTCTTTTGCGTGGACAGAGATCTCACCAGTCTTCGTAGTGAATACAAAGCCACGTACGCCGATGATATCGCCAATATCATATTTCTTAAAATCTTTATACGGTTCTTCACCTAAATCATCCCTCGCTACATAAACCTGCATGCCACCCTGTAAATCCTGCACATTGCAAAACGATGCCTTGCCCATGACGCGCTTTTGCATCATACGGCCTGCGATGGCAACTTCCTTGCCCTCAAGCTCGTCGTAATGATCACGGATCTCCTGGCTGTGATGCGTTACATCGTACTTGGTAATCAGAAACGGATCCTTGCCTTCCGCCTGCAGATTACTGAGTTTCTCTCTTCTGACCTTTAACAGCTGGTTTAAATCCTGCTGCTGGCCTTGGTTAGCTCCTGCCACAATCTCTCCTCCACTTCCTACAGTGCCGGGTTCCGCCCGGCAAATATGATCTTAATCTCTGTTGATCTCCAAAACCTTATACTCGATCACGCCCATCTGGGTCTCGACACTGACGATATCGCCAACGGACTTGCCGATCAAAGCGGCGCCCACAGGGGATTCGTTGGAAATCTTGCCGTGCAGAACGTTAGCCTCGGTGGAACCAACGATCTTGTAGGTCAGATCCTCGTCCTCTTCGAGATCTAAAATATGAACCGTGCAGCCGATGCTGATCTTGCTGACATCGACATCCTCATCGACGACAACTTCAGCATTCCTCAAAATCTTATCAATCTCTTCAATACGAGCTTCGATATCGCGCTGCTCATCTTTGGCTGCATCGTACTCAGCGTTCTCGGACAAGTCGCCCTGCTCACGCGCTTCCTTGATCTTCTGTGCGATCTCTTTACGGCGGTTGACCTTTAAATCCTGAATCTCCTCCTCAAGCTGACGTAAGCCCTCATAGGTTAAAATGTTTTTCTTTTCAGCCATCTCAAACTCCTTGTGTAAGAAAATGCATTCCGCAAAGGAAAGCAGGCATGTGGCCTGCTTCCTTAACATTCTCAATATTATAGTAGAATCTGGTCGGGAAGTCAACGAAAGAAAAGTTTAAAATGCAGATTTTTATAGGACAGAACGTCCGTCAGCCAGGACATTTCCATGATTTGACGGCACCTTTCGCATATGATAAGATGAAGGCACAAGATGGAATGGAATTTTTGGGGGTGAAAACCTTTGATCTTGCCGAAAACACAAGGAAGAGGTTGGAGATCGCCCACAAGAATCGGAAACAGAAAGAAATAGGGTATGAAAAGAACAATCAAAATTATCATCAACATCGCGGTTTTCGTGATGGTTGCTTTCGCGTGGGGAAGGATGTTTCGCGGCGAAGATGGAGCGCTGACTTCGAGAGGATTTGTGAGCTTAAAGTATTTTACAGTGCTCTCAAATTTGCTCGCTGGGATTGCTTCCTTGGTGTATGTTGCCGCTTTGCTTCGCGGGAAAGTGGGGCGTTTTGTCTATCTGCTAAAGTACGCTGGTGTGACCTCTGTGGGACTGACCTTCATCGTCGTGATGGCATTTTTAGGACCGACCATGGGATATCGTTTGATGTTTGTCGGGTCCAGCTTGTACATGCACCTGATTGTGCCGCTGCTTGCGGCGGGGGAGTTTATCTTCCTTGATCATGAGCATGAGGTGCGGATGCGAGATACGTTGTGTGCAGTGATTCCGATGGTGCTTTACGGCATCTTTTATGTCGGAAACATTCTTATTAACGGCGTGGGCGAAGGCTTTACAAGCAATGACTGGTACGGATTTACGATGTTTGGAGTTGATAAGATCTGGCTGGTGTATCTGATCGTCACACTTGTGACCTGGGGAATCGCCTGCGGCTTGCGTGCGGGGAACCGTGCGGCGCTGAAGGCTGTGAATTAAAGAGAAAGTGAGGAATTTGAAATGGATTTTGTGAGACGTGATGAGATTAAGAGAAACGAACTTCCTGGCCGTGTGGTTCAGAATGCAGTGGGAAGGAATTCTGCGGTGGCGAGTGAGAAGATGACAGTGAGCTTCTGTCATTACAGCGCTGAGAGCGGGCCGATGGAACCGCACAACCACGCGGAAGAGTCTGTGGTGGTGTTGTCCTGCAAGGATGCGTATGTGAAGTGGGGATCCGGGAAGGATTCTCTGGAGCACACGGTGGAATTGCATGAAGGTGATCTGATGCATTTTCCAGAGCTTGAATGGCATGTGTTTGGGTACCGCGAAGGTGGGTATCTGGATGCACTGTGTATTTATGGGCAAGTAACAAATATACGGCCCGAGGAGATTACGGGGAAGTAAGGTTCGGGGTGCAACCTTTTTATAAGAAATCCTATTAAAGTTGGCTTTTGAGATGTGGTTTTTTTACTCGAAGCCAACTTTTTTTGTCGTGGGAAGAAAAGGTTGGAAAGAAACGTCTCCTTTCCCAATAAAGGAAGCTTTTTCTGCAAACTTATGGGGATTTTGAAGCGAGAAAGTTGGCAAGGGTCGAAGAAGACGGCATAAGGAAGCGTGGAGGAGAAGCAAAAAGATCAAAAGACAAGCAATTTAAAAAAAAAGAGACAAGAAGAATTGGCTGACATTCATGAGTGCATGACGGAGCGCTTGGAGCATGCGGAGATTCCTTTTCATTACGAGTTTCCGATGCGGGTCGCGGGGACGTGGTATCATCCAGACTTCTTGATTTTGGACCTTGCAAGGAGAAGAGAGGTTTTGTGGGAACACTTGGGCATGATGGACGATCGGATTTATGCGCAGAACGCGTTGGATAAACTGGATGCTTATGCGAGTGCGGGCTTTTATCTGGGGGAGAATCTTGTGATTACGTGGGAGACTTCACGCAGGCCGCTGACATATCCGAAGATTCGAAGGACCATTGCGCACTATTTCTTAGATGATTGATGGTTTTGATGCCGTCTGTGGGAGGGTGAAAGCAAGGCAATGCAAACTTTTAAGAGAAATGCTCCTTAAAGGTTGGCATTTTTGCTTGCTTTTTCTTCTCGAGGATGAGAAAATGCAAACTTCTTTTGAAGTTTTGTCCCAAAAGTTGGAAGCGTAAAAAATGAGACAGGATTAATGCCAACCTTTGATCTTGTTTTCAAGGAAAAGTTTGCACGGACCGAGCCAGACGAGAAATTGGGTTCGAGCCGACCCAATCAGAGGGAAATCCGCACGCCTACCCAGACAAGCTTCCAGAAAAAAAGAGTTGACGAATCAAATTCAGAATGTTAAGATTACCGACATAAAGGCTGTGACGAAGACGGCTGAACCATTTTCTTTCAGAGAGCCGGTGGTTGGTGTGAACCGGCAGAGGATGTTTCGTTAGCCCATCCCTTCTGAGCCGGAGGCCCGAAAGGTTGACACCCAGTAGACGCTTCCCGTGATTGCTGCGTGAAGGCAGAGGGATTGTTGGATCCCGGTGAGTGGTCGTTTTTACGGCAATTTGAGTGGTACCGCGGGTGTATGATACGCTCGTCTCAGAGACTTCTGGGACGAGCTTTTTTTTGCGCGTTAGCTACGAGCCACGTGCCCTGGCACTTCGCCACCGCAGGGGAGCTCGCTCACAACTGCGGGTGGCGAAGTGCCAGGGCAAGCGGCGACAGCCGCGACGTAGCATCCG
>JAFVAL010000007.1 GCA_017480565.1 Lachnospiraceae bacterium | reverse complement strand
TGCGCCTCTGTCAGAGACTGTTCTTTGAGCACTTCTTTCCCTTCAAATAAAAGACCATTTACAATGTCGGTGAACACGTCGTTGAAAGCTTCTAATGTTTTTTCAGTGATATCTTTTCCTTTCAATGTTCACTCCTCATATCATCTTTTGCATATGAGGGGACGCGTCCTCCTACGGACATTGTATCAAGCTTCCTTTCCTTTTTCAAGCGATTCAAAGCATGGATTTCTGCAAACAAAAGGGTAGCATCACTTGGTGCGTGGCTGCAAGGCAGGACGCGGGGCGGTAAGCATCTTAAGAGGCAACAAATTGCTAAAAAGATGCAGCAACAAGGGTATACCTAAAGGGCTTCGAGCATCTTGAGTAAAGAACACAAGCCAGAAAGATGCTTCGAAGGTATAAATGGACATTCAAGTAAGCATCCAGGAGAAAAAACCAAGTAAGAAAGATGCGCAACTTATTCTGTTCACATGTTTATTCACAAGAATGAGGAATCTTCCCGTGGGGGCTTGACAAGCCCCCGCCCTGTCGTTATAATTCTGTTCAATTGGTAGAGGCGCAGGTCTCATCAGTAGCACTCCAGATGCCGCAGCGGCAGAGGACGGGGCGTGAAAGGGTGACTTGCCGAAGGAAACCGGGTGCTGCCCTCGGAATCCTGGGCATACGGAGAAGATCCGGATGACTGTCATCAATACGATGGAGAGCTACCTAAAGAAGGATACAGGCTGCGGCGCTTTCGCGTCATGGTGCATAGATTTCTTTAGGGAGCCGGTCTTATGATCGGCTTTTGTTTATGCCTAAAACAGAAAGGATGTATCAGATTATGGCTATTTTTACAGGTGCAGGTGTTGCGATCGTCACCCCGATGCGGGCAAATGGAGACGTGGATTATGAGTCTTTGCATCGCTTGATTGACTTTCAGGTGGAGAATCAGACAGACGCGATCGTGATTGTGGGAACCACAGGAGAGGCTTCCACACTTTCTCATGAAGAGCACATTGATGTCATCAAAGCCGCAGTGGAGTTTACGAATCATCGGATTCCGGTCATTGCGGGCACGGGCTCCAACTCGACAGAAACTGCCATTTATTTATCAACAGAGGCTGAGAAAGCTGGAGCAGACGGTGTTCTACTTGTGTCTCCTTACTACAACAAAGCGACCCAGAACGGTCTGTATCAGCATTTTGCAAAGACCGCAGCAGCAATCGATATTCCGGTTATTTTATACAACATTCAAGGCAGAACCGGTGTCAATATTGCACCGAAGACGATCGCACGTCTGGTCAAGGATGTGGACAACATTGTCGGTGTCAAAGAGGCGAGCGGAGACATTTCCCAGATCGCAGAGATCATGCATCTGACGAACGGAGAGATCGATCTTTATTCCGGAAATGATGACCAGGTGATCCCGATTTTGTCGCTGGGCGGCAAGGGCGTGATCTCGGTGCTTTCCAATGTCGCACCGCGTGAGACGCACGAGATGGTTGCAAAGTATCTGGCGGGTGATATGCAGGGTGCGCTTGCGCTGCAGATGAAGTACATGGATCTGATTCATGCATTGTTCTGTGAAGTCAACCCGATTCCGGTCAAGAAAGCGACCTACTTGATGGGATACGGTGAGGATGCGCTTCGCCTTCCGCTGACGGTGATGGAGCCGGAGCACGCAGCTGTGCTTGAGGCAGAGATGCGGAGGCTTGGGATCTTATGACGCGCGTGATTTTACATGGCTGCAACGGCCGGATGGGGCGCGTGATTACTGGGATGATCGCCGCTGAACCGGAGATGAAGATTGTGGCGGGCATCGATCCTTTTCAGGGCGTGGTAAATGAGTACCCTGTGTATAAGGCTGCCGCAGACTGTGAGATTGCTGCTGATGTGATTATCGATTTTGCGTCGGCGGCTGCGGTCGATGGGCTGCTTGCCTTTGCAGTGGAGAAGCAGATTCCTGTCGTACTTTGCACCACAGGCCTTTCGGAAGAACAGCTGGCCAAGGTGAAGGAAGCGTCGCAGAAGGTTGCGATCCTTCGTTCCGCGAACATGTCGCTTGGCGTGAACCTCCTGATGGAACTTGTAAAGCAGGCCGCGGCAGTGCTCTATGATGCCGGATTTGATATTGAAATCGTGGAGAAGCATCACAATCAAAAGCTTGACGCACCTTCCGGAACCGCGATTGCACTCGGTGAAGCGGCTAAGGCTGGCGCGTCTGACGAGCTGCACAATGTCTATGACCGCTCTCAGGTGCGGCAGAAGCGCGAGCACACAGAGATCGGCTTTTCCGCGGTGCGTGGGGGCACGATCACCGGCGAGCACGACGTCATTTTCGCAGGAACGGATGAGGTGGTGACGCTTTCGCACACGGCGTATTCGCGGGCGGTATTTGCCAAAGGCGCGGTGCAGGCGGCGAAATATCTGGCAGGAAAGCCTGCCGGGCTCTACCAGATGAAAGATGTGGTAGGATTATAAAGAATTTGAAGGTGGAAAGTAGTTATGAAAATCGCGATTTTAGGTGCGGGAACCTGGGGGACTGCTTTAGCGAGAATGCTTGCAAATGCAGGGCATGAGGTGACGATGTGGTCTGCGCTCCCGGAAGAGATTCGTCAGATGCAAAGCACCCATGCGCATAGGAATCTGCCGGGCATGGTGATTCCGGAGCAGATTCATTTGACAGAAGATATTGGAGAGGCAATCCATGGACAGGAGATCGTTGTCTTTGCCGTGCCATCGGTCTTTGTGAGAGGAACGGTCTTCCAGGCGGCTGATTATCTGGAGCAGGGGCAGATCCTGGTCGATGTCGCAAAAGGAATCGAACCCGAAACTTTAAAGACGATGTCGGAGATCATCGAAGATGTGTTGTCTGCAAATGATGCCAGCGTGTTCCCGGTGGTGGCGCTTTCCGGCCCGACGCACGCAGAAGAGGTGGCGCAGGATATGTTAACGACGATCGTGGCGGCGAGCAAGGATGCAGAAGCTGCAAAGACCGTGCAGGTTGCATTTTCCAATGATACCATGCGCGTCTACACCAATTCGGATGTCAAGGGCGTGGAGCTTTGCGGCGCTTTGAAAAATGTGGTCGCTCTCGCGGCAGGCATTTCCAGGGGCTTAGGCTACGGGGACAATGCCCGTGCAGCGTTGATTACAAGAGGCATGTCGGAGATCACGACGCTGGGCTTGAAAATGGGGTGCCTTGAGCAGACTTTCAGCGGGCTGGCAGGCTTTGGAGATCTGATGGTGACGGCATTTAGCGAACACAGCCGCAACAACCGCGCGGGCTATCTGATCGGTTCCGGCAAAAGTCCTGCGGAGGCTGTGAAGGAAGTTGGGATGGTCGTGGAAGGCATGAATGCACTGCCGGCAGCCATGGAATTGTCCCGTAAATACGGTGTGGAGATGCCGATCGTTGAGGAGGTTGACCAGATCGTAAACCACGGTATTTCTGCAAAAGATGCGGTTGCCACGCTGATGGGCCGGGCGTTAAAGTCAGAGATTAAAACGAACAGAGCCTAACGGCATGTTTTCTCCGGTTTTTAGAGATTTACAGTAGCACTTAGCGCGTAAAATGTGATATGATAATCTTTGTATGGGATTATCATATCATTTTTATTTTCAGGAGGGTGAAGATGAAGAAGGTTGGTTTTGTTGGCGTGGGAGTCATGGGCAAGTCTATGGTACGCAATCTGATGAAGAAGGGCTTTGACGTCTCCATTTATACAAGGACAAAGAGTAAGGTGGAGGATGTCATCTCGGAAGGCGCAAAGTGGTGCGATACCGTGAAGGAATGTGCCCAGGGACAGGACGCGGTGATTACAATCGTTGGATTCCCGAAAGATGTCGAGGAAGTGTATTTTGGCGAGAACGGCATCATTGAAAATGTACCGGTGGGCAGCTATATCATCGATATGACAACGACGAGTCCGAAGCTGGATCAGAGAATCTATGAAGCTGCGAAGGCACGAGGCGTTCATGGCCTGGATGCTCCGGTTTCCGGCGGTGATGTGGGCGCACAGAAGGGCACGCTTGCCATCATGGTTGGCGGTGATAAGGAAGATTTTGAGGCTTGCTTACCCATTTTCCAGGCGATGGGAACCAACATCGTCTACGAGGGACCGTCCGGTGCAGGACAGCACTGTAAGATGGCCAATCAGATCGCTCTTTCCGGTACGTTGGCTAGCTGCTGCGAAGCGCTGACCTATGCGAAGGCGGTGGGACTCGATCCCAGAACCATGATGGATACGATCAGTACCGGTGCGGCGGGCAGCTGGCAGATGAGCAACAACGGCTACAAGATGCTGGTCGACGATTACAAGCCGGGCTTCTTCGTGGCACATTACATCAAGGACATGAAGCTTGCGGTGGAAGAGCTTTCGGACCGTGGCAAGAGCCTGCCGATCTTAAATGAAGTGCTTTCGATGTTTGAGGAGCTTTCCGCGGACGGCGGTGACCGTCTGGGAACACAGGCGTTGATTCAGGTTTACGATAAGAAATAAGTAAGAGACTAGAGCCCGCAGCCATTGGAGGCGGCGGGCTTCTTTGCATCATAGGGGTTTTAAGCATGAAACTGATCAGTTGGAATGTCAATGGTCTGCGTGCGTGCATGCAGAAGGGATTTGCGGAGTATTTTGCGGCGGAGAATGCGGATGTGTTCTGCCTGCAGGAGACGAAGCTTCAGGAAGGGCAGATTGATTTCGCACCGGAGGGGTATCACAGTTACTGGAATTATGCGGAGAAGAAGGGCTATTCCGGGGTGGCGATGTTTACTAAGGAGGAGCCGATCGCGGTGAGTTATGGCCTTGGCATCGAGGAGCATGATCACGAGGGACGTGTTATCACTGCAGAGTTCCCTGACTTTTATGTGATCACCTGCTACACACCGAATTCGCAGGATGAGTTAAAGCGTCTGGATTACCGCATGAGCTGGGAGGATGCCTTCCGTGCCTATGTGTCGGGGCTTTCTGAGAAGAAGCCGGTCATTTTCTGCGGTGATTTAAATGTCGCGCACAAGGAGATTGACCTGAAAAATCCGAAGACAAACCGCAAGAATGCCGGATTTACCGACGAGGAGCGCGGAAAGTTTACCGAGCTTCTAGGGGCTGGCTTTATCGATACCTTCCGGTACTTTTATCCGGACAGGGAGCAGATCTATTCCTGGTGGTCTTACCGATTTCAGGCGAGAAGCAAGAACGCAGGCTGGCGCATCGACTATTTTGTGGTCTCGGAGGCGCTGAAAGACCGCCTGGTGGATGCAAAGATTCACACCGAAGTGCTCGGTTCGGATCACTGCCCGGTGGAACTCGATCTAAAGTAAAGGATGGCGCATACGTTGAATACGATACCGATTACCGATTTGGATCTGCCAGAGCTTGCGCTTTACCGCGAGCGGGCGGAGACCCAGCTGATGCATGCAAATGAGCCCGAGCCCGGCGTGTTTATCGCGGAGAGTCCGAAGGTGATTTTGCGCGCGCTCGATGCCGGATTTGCGCCGCTCTCGGTTGTGGTCGATGAGGCGCAGATGGACGGAGAAGCAGCGGAGGTTCTTACGCGTGTCGGGGAGATCCCGGTTTATACCGCGCCAGAGCCGGTGCTTAGAGAGCTTGTCGGCTATAAGATGGTGCGAGGGCTTCTGTGCATGATGCAGAGAAAGCAGGCACCAACGACCGAAGCATTTGTCAAAGATGCGAAGCGAATCGCGATTTTAGAGCGCGTCACGAATCCGACGAATGTCGGGGCGATCATGCGCTCAGCTGCTGCGCTTGGAATTGACGGCGTGCTTTTATCGGCGGATTGCAGCGATCCGTTTTACCGGCGTTCTGCGCGTGTGAGTATGGGCACGGTTTTTATGTTTCCGTGGGCGTATTTGCCGGAAAATAAAAGCGTGGCAGAAGTACTGGAAGAACTGAGAGCGCAGGGATGGCGAAGCGTCGCGATGGCGCTTTCGGAGCGAGCACATTTGCTCGGCGATGAGGAGCTAAACCGCACGGAGAAGCTTGCGATTGTGCTTGGAAGCGAGGGGGAAGGCCTGCAAGGCGAGACCATCGCTGCTTGTGACGATACCGTGATGATTCAGATGTATTACGGGGTCGATTCGTTAAATGTTGCCGCGGCTTCGGCAGTGGCGTTCTGGGAACTGCGGGCAAGATCATAATATAAAAATGCCTGCCGGATCAAATGGTTTCCATCAGGAAGGAGCGAAACCGATGAAGATACGTGAACTGTTGGAACAGGATAAAGAGCGGTTCTTGGCGAGGCTTACCACCTCGGATACGATGGACCGTTCGGTGGAGGCCTGTGAAGAGGAGATCGGGCGGCTGCTCGTGAGATATCAGGAGGAGGCACCGAGCGAACAGACAGGGGAGACTGCTTCCTACGCGCTGCAGACCGTGCGCGCAGCACTGCCGCTCTTAGACAGTACCGGAGAAGTGATCTCTTACGAACGCATTTCCGAAAAGAAGGGGAATTCTGCGGCGGTTCCAACCCTTTGCGGAATCGCGCTGACAGCCATCGGGAGTGTCCTTCTGGTGCTGGGACCGCAGGTGTTATATGCGTTAGATGTTGTCTTGTTGGTCGGAGGTATCGCCGGAACGTTCTTGGGTGGGGCGCGGTTTGGCCTTGGCAGAAGAAAAGAGCCCTCAGCTGACCGGATGCTTGCGGTGAAGCCGGATCATGAGAAGATCTATCATAACCTGCATTCGTTAATGACCGTGGTTGACCAATACCTGGACGATACTTACTTAAAAGAACGCACCCAAAGCTCGGAGTTACATTTGCCAATCGAGGCCAAAAGCCCGGTGCCGGAGGAAGAACTTCAGCTTTTTTCGGATCTTTTGGAGGCGGCTTACTCGGAGGGAGACGATCCTGCGGCACAAGGCATGATCTCTGAGATCAAGTTTTATCTGCATAAAAAAGGCGTGGAACTGTGTGACTGCACTCCGCAGACCAAGCGGTATTTTTCTTTGATGCCTGGACAGAAGAGGCGCACGATCCGGCCTGCGATGCTCAGAGAGCAGACCGTGTTGATCAAGGGTCTTGCCAGCGGCAGTTTTGAGGAATAAAGACGATGGAACGATTTTTTGGATTTGATTTGGGCGATGCCGAGAGTGCGGTTGCGGTTCTGAATAAGGGGACCGGGACGCAGCCGGAGATGTTAAAAATCCGGGATGCCAAGAGCATCATCACTGCATACGCAAGGCTGAAAAATCAGGAGCTTTTGATCGGGGAAAATGCCTGCTATCACCCGGATGCGGTGGAGCGTAAATTGCGATTTAAAAGCCGATTTTTGACCGATTCCGAGAGCCATAGAGATATCAAGTGTTTTGCAGCGGGCGTGCTCGGAGAACTGTATCTGAGCGGCGACCTTGTGCAAAATGAGGACTGTTGCTTTTACGTTGGCTGTCCGGCAGGCTGGGAGAAGGACGCCAGAGAGCAGTACCGGTTCATTTTCGAAAAGATTGGCTATCCGCCGGTAAAGATCATCTCGGAGTCTCGTGCAGCGCTTGTAAGCGCCTGCCAGTCGAAGCATCTGCAGGTCGGATATGATATCTTATCGCATCCGGTGCTTGTCGTGGATATCGGGTCTTCGACGACCGATTTTGCCTATATTGCCAAGGGCAAGGAAGTGGAGCTTCGCACCGCGGGTGAGGTGCGTCTTGGCGGTGGCCTGATGGATGAGATCTTGCTGGAAGAGTCCGTGGCGGCCTCCAAGCAGGAGCGCGAGATCAGAAGTATCTTTGCAAAGAGTGAGCCATGGCGCAGCTATTGCGAGTTTGCGGCGAGAAGACTCAAAGAAAAATATTATGCGGATGAAGCGTACTGGAAGGAAAATGAGTGCTCGCAGACTGTGACCATCAGCTATGATAAGACGGTTCGGTTAAAGCTTGTGATGAACGCAGAAGTCTCGGAGAAGATTCTGAACCGAAAGAACCATCTGTTAAACGGGCGTTCCTTCCACGAAGTGTTTGTCCAGAGCTTGAACGAAACCAAGAAAAATATCACCGGAGAGATGCCGGAGCTGATCTTTATGACCGGCGGTGTCTCGCGGCTTGACGCGGTGCGCGACTGGTGCCGCGAGGTGTATCCGGATGCTGTGATCATCACTGAGATTGCGCCGGAATTTTCAGTGGCAAGGGGGCTGGCTTATTGCGGACGCATCGATGAAGAGACGCGCGAGTTTATGCAGGATCTGGAGAATTTAAAGGACTCTTCGATCGTCGAGCAGATCGTTGCGTCGAACATCTCTGAGTTATATGAGCGCGCCGTGGAATCGCTGACCAAGCCGATCTTGACCAATGCGGTGCTCCCAGTGATTGATGAATGGAGGGAAGGGCGGATTGCTCGTCTTTCCGAGATCGACGAGATCCTGCAAAAGGAGATCACGGCTTACCTTCACACCGAGGAGGCGAGAGATTTGCTTGTCAAGCCCGTGGCGGCCTGGTTAAAACCGGTCTCCTATGAGCTAGAAGAACATACGGTGCCGATCTGCGTCAAGCACGGGGTGCCTTACCGGGCGCTGAGCTTGAATTCGTACCTGTCACTTTCCGAGATCGATATCCGTGTGGATGCGAAAAATGTCTTCGCGGTCGGGGAGATTACCTGGATGATTGACACGATCATTTCCCTGATTGTGGCCTTACTCTGCGGTGGCAGCGGCATTGCCCTCGTGGCAAATGGACTCCCCGGCATGATTGCCGGCGCGGTGGTTTCCCTGCTCATCCTCCTGCTCGGAAAAGACCGGATGGAGGAGGCACTGTTAAAGGCAAATCTTCCGATGGCAGTGCGCAAGCTCTTCCCGAAGCGGTACTTTCGCTCGAGGCTTGATAACATGACAGAGGAAGTGGAGCAGAGTCTGTTTGAGACGCTGCAGGAAGAGAAAAATGAGGAGATCACCGACCGTCTGGTCAGTGAGATTTCCGGACAGATTGAAGAATGCTTAAGCCGTATGGCGAAGGTCGTTGAGATCCCGCTGGGCTAAGGATGGAATAGAAGGATGAATGAGACGATGGATCCGGTTTTAGAAGAGAAGATGCACGTTCTGAACGAAGGGTTTTTGCGTAGCGGGTACGAAGTCATTTGCGAGGCGAAAGAGACCTTTGATGCGATGGTTACGATGCGCGATGGCGTACGGCTGCACACCTACATTTCCTTGCCCGAAGCGGGGGAGGTGCACCCGGTAATCGTGACGCGCAGCTGCTATCCGCATCTGGAATATAAGTATCGCATCTATGCCAGAGAATTTGCCAAAAGAGGCTTTGGATTTGTCTGGCAGTACTGCCGAGGAAGAGAAGAGTCGGAGGGAGATTTCGTCCCGAATCTTCAGGAGAGAAATGATTCGCTCGATACCGTGGAGTGGCTCCTGTCGCAGCCCTGGTGTGGCAAGATCGGCTACTACGGGCATTCCTACACCGCGATGATCGGCTGGTCGATGGCAGATAAGGCGGAAGGCAAGGTTGCCTCGATGTTTTTGGAAGAGTACGGGACAGACCGGTTCGCTTCGGTCTATCAAAAGGGCGCGTTCCGTCACGATATCATCACGGCTTGGTCCATGGAAAATGGCTCCAAACCGATCACTGCGACGAATGCGCTCTACATTAAGAGCTGCCTGTACCGGCCGCAGACCGAGGTGGATGTGGCGCTCTGGGGCGAGAAAAATGAGACCTACCGCCAGTATGTGACGAGTCCGCACGAAAGCGATGAACTCTGGCAGACCGGCTGGTGGAAACAGCTTCGGGAGATTCCGGGGAAGACGACGATTCCAGTCTGTATTATGAGTGGATGGTACGATCATCATCACGGCAGCAGCAGACTGACCTGGGAGAGGCTTTCCAAGGAAGCGAAGCAGCATAGCAGATTTTTGGTCGGCGGGTGGAATCACTCGCTGCGCACCTGCATGCCTGGGCGAACAACTGATCATGCGGATGTGTCGGATATTCCTCGTGTGCTTGCCTGGTTTGACCAGACCTTAAGGCGCACGGATGCTCCCGTTGAGCCTGGCGTGTCTTACTATGTCATCGGTGCAGATCGTTGGCTTTCTGAGGAACCGGAGACCATCGAGCGAGTCTATTATCCGGACGTGACCTGGGGAGATGAGTTCTCCTACGGGATGTCAACCGTGGCTTCGGATGTGATGGGAGCGGTCTCTTACCGTTACAATCCGGGAGATCCCGTGTTAAGCGTAGGCGGGGACTCCCTCTTTAAGACAAAGGAACAGATCGGAAGCCTTCCTGTGGGGCTGGCAGGCGAACGCGCGGATGTCATCAGTTTTGCGACAGAGCCGCTGATGAGCCCTATGACGATCTGCGGCAAGATGCAGGTAAAGCTTCGCATCAAGAGCGACGCCTTTGACACCGCATTTACCGCGAAGCTGATCGAGGAGACCAAGGAGGGTGAAGCCTACCACATCCGCAGCTCGATCACAACGATTCTGAGCGACGACACGGAGGAGAGACCTTACGCGCCGGGCCTTGAGACGATGGTGACGATCGATCTTTGGGATATCTGCTACGAGCTTGCCGAAGGCAGCAGGCTTCGCTTAGACATTTCTTCCTCGAACTTCCCGGAATATCATATTCACGGAAATGTCGCGGAACCTTGGGCAGAGACGTCGAAGCAGAAAATTGCGAAGCAAACAATACTAACAGGTGGGAGTGAAGGCACCAGACTGATCGTTCCGGTGCTTGTGTAACAATTATTCATGGATTTTTTGTTTATCATAAACAGTGCGCTGCTGGGCGTAGGCCTGGCGATGGATGCGTTTTCGGTCTCGATCGTCAATGGCTTAAATGAACCCGGCATGCGCCGTGGCAAGATGTGTGGAATCGCGGGAACTTACGCGGGCTTTCAGTTTCTGATGCCGATGCTCGGGTGGTTCTGTGTCCACACCATTGCGACATTATTTGACCGATTTCAAAAATACATCCCCTGGATCGCACTTTTGCTGCTTTGCTGGATCGGCGGAGAAATGCTCATTTCCGGCATCAAAAGCCGCAAGCAAGAAGATGTCACTGAGACCTCGAAAGTGGCGAAATTGGGCCTTGGAACGCTTCTGATGCAAGGCGTAGCGACTTCGATTGATGCGCTCTCGGTTGGCTTTACGATTGCAAGCTATGGACCGGGGCTGGCCTTTGCCTGTTCCCTGATCATTGCAGCGGTGACATTTGTGATCTGCATGTGCGGATTGCTCTTTGGCAGGAGCTTTGGGGAGAAGTTAAAGAACCGGGCACAGATTCTGGGCGGTATTATTTTAATTGGAATCGGCCTGGAGATTTTGATCAAGAGTTTATTATCATAAAAATGAATGGGAAGGAATCAAAAATGAAGTGGGATGAGAGTAAGGTTCGTCTGATCGAAGCGTTGTCCAATGCCCCGGGACCGTCCGGGTTTGAGGATGAGGTTGGCAAGGTGGTGCGAAGCGCAGCTGGGTTCCTCGGCAGAATCGAGGAAGATTCGATGCGCAACTTGTACTTGTACCGAAAGGAACATGCCGGGAACAAGCCGGTCATCATGCTGGATGCGCACGCAGACGAAGTGGGTCTGATGGTGCAGGCGATCAAGCCGAACGGGACGCTGCGGTTTTTAGAGATCGGCGGTTGGGCTTACGGATGTCTGCCTTCGGCAGCGGTGCTGGTGCGCAATGCGCTCGGGGAGTACATCCCCGGCGTCGTGGCGATGAAGCCGCCGCATTTTGCCACAGCAGGAGAAAAGCCTGCCCTGGACGCTTCATCGCTGGTGATTGACATCGGCGCAACAAGCAAGCAAGAGGCGGAGGAAGTCTTTCACATCCGCATCGGAGAGCCAGTGGTTTCTGCGTCAAAGTGTCATTTTGATGAGGCAAATGGGCTCTTCTTCGGCAAGGCATTCGATGACCGCATCGGTGTGGCTTCCTTGCTTACCACACTGGAACGGCTTGACGGACAAGACCTTCCTTGTGATATTGTCGGTGTCATTTCCTCGCAGGAAGAGGTCGGAGACCGTGGCGTGAAGGTCGCGGTCAACAAAGTCAATCCAGACATTGCGATCTGTTTTGAGGGCTGTCCCGCAGACGATACCTTCACAGAGGAATACATGATTCAGACTGCGATGAAGAAGGGACCGATGATCCGGCACATGGATAAATCCATCATCTGCAATCCGAGATTCCAGCGCTACACGATGGCGATCGCAGAAGAGGTCGGACTGCCGCTTCAGACGGCGGTGCGTGCCGGGGGCGGCAACAACGGCGCGGCGATTTCTCTCTCCGGCAAAGGGGTGCCGGTGATCGTCATGGGAATCCCGGTCCGCTACATTCATTCGATGAATTGCATCACTTCGTATCAGGATTTTGACACGGCTGCGGCGCTCGTGACAACGCTTTGTCAGAAGATCGATGAAAGTGTGATCGGCAGTTTCTAATTATCAGAAAAGGTAGGGGTATGATATCATTTTTCGAGGAGCAGCTGGCAGCCTATTATCTCGTGGCTGAAACGTACAAAAACAAGGATGACAAATGGATCGCGCACATGATCCATAAGGAGAGTGGTGCGCAGTTTTTGATGCGCTCTTTTGTAGGAAATGCGGCTCCTTACCAGGCATTGCTTCCTGTGTGCCATCCGAACCTTCCCCAGGTCTATGAGGCCATCCAGGAGGGAGAGCGTGCCTTTGTCATCGAGGAGTTTATAGAAGGCGATTCCGTTGGGGAAATGCTCGCTGAGACGACATTTACCACAAAAGAGGTCAAGCAGATTGCGCTGGATTTGTGCGAAGCGCTAGGTGTTCTGCACTCGCTTGGGATTGTGCACCGTGACGTGAAGCCTGAGAATATCCTGCTTCGCGGCGCACATGCGGTGCTCATCGATATGGACGCCTCCAGACTGCAAGAAGGTGAGAAGAATCGTGACACGACGATTCTGGGCACGGTCGGTTATGCCGCACCGGAGCAGTTTGGCATCTCGCAGACCAATGACAAAGCGGATATCTATGCGCTTGGAGTGACCATGAACCAGATGCTCACGGGGGAACATCCGTCCACGAAGCTGGCCAAAGGACGCTTCGGGCGAATCATTTCCAAATGCACGATGGTGCACCCCGGCAAACGGTATCAGAGCGTGCTGGAGCTAAAGGAGGCAATGCAAGGACTATGAAGTGTAAGTTCTGTGGAAATGAATTGCCGGAAGGCGCACATTTTTGCCCTATTTGTGCCAGATCTTTGGTGGAGAAGGAGACCCCGACACTGCCTAAACAAAGCAAGCGTAAGAAATGGACGTGGGCGATTGCAGGCGTTGTCTTGCTTGCGGTGATCGTAGCGATCATATTTTACCCGAAAGCAAAGACCTATGACGATCATGGCAGCGCTGAAGTCATTTACCAAGCGGGTGGACAGACCTACCACCTGGTGCTGCGCAACAGTGCGCAGGATACCTTTCACTGGAAGAGCCCGCAGGCAGAGTATAGCCGAATGCTCAATCGAGATGACCAGGCCGCGATACCGCTGCAGCTCTATGTCTATGACGAGGAGTCCAATGAGAACGCAAGGGAAGCATTTGCCTCCCTCGTGAAGGAAAATGAGATTCATATCCGGTCGCTCAAAGGCAACGTCGAGATCGATATCAATCAGGCTTCATACAAAGAAGCATTCCCAGATGCGATGTTGGAGGCAGACCTTGTCTATGCTGCGCAGGACTGCGAGGCGGAGTGTGCATGGATCTTGACCTTATTAAGCGGTGATACGATTGTTTTACATGAACAGATCTATCTGCAAGTTCAGCCGGAAGTGGTCTATTCTTATGAGACGACACCACTTACAACGATGGAGGAAGTGCAGACACTTGTTGACCAGGCGGCGGCAGAACTTGAGGAAGGAACCATCTTAAACATCACCCTTGCACCGATTGTATACGAGGGAGACTTGGATCTGAGATGGGGACAAGTCTTTCTAAGTGGGACAAATGAGGAAGGAAAGAGCACGATCATCGAGGGTTCTGTGTACTATGAGCCTAAGTTCGATGGGCGGTGCATTCTTTCTGAGATCTCACTTCGCGGCACGAAGGATCAGACGGGTGTCATTGCAAATGGACCGTTCTTCTTTTATAACTGCAGTTTGGATGGATATGAAGTAGGGGTGAAGGTGGAAGACGGCGGACTCGCTGTGCTGGATCATTCTTCCGTGTCACACTGCAGGATCGGTGTTCATTATGACAGTACGAAGTGCAAGGCGCAGGCGGATTATTTCTGGGGCGCGTCTTTCGTGGAAAATGAAACCGCCATTCTCTTTGAACATCTGCCACGCCCGGAGATATTCTATCTGTTAGAGACGATATTTGAGGGAAATGAGACTGATATCGAGAATCTGACGAGTGCCAGGATCGCGGATTCGTATTAATCAAAAATACTTCCTGAATCCTAAGCAGGCTGTTAATGGTTCCCATCGTTTTGTTTTGATAAAATGGGACGCAGAGCACAATGATTTTGTGAGGATAAGGCGATGGAGAACGGTTTTACGGATAACCTGTTGGGAAAAGAAACACTGGATATGGAAGAGGAACTGACGAAGAAGATGGAACTTGGCAAGTTCTTACAGGATCATCAGGAATCCTTTGTAGATTATGAGATGGCAGACCTTCTTGGGAAGATGATCGATGAAAAGAAGATCTCAAAGGCAGAGCTTGCGAGAAGAGCGCAGATGAGTGATATCTATCTCTTCCAGATCCTTGGAGGCCGCAGGAGCCCGTCAAGAGATCGCCTGCTATGTATCTGTATCGGGATGGAGTGTACACTCCCTGAGACGAGGGATCTGCTTAAGAAAGGGAGATTTGCGGATCTCTATGCAAGAGATCGCAGGGATGCGATCGTGATGTTTGCCCTGGATAAGGGGTGGAGTCTAAGAGAGTGCAACGAGGCACTTTACGAAGCCGGAGAAAAGACATTGGTGTAAAGCGAAAGCCTGTGAATTATGCTTGGTGCATGAGGTTCACAGGCTTTTTCAATTACTTAAAACTATAGACACTGACATCACACTTGGTGATCGCGGAATCATAGCTCACAGACATATGCCACTTGCAGGATTCACCGGGAGCGAGCCCTTCTGCACCGACCGCGTAGGTGGAATCGGTATCGATCGTATTGCCCTTAGAGTCTTTAAAAGAGCCCTTGATCTGGACGAACTTGACCGTCTGGGTACTGTTGTTTGTGATGGTTCCGTCTGCATAGGTGTAGCTTCTGCTGGAGGAAGAAGAGATCTTCACATCCGAGATCGTGAGAAGCAAACCGGTCAGATAATCAGTGCTCGAAGAGGAATCCTTATCGTATACCAAGGAATGGCTGTAGCAGTAGTTGCTGCTATAGGTGTGAGAGTTCGGACAATCTGCGACCGCACATTTGTGAGAATAACAGTAGTCAAATCCCTTGACTGCCTTGTTCTTGCAGCCAGGATAGTCACACTTGCCGGAAGCGCTGACGACAATCACGATGACTGCAATGACCAGGACTGCCAGAGCACCAAAGACGATAGGCTTATGCGTCTTGATCCAGCTTGTCGCTTTTACGATTAACGATTCATTCTTTGGAGTATCCGCTGAAGGAGAAGGTTGAGATAGCTGAATCAGAGGCTCTTTCGCATCCTCAGTTGTCTGTTTTTTGCCACAATATTGGCAGAAGATCGAACCATCGGGGTTTTCCCTTCCACAATACTTACACTTCATGACGTTTATCCACGCAGAGCGCGAATATCAATGGCCGCGCCGATTGCAACGAGAATCCAGCCAAGGGTAGCGCCAAGAGCTTCCAGCTGCTCACTGATTGCAACGATCCCACGATAGGTGTAGGTGTAGAAGTCACCGCCGAAAGACGTTGACGAGATGCTGGTTCCGGCTGCACCGATGCGTGTAAAACCGATGATGATGAAAACAGTGCCGACCACAAGGCCGATGAGCTGCAAGATCCTGGGATTTAAAGAAACCAGAGGCTTATCGTTCTTCGCAAAATCATTTGCCTTTGAAAGGGCAGCGTTCAGATCAGGCTTCGAGACTGTAGGTTTCGCAGGCTCATTTACTTCCGTAATCTCTGTCGCAAGATTATTAACGACATCAGTAACAAGTTGCTCGCCGCAGGTGGTGCAGAATCTGGCGTCATCTGCTAAAATAGCGCCGCATTTAGGACAATTCATAGTGTTCTCCTTTCACATAACCCGAAGAAATCAGGGAATAATCAAAAGAATTATACAACATTTTTATGGAAATAACTATATGCAGATTGCATAGGAATAATTGTTTTACGTGGTTTACAAAAGAAATGCTTGACGCAACAAGTTCGGGCCTGTATAATTAACCAAAAGGTTAATTGATGCGCAGGAGGAGGGAGACTTTGCTAATTACATATGCGAGCGAGAGGGTCGAAAAGTATTTTGTTGATTATAAATTGATGCAAAGAAAACTTCCTGCGGACTGGGTTCGTAATATCAAAAAACATATAGACCGTTTGAGAGCAGCTGAATGTTTTGAAGATTTTTTAAAACTTGGCTTGGGAAAGCCAGAACGGCTGACAGGATATACGGGAAGATATTCTTTGCACGTCTCGGCAAATGCCAGACTGATCATTGAACTGGTGATAGAGGAGCAAGATGAGAAGTGCAAGATCATTGAAATAGAAGGAGTGAGTGATTACCATGGAGACAAGGAGAACTGGTATCTCCCGTGATTTGTTGATCCATCCGGGAGAGACAATTGCAGATATCTTAGAAGAGAGAGGTATCTCTCAGGCAGAATTAGCAATTTTGACAGGAGTTTCCCCAGCTTATGTATGTAATGTGATATCCGGGAAGAAAGATATCTCTTCGAAGTTTGCGCTTTCTCTGGAATATGCGCTGGACGTTCCAAAGTCATTTTGGCTGAATCTGCAGGCAAACTATGATGCGGAGGTACTGGATTATTATGCTGCAGAAAGTATTACAGAGGAAGAGAGAGTGGCAAAGCAGGCGCTTGGTGGCCTTGTCACTGATCTTGAGATGAGAGGACTCATTCCAAAGAGTGAGCAAGAGGAGGAGACGATCCTTTCACTTAGGAAGTATCTTCAGATCAGTAATTTGTCAAATTTAAAAAAGATTACCAGACAAGGTGCAATGAGGGAGCCTTCTCCTTTTGACAATCCTTACCTGGAAGGAGCACAGCTTCGTATGCATGAGATTAGGAAGGGGGTATAATGACATGAAGATCATCGATATGGAATGCCCGAACTGTACGGCACCGTTAAAGGTAGATACGAGCAAAAAGCGTGCGGTGTGCGAGCACTGTGGCGCGACTTTTTTGCTGGATGACGAGAGCCATTTGCTCTGGATGGACCATGGAGATGAGGTCGTTGACATCACGGAGAGCGGCAGATCGACGAAGAGTCACACAAAACTCTGGATTACCCTGGGTGTGATTGGATTCGTGATTCTGGCACTTGCCATTTTGCTGCCGTGGAATGCGAGACGTAAGAAGAATGCGAAGAAGTATCAGTGGAATACGATTGCGCTGCATGAGCAGCTTCCGCAGCCGCCTTCTGAGTATGGATCCATCATCTATAGCAATCAGGAACGTTTTGACTTGGAAGTCAGGAGGATTTCCGAGGAACAGTTTAACGCTTACCGGTCTGAGTGTCTGGATTGGGGCTACGGTGTGGAACGCAAGGAGTCTAAGAGCTATTACGAGGCATTTCGCGAGGATGGCTATTATCTTGACATGTGGTATGACGAGCGTGAGCAGGAGATGGAGATTACGTTAAATGCACCGAAGGCGCTCGGAACACTCCACTGGCCGACGAGCGCGCTGGGACTGATGGTGCCGGAACCGGATTCGAAGGTTGGCAGGATCGATTGGGAAGATACGAATGGATTTACCATCTATGTGGGTGAAACTGGGCCGGAGGCGTTCAGTGAATATATTGATCGGTGCCTCGAGCATGGGTTCAATGTTAACTACAGTCGTAGTACAGATAACTTTAGCGCTAAAAATGATATCGGTGTTAAGTTATATGTCTATTATGAAGGCCTGTCTGTGATGAGTATTCATGCAGATGCTTCCGAAGTTGTTTGGGAGACGGAAACAGAGCCTGAGGAGACGACGATCTACGAGGAGACAAGTGAAACAGTGACGGAAGAGCCATCGTCAGAAGAGACGCCGACAGAGACGACAACCGAGAGAGTGACAAGAGATCCGGGAGAGGTACGCGAAGATCTCAGACAATTCCTTGTGGATTACGAAGCATTTGTAGATGAGTACTGCGAGTTTCTTCAGAAGTATTTCTCCGGCGATCAGCCGATGGCGATGCTTCCCGAATATATGAAGTACGCGGGCGATTATCTGCAGTGGTCTCTGAAGGCGGAATCCTGGGCGACGGATTTGACGGAGGCGGAAACCGCGCTGTTTTCTGAGGTGATGCTTCGCTGCACGTCGAAGGTGGCGGCATTTGCCGAATAAAAAAGTTCATCTTCTCATAGCTATTTATGCAAGGCTATGGTAAAATGTAACTACGAACCAATCGGAATCTAATAGGAGGTAAAATCGATGAAGTATGTATGCACTGTTTGCGGTTATGTGTATGATCCGGAAGAGAACGGCGGCGTAGCATTTGAAGATCTTGCAGATGATTATGCATGTCCGCTTTGCGGCGTTGGCAAGGACAGCTTCGAGCCGGAAGAATAAGGTTTAGCTTACAAAAAGGCCGGCATGATGTGGCCGGGAATTTGTGATTTTCTTGACATTTACGGTGTTAGATGATATCGTAAATACGGTAATTTTGGCTCGTGACACGTGGTCGCGGGACTCATTTTATAAACACATGGAGGAATTTTATCATGCACGATTATTTACAGATCGAGAAGGTTTACGGCAGACAGATTATCGACTCCAGAGGCAATCCGACCGTTGAGGCTGAGGTTACTCTTTCTGACGGTACCGTCGGAAGAGGCGCAGCTCCGTCTGGCGCTTCTACAGGTGAGTTCGAGGCTCTGGAGCTTCGTGATGGCGACAAGAGCAAGTTCGGTGGCAAGGGTGTTCTGAAGGCTGTTGAGAACATCAATACCGTGATCGCTGACGCTATCGTTGGTATGGATGCTTCTGACATCTATGCAATCGATGCTGCTATGATCGCAGCTGATGGAACCGGCGCTGCAAAGTCCAATCTTGGTGCGAATGCAATCCTGGCTGTTTCTATCGCTTGCGTAAGAGCTGCTGCAATCTCTCTTGATATTCCGCTTTATCGTTTCCTTGGCGGCGCTCAGGCAACCAAGCTTCCGGTTCCGATGATGAACATCTTAAACGGTGGCGCTCATGCTGACAGCTCCGTTGATACCCAGGAGTTCATGATTATGCCTGTTGGCGCTCCTTCCTTCGCAGAAGGCCTTCGTCAGTGCACCGAGGTATTCCATGCACTGCAGAAGATCCTGAAGGCGAACGGCGATGTTACCGCTGTTGGCGATGAAGGTGGTTTCGCTCCTAACAAGCCGGAAGGCGATGAGGGCGCAATTGAACTGATTCTTCAGGCAATTAAGGAAGCTGGTTATGAAGCTGGTAAGGATTTCGTTCTTGCAATGGATGCAGCTGCTTCTGAGTGGAAGAGCGAAAAGGGTAAGGGCTTCTATAAGCAGAAAAAGTCCGGCAAAGAGTTTACCTCTGATGAGCTGATTGAGCACTGGGCTAGCCTGGTTGAGAAGTACCCGATCTACTCCATCGAAGATGGTCTGGACGAGGAAGACTGGGAAGGTTGGCAGAGACTGACCGCTCGTCTTGGCGACAAGGTTCAGCTGGTTGGCGATGACCTCTTCGTTACCAATACCGCTAGACTTTCCAAGGGCATCGAGCTTGGCTGCGGCAACTCCATTCTGATTAAGCTGAACCAGATCGGTTCCGTTTCCGAGACCCTTGAGGCAATCAAGATGGCTCACAAGGCTGGTTACACAGCTGTTACCTCTCACAGATCTGGTGAGACCGAGGATACCACGATCGCTGACCTTGCAGTTGCACTTAACACCTGCCAGATCAAGACCGGTGCTCCTTCCCGTTCCGAGCGTGTTGCGAAGTACAACCAGCTGCTCAGAATCGAAGAAGAGCTTGGTGTTGCAGCTTGCTATCCTGGAAAGGCAGCTTTCAATTTTAAGGCTTCGAAGTAATAATTTCTTATCTTTATGCCAATGAATATGGAGAGAGGGCTCTGCGTGATGCAGGGCCCTTTCTTCGTCCTTGCTTATTCATTTGCCAAACGCTCTGCAACAACGATGAGCGCTTCAAGATCACTTTTACTCATCTTGCGGGACAATTCCTGAATCCGTTCAATCAACATCGGTTCTTCTAGATCAAAATCAAAGAAATCCTTCGGCGTCACCCCCAGATACTCGCAGATATTTAAAAATTCCCGGATCGAAGGCGAAGCTTTCCCCGAGGAAATGCTCTGGATATAGCCCTTGCTGTGGCCAAGATCTAAACTCATCTTGTACTCCGAAACCCCTTTTTTCTTGCGAAGTTCGGTAATTCTTGTTTTCACATCATAAGGATTCATGCCGGGACCTCCGTGATCAGTGAATTTCACTAAGATAAAATCACTATACCATTTTAAAAAGTCGTTTGCAAGAAAAACGACTTTTTTGCTTGCAATATACTTCTAAAAATAGTATAATGTGCAAATCACAGCAATAATAAAATGTACATGATGCTCTTTTGTATATCGTTTAGGGAATCATTTCGGAAAGTGTTTGGAGATAGGAAGCGGAAGATGTGAAGAGTGGAGATTTGTTGGATGGTAAGTACCGGGTTTTAAGTAAGGTTGGACAGGGAGGGATGAGTGTCGTTTATCTCGCAATCAATGAACGGGCGAATCAGACGTGGGCGATCAAGGAGATTCGTAGAGACTTTCTGGCAGGTCAGGAGACTGCAAAGGAAGGGTTTATCTCAGAGATCCGTATTCTGCGGGAGCTGCGTCATCCGGGGCTTCCCAGGATTGTGGATGTAATCGACACAGAGGATGCGGTTCTGCTTGTAATGGACTATGTGGAGGGTGTCTCTCTGGAGAGAATTGTGGAGATACAAGGACCACAGCCAGAGGATCGAATCACAGAATGGGCTAGACAGATTTGCGACATCTTTAGTTATTTACACAGCAGAGCGCAGCCGATCATTTACCGTGATTTGAAGCCATCGAACCTGATTCTGCAGCCGGATGGCAGGGTGAAACTCATCGATTTTGGCACTGCCAGGTGGTACCAGAAGGAAAAGATGGGAGACACCACGTCGCTTGGGACGGTCGGTTACGCGGCACCCGAGCAGTTTGTAAAAGCCGCACAGACGGACGCCAGGACGGATCTTTATGCGCTCGGTGCGACCTTGTATCATCTTGCGACGGGACAAAATCCAGTGGAACTTTCAGGGGGGTTAGATACTTCTTCGGAACTGTCTGACGGAGAAAGGTCTGTCGGATTATCCGAGGGGCTTACGCAAGTTGTTGAAAGATGCATGCGGCGGGATCCGAACGAGCGGTACCAGTCTGCGGAGGAAGTACGCTACGACATCGATCATCTGGAGCACTTTCAGAGAGCGTACCAGAGGCAACGGAGAAGAAAGATGGTTTGGTTTCTGATGTGCTTGGCCTGTTGCCTCTTGTTTTTCGGGTGTGGGTTGTTTTTTGAGAGCAAAAGCGTGAATCAGGCGCAGATGGAATATGAGAGGAAGATGGAAGAGGCAGACAAGAGTTCGTCGCCTGCGCAGAAAAAGCGTCTCTATGAAGAGTGTATCGAGATGCCTGGTCATTCTACGGAGCAAGAGCCTTACCTGAAGTTGATCGAGGCCATGAAGGAAGATGATCATGTGTTTCGGCTTGAGGAGGCGCAAACCTTGGAACGGCTCTTGTTTTTCCACCAGGAAGAGTTAAAAGAGTCTGGTGAATTCTACACAGAGCTCTGTTTTCGCGTGGGAAAGCTTTTCTGGTATTACTTTGACTGCGGGAACGGGGAGGATAGTTCTGCAGCGAGAGCACAGTATGCAGCGCCGTGGTTTGAGGAAGTGCTGCGCATCGCCCCTGAAGCGTATCCGGGAAGAGGCATGGCCAGGGTCTACAGCGATATCGGTCGGTTTTATCGTGAGATTACGACGTCGATCACAGAGGCACAGGATCAAGGGAGATATCGCTTGTTCGTGGAGGATCTGGACTTTCTTCTTACAAGCCTTGCAGAGGATGAGGATGAGGAAGAATTGGTGCGGTTAGAACTCATTTCGCTTGCGGAGAGTGCCATACAGCAATATGCAACCAAACTCAAGCACGATGGCGTGGCACAGGAAGATTTGCTTTCCATGCTAAGTCAGATCGAAGAGGTGTTGGACCATGGGATGACGACGACAACGGAGCTCACGGCGGAGAGAAAGCAGAGTCTTCTTACGAGACTCCCAGCGGTGAGGGAGACCGTGGTTTATGCGTATGAGACGCAGGGGAGGTGAGAAGTGACGATCGAACAATGGCATCACCTTTCTGTGGCAGCGTTCGCTTTGTCAAGCGTATTTCTGGCAATTACGCTCTCTCTCTTTTTGATCCTTAAAATCCCGCGGATGTTTGAGGAGATGACTGGGCTGGCAAAGAAGAAGGCGATGCACAAGTGGATGAAGGAGCGAAAGATGGGTGTGAAAAGGCGAAAAGGTACAGTGAAAGAAGCAGAGAAAGGACGAAAGACGACGGCTCTGCGCTTGGAAGAAAGGAGAGAAGATGAGCAAGAAAGTGGGAGTGTGGCTGCTTATCATTTGCCTGATGGCGATGACGGGAGTTAGCCAGATCAGGGGCATGATTTCTTTGGCGGAGGAAGTCACTAGCACGGAGAAAACCGAGAGCGAAAGTGAGAGTGAGGAGGAAACTTCTGAAGAAGAAACTTCCGAGGAGACGACTTGTGAGGAGGAGACTACCGAGGAAACCGCCGAAGAAGAAACGACAGAAGAGTAGACAACCGAGGAGGAGACGCTTGCACCTAG
Organism: Lachnospiraceae bacterium; assembly: GCA_017480565.1. GTDB lineage: Bacteria > Bacillota > Clostridia > Lachnospirales > Lachnospiraceae > RGIG1588. The sequence goes on along the minus strand of JAFVAL010000007.1, from coordinate 3,016 downwards.
GATCGTGATTACCTTCGACAACCAGGAAGACCATGGCGGGAACGGCATCTTCCGAGAGAAGAGATCTGCAACGGTCGTTATCACAGAACCTGTGGGAGCATTTCGCGAAGAAGAGGCAAAACAGGGGATCCATGTAAACGCAGCCGACCGTGAGGGGAATACCATCGAGGAAGCGTATTCGATCGGGACATTTGTCTTAGTGGAAAGCGATGATCCGGGTCTGGAGATTCACACGGTAACGATTACATTTGAGAAAGATGCATGCTATGACTGGAGCATTGAGTATATGGATGCATCAGGCACGAAGAAGGCGGAGGTGGATGTAAGTGGACAGACTGCTCCGTTTCGGTTTACGATTGATACCACGCCGCCACGGGGTACTTTGCATGCGGAATCTGCGGAAGGTGATGCGCGCAACTGGGAGTGCTTGAGAGAGAACGTAGAGACACCTCTGTATTCCAGAGAAGGTTTTGTGCTCACGAGCATTGGCGAAGATGAGATGTCTGAAATCGAGAGCGTGACATATCACATCGAATCTGGAGGCGCAGGGGAGATGCCGGAACTACTCACAGAAGCAGGGCTTGCGGAGATCGAGGACTGGGAGAGTCTGGATCGTTTGGACTTAAGAGCGACAAGTCAGGCGATCGTGTATCTGAAGGTCGTAGACATGGCTGGGAATGTAGCCTATGTCTGTTCAGATCTCCTGATTGTGGAGGATCAAGCACCTCAGACCTCGACATTTGTCATCTCGGAGGGTCGGAACGGCTTTTATAGTTCTGATGTAAAAGTGCGTGTGAGTGTCCAAGATCCGGTAATCGATGGGGTTTCCTCGGGGCTGCGACGAGTTGCCTATCAGGTGTTTGACCGGGACGGGGAGATCCCGAATCAGCCGACGTGGGAAGGGACACTTTACCTAGCAGAGACGGATGGGGAGATGACGGAGAAGATCACATCTTGGAATGGAACGATCACGATCGATGCTTCGCGCAATCACAGCAATGCGATTCAGCTGGTTTTGTATGCGGAGGATTTTGCAGGGAATATTGCAGATACCTCGGGGGATCGCATCTTTCAGATCGATACAACTAGGCCTGTGATTACAGTTTCGTTTGACGAGGGAAAGGCGATGCATGGTAGCTATTATTCCCATACACGTACGGCTACAGTTGAAGTAGAGGAAGCAAACTTTAGCGAGGCACTTGTCTCTTTGACGATATCAGGAGAGACGCCGGAAGGAAAGAACGTGAGCCCAGAGGTATCTGCATGGACGAAGCGAGGAAAGAAACACATAGCCAGCATTGTGTTCAAAGAGGATGCAAAGTATTCGTTCGGGGTGACCTGTGAGGATCTGGCAGGAAATGCAGCGGAGAGTGTGTTCCTGGAACCGTTTGTCATTGATCAGACTGCACCGAAACTAACACTCAGCGGGATTTCAGAGCAAGGGTTCCTGGAGGAAGATGTTGCGTTAACACTTTCCTACGAAGATGACTATCTTGATAAAGAGAACGTTAGGATCAGTATCAGTGGTGCCAAAAAGGGGAGTATGCCTCTTGTTGGGCGCTTGCAGCGCGCAGACCGTGGCGGCAGTTATCTGTTTGCCGCGTGGGAGGATATCCCGGAGAACGATGACATTTATCAGGTAAAGGCGAGTGTTTCGGATCTGGCGGGAAACACTTCTGAAAAGAGCTGGTCATTTACGATCAATCGATTTGGTTCTTCGTATGTCTTCGAAGAAGCGACGGAGAAGAGAAACGGGACGTTCGCCTCAGATACGCAGGATGTAATGATTCGAGAGACAAACGCAAGTATGCTCTCAGACATTCAGCTGACGCTTTTTAAGGATCAGGAGGCAATCCCCCTGCAGGAAGGAGAGGATTATATCATCCAAGTGCAAGGCGGAGAAGAGGACTGGTTTGAGTATACCTATCAGGTGTTTGAGAAGAACTTCGAGGAAGACGGTGTGTACCGGCTGTCGATTCATTCGAAAGATGAGGCCGGAAACATTGCAGAGAACACATTAGATACCAAAGAGAAAGACTTGGCTTTCGCGGTGGATAAGACTGCACCGACCATTCAGCTTAAGAATCTGAAAGACAATCAGAGATATGAAGATAGCTCCTTGGAAGCACATTTTTCTGCAGAGGATAATGTCAAGTTATCGGAAGTCATCGTAAAGCTCGACGGGAAAGAAGAAGCATCGTGGCGTGGAGAAGAACTGGAGCGAATGATAGATGATGGAAAGGACTTTTCAGTTGTGATTGCAGGAGATAAGAAAGAAGAACATCAATTGGAGGTGATTGCGGTGGATGCGGCTGGAAATCAGAGCAGTGCAAGAGCAGATTCCTTTGTGGTATACAAAAGGAGCGTTGACAGAATAGGGATGTTAGCGATCGCAGCAAGCGTCGGCCTGGTCGCGGGCGTGATCTGTTATCATGTTACAAAAAAGAGAAAGTAAAAATGAACGTAAAAAGACCTCGCAGAATCCTGCGAGGTCTTGCATTGTGTTAGTTTGATATTATCACTCGATGATCTCAACAACACGGCCGGAACCAACGGTACGTCCACCTTCACGAATAGCGAAGGTAAGGCCCTGCTCCATAGCGATCGGGTGAATCAGCTCGATGGTCATAACAACGTTATCACCAGGCATGCACATCTCGGTGCCAGCAGGCAGATTGATCGTACCGGTAACATCAGTTGTACGGAAATAGAACTGAGGTCTGTAGTTGTTGAAGAACGGTGTATGACGGCCGCCCTCATCCTTGGTCAGAACGTAAACCTGAGCGTTGAACTTGGTGTGGCACTTTACAGAACCGGGTTTGGAAAGGACCTGGCCACGCTCGATCTCTGTTCTCTGAACACCACGAAGCAGAACGCCGATGTTGTCACCAGCCTGAGCCTCGTCAAGGAGCTTACGGAACATCTCGATACCGGTTACAACAACGGTACGGGTCTCTTCTTTGATACCAACGATTTCAACTTCCTCGTTAAGCTTCAGTGTACCACGCTCTACACG
>JAFVAL010000064.1 GCA_017480565.1 Lachnospiraceae bacterium | reverse complement strand
GCAAAAGGAAAACAGGGTTTAATCTATACCGGTTATAATAACAACAACCTGGAACATGAGATTGTGATGGGTTTGTGGTACCTTCCGACCATCCCGGATAACGCGGTGATCGATGCAGCACTTCTGCGGATGTATCATGTCTCCTGGAGCGCGTATGGAACCGGTACAACGGCAAAACTTGGTATGTATGCGGTTCAAAACGCAAACCTCGGCGGCCAGACCATGAGAAACTGGATCTTCTCGCGCACCTGGAATAATACCCCTGCTATCGTTAACTCTGTTCTAGATTATCAAACCTTAAGCTCTTCTACAGTAAGTACCTGGAAGGACTTCGATATCACAAGGGCACTTCGTTCCTGGTATGCGGATTCTTCGAATCTCCCGATTCTGCGTTTCCGCCTGATTAACTATGCGGATTATCTAAATGACAAGGTGTCCTTAACCTTCCGTGCTTATCAGAACGCTTACGTCTCTCAGCAGCCGATCTTTTACCTGGATTACCGGATTGCAGTGGGGTTGGAAGGCTATTACACAGCGCAGAGCATGGGCATTGACCGTGCAGGAACTGCCTATGTCACAGATCTGACGAGACATCTGACTTTGGTCAACGAAGTAGCCGGGAAAGCAAGTACTGCCTTTCCGGTAAGCATCTCCATGATCTATAACTCTGCTTATGGATCCAACAACCTGTGTGACGCGACTCCAACCGCCTCGAACTATTCTTCAATGAAGTGCGGCAAAGGCTGGAAACTGTCCCTTCAGCAGACCATCACGGCTGAAGGAGACTACTTAAGATACCTCGACGCAGACGGTACCGTGCACTATTTTAAGAAACCGTCCGGAAGTACGGAGTATCAGGACGAAGACGGTCTGGGACTTACCATCACCGGGTTAAGCAGTGCTTATACCTTAAAAGATCAGAAGAACAATCAGTACAAGTTTAACAGTAACGGTCTGCTCTATGAGATCGTAGATCAGAGCGGGAACAAGCTCTCGATCACGTACAACAGTTCCAAACAGATCACAACCGTAACCCGGACTATGAATGGCGGTTCAGCTGAGACGATCGCAACCTTTGCCTATAACAGCAGCGGATATCTGACTTCGGTTACGGACAGTGCATCGAGGTCTACTTCGTTTGCGTACTCTTCTTCTAACCAGTTATCAACCGTCACCCATCCGGACGCTACTACGGTTTCATATACCTATGACAGCAACCGTATGACCTCCGCGAAGGATAACGAAAGCGGCTATAAAGTCAGCTGGACATACGGAGATGATTTAAGAGTTAACGGTTACTCTGAAACGGGTGGAAGTCTGGCAGGCGTCTCTGTCTCTGTCACAGGAGATGAAGGACTGACTTCTTACCGTTACTGCGGCAAAGACCGTACCTGGGGTAACAGTGATGACCTGATCACAAACTGTGTCTTTGATTACTTTGGAAGAACGATCACCACCTACACGACCAGTGCAGACGGAAAGGTGATCTACAGTGCGGATGCGGCAGCGTATTCTGAGAACAGTGAAACCAGTAAAAAGAACAACAGGCTGACAACCTACGGTGCCACAGGATATCCTGCAGAGAACCTTCTTGCAAACTCAGGCCTGGAAGGTCTAAGCAGTCTGCCTTCCGGCTGGAGCTTTAGCGGAGGAGGCAGTGCAAGCATCTCTGCGACACTTCCACGTACCGGAGAAAAATCTGTTCTGATTACCAGAAGCAGTACCAGTGATGCAGATTCTGTCCTTACTATCCCAGTCAGTGGTCTTACTGCAAACACCTGGTATGTCTTTAGTGCATACGTCCGTACCACCAGCGGATCCTCTGCCGCAAACGGCGCATCCGGTCCGGTTCTGATGGCTGGGGACATAGAAGGAGAGAGAACCTTCTGGGGAAACTCTGGCTGGTGGGAGAGAATCTCGGTCAGATTCCAGACCGGGTCTTCCCAAACTTCTGTGAACCTGAAACTGAAAGTCAAAGGAATGACTGGAAGTGTATCCTTTGATGATCTGCAGTTAGAAAAGAGTGTCTACGCAGAGAGCGGTGGAAAGAGCAGTGTCAACCTCTTAAAGAACGGAAATACCTTGGCAAGCCAGGGAGGCTGGACTTTCTCAGACAGTAACGTCGTCTTTAGCAGCAACGGAAGCGCACCGTTTAGCAGTGTCATCCGGATGACCGGAGATCAGTCCGCGGAGAGAAAGGCGTATCAGACGGTTACGGTAAAGAGTCCGGGAACACAGACCTATCTGTTATCCGGATGGGCAAAGGCAGACTCTGTAGTCTTAACTGCGGGAAGAGCGTATGAGCTTCGAGCTGTGATCACCTATACCGATAATACCACAGAAACGCAGAATAAGAGTTTCTTCGCGGACAGTACCGAATGGCAGTACCTGGTGCTTCCTGTGGTGCCAAAACAGACAACAAAGACAGTAAATACCATCCGTGTGGAAGCAGCCTTTACAGCGAATCCGAACCATGCGGACTTTACCGGGTTTGCACTGTTAAAAGAAGATGCGGCGTCTTATACCTATGATGATAACGGCAACTTAACAGCGGTAAAGAGCGAAACCGGAAACCAGAGCTATACCTACAGTGGTGCAGACTTAACACAGTACTTCTCCCCGGGAAACGGAACGTTCACTTATACCTATGATTCCAATCACAGGGTCACAAAGGCACAGAATGATACCCTGAGTATGAATGTGACCTATGATGCTGCGGGAAATACCAGCGCAACATCACTGACGAATACTACAAACGCAAGCAAGATTGTGACCTCAGCGACCTATGAGGATAAGAACAGACTCCTCACAACGAAGGACGCGAGAGGAAAGCAGATCACCCTTGCCTACGAGACCACAGTCAGTAAGCTCTTAGGAGCACCCACAAAGACTACGACACCGAAGGGAACGGTCTATCAGACAACTTATCAGGCAAACAATGGTAGAGTCACAGAGAGCAAGATTAACGGGGTGGTGAAGCTGACCTACGGGTATACAGCAGGAAAACTCACAAGTCTTGTAAGGATTCTTGGGAGTGACAGCTCCGGACAGACTTACAACCTTTCCTATGATGCCTTTGGTAATCCGACATCGGTAAAGGTAGGTACCAGAACCCTTGTCACAAACAGCTATAACACAAAGAACGGTACCCTTGCCTCCAGTACCTTAGGAAACGGGTTTGTAACGAACTATACCTATGATCTGCTGGAAAGAGTGACAAAAGTATCGTATAATGGAAGCAGCACACCGGTACTCACCTACATCTACGGCGGAAGCGGCCAGGTCGTAGAGAAGAAGGATAACCAGGCAGGAAGAATTGAGACGCTCGACTATGACACCGCGGGAAGACTGGTAACTCAGAGAGAGTTTACCACTTCAGGCAATGAAGCGATCTCACAGAGCCATTATTCTTATGATGACGCGGGAAGAGTCACGGAGTGGAGATATAAATCCACCTATTCCGGAGGCACCAGCGCAACCGGACCACGGTATAATCAGTATACGTACTCCAGTCAGGACGGCAGTCTTACAAAGCTGAAAAACAGCTACTTTGAGATCAACTACAGCTATGAAGGCTTAAAGAGACTGCAGAACCAGACCCTGATAAAGGATAACAATACCCTTCTGACCAGAAGCTATACCTATGTACCGGGAGCAAACACGAATGAAACCAGTTTCCTGGTGGCTAGTGTTACCAACAAAGATGGCAGCAATAACACGGTAAGCAGCTATAACTATACTTACGATAACAACGGGAATATCACGGCTGTATCGGGAAGTGAAAGTGCTACTTATGTTTATGACAGCCAAAACCAGCTGACAAGTGAAACCAAAGGAGGAATCACCACTACCTACAGCTATGATGCTGCAGGCAACATCTTAAGCAAAACCAAGGGAAGTGTCACAGATACCTACACCTACGGGAACAGTGAGTGGAAGGATCTTCTTACCGCGTAAAACGGGAAAACCATCACCTATGATACGATCGGAAATCCGACCGGCTGGTATGACGGGAGCACCTTTACCTGGAGTAACGGAAGACAGTTAACAGGAATCACAAACAGCGGAACCGGAACCAACATCAGCTACCAGTACTATACGGACGGAAGAAGACTGCAAAAGACCGTAGGAACCGTTACCACGAAGTATAACTGGGTTGGTGATAAGCTCTTCTCCACTTACCAGAACGACGGAACCACCTTTGAGTTTCTCTACGATGAGAGCGGGAATGCCAAAGGATTCTGGTACAAACAGGGAAGCGGAAGCTGGAACCTGTACTTCTATGTGACGAACCTGCAGGGAGACGTAACAAGTATCATCAATGACTCTGGAACAGTCGTAGGCAGCTATGTCTATGATGCCTGGGGCAAGGCGACAAGTATCACCGGAACGATCGCGCAGGCCAATCCAATCCGTTACAGGGGCTATTACTTTGATGATGAGACAGGGTTCTACTATCTGAGAAGCAGGTACTATGATCCGGAGATCTGCAGGTTTGTGAATGCAGATTCATTTGCCTATGCAGGAGCTAATCGAGAGTTTATAAGTTTTAATCTTTTTGCTTATTGCTTGAATAATTCTGTGAAACATCAGGATCAATCAGGAAGCGTAACTATTGAAACAATAATCCTCGTAGGATCAATACTTATTGGTGTAGGATGTGCCGCAACAACTGGTTATCAACTGTACAAGCAAGGCAGAGATATCGAAACAATCATAATGAACTCATTAAGTGCAGGAGCTGCGGGGTTTGCATTAGTCTATACGTTGGGAGAATCTGCTTATGCACTCTACTATAATATCAGCGCATATTTGGGTTATACACCAATTACTGAAATTGGTACAAAAACTAATTTAGAAGCAGAATTACAGGGATGTGCAGATGCTGCAAATAGTGCAATAGATGGCAACGGCTCGCAAGCTGGTACTGCAAAACATGTTGAGTTTGCAAAGAATGTAAACGAATTAAATAACGATTCTTTAAGAACGGAGGTCTCATATATGAATGGTGTAGAAGTGCCTTATGGGACCAAAGGAAGTATCAGATTCGATGTTATCCAATATAATGGAAGAGGAGTACCCATTAATGCATGGGATTTTAAAACGGGGAATGCTATACTTACAAATTCAAGAATCAGTCTTATGCATCTTAAATCGGGACTGAATATCCCTATTAAAATGATTAAATAAAATGAAAACGACAAAGCATGAAATAAAGAAATCCTTGTCCGTTTTCCTAAAACAACAGGGATTTAAGCAAAAAAAGAATTATTACTATAAAATCTATGATGAAACCGCATGTGTGATAGCGATAGATGTTCCTTCAGAAATATTGTATCTTACTGCGTGTGTGATACCGCTGTACATACCGTATCGTGGGTATATAGAATATACATACGGGAATCGGATACAAACGTTAAATATTTCAGCTATAGGGGATGTGAATACATGGATAGATCGAACTGCAGTTGCGTTGACAAACATGATAGACCCTTTCTTTCAGGAAATATCATTTATTGGTGATTTTAGCAACTTGAAGGAAGTTATCCCAAAATGGCATAATAAAAAACTTTTGTTTTGCAGTGAAGAACAACTGCTTAGATGGATGGTGTACAAGGCACTAAGAAGTAAGGAATACAAGAATGCAGAATTAGCGATAGACCAGTTCTTATCAGTTCTGGACCAAGTGAATATTTATGGAGAGCAAGTTCGCACATCTTACAAGCAAGAGATGAAGCATTTGAGAGAATTGCTTAATAATCGAGTTTATCATGAAATTCAAGAAGAATTAAATAATAATATAATGAAAAATAGAGAAATGCTTTTTCAATAGATGAAAGTTTGAGGTAAATCTGCAAGGGGACCTCTGATGGAGGGGAGCAAACAAAAGCCATATCATCATGTTTTCTTGACAGTCCTAATTGGATGTACTGTTTCTTTGACTTTGTGGCAGTTGGCTTATTTCATCTGGTGCTTGACCGATCAAATGTATTCTTTTTCAGCAACTTTATCTTGATTGCGCTGATCATTATACGTATTGTTCTGTTGTTTTTCTCAGATCGGTCAGTGATAGCAAAGATATTACTGACCATTCTCTAGGTTGTACTTCTTGTAGCTGTCTGTCTGTTTGCTTTGTGTTTTTCTAGTATCAGGCATCATCGTGTAATCAAGGAGAATGCAAAAGAAAGATTTGAACAGGCAGTGGCAGACTCTTCCTGGATTCAACTAGACGAGCCACTAGAAGTAGGTCAGCCACAATCTATTTGCATTCTGTAACAAAATGTTTACTGTACAACAAATGAGGATCATGGTATAATCTATTTTACACAGAACACTTGCGTGTTTGAGTAGGAAAGATAGAGGAAGGGTTATGGCTGACTATTGTGTTCAGGTCTACTACGGTCCCGGCCGCGGTAAGACCAATGCAGCGATCGGCCAGTGCGTGCGCGCCATCAGCGAGGATTCGCAGGTGATTATCATTCAGTTTTTGAAGGGGCGCGACACCGACGCACTGCGCTGTCTCGAACGGTTTGAAGACAACGTGAGGTTGTTTTGTTTTGAGAAGTTTGCGAAGTTTTATAACGATTTGAGCGAGGAAGAGCAGGCAGAAGAGAAGGGACATCTGAAGAATGGCATTCATTATGCGATGAAGGTGGCCGAGATCGGAGAGTGTGATCTTTTGGTGTTAGATGAGGCGCTTGGGATGGTGGAGCTTGGCATCATCACGACCGAGGATTTAAAGAATATCATCGAGGTCTGCCGCGGCAACTGTTCGCTTGTAATGACCGGCATGAATTGTCCGGAAGAGATTCTTCCACTTGCCGACATTGCAACCAGGTTTGAGTTAGTAAAGATTTGATGGGGTTTGATAGGGCATTGCAAGGCGTGCGACCGTCATATTTGCGAAGCCCTTTTTCTTTCCCAAATTGTGATTATTGAAGGAGAGAGACATGTTCAAAAATGCAGATGAAGTGATGCGCTACATCAAAGAAGAAGATGTGAAGATGGTAGATTTTAAGATGATAGATATCGCTGGCAATTATCGCCACGTGACGATCCCTGCGTCTTCATTTTCCGAGACGACGCTCGTTGACGGTGTCGGATTTGACGCTTCCAACTACGGCTATGCGGTCGTGGAGAAGAGCGATATGATCTTTATCCCGGATGTGACGACCGCAATGATCGATCCATTCTGCGAGATCAAGACCTTGTCCATGACGGGCGATGCGATGATCATCGATTACCCGCACAACCGTCCACTTGCGCAGTATCCGCGCAATATCGTGCGTGCGGCCAATGAGTACATGAAGCAGACCGGGATCGCGGATCAGATGATCATCTTGCCGGAGTTTGAGTTTTATCTTTTCGATGATGCCGGCTGGGAGGTAAAGAGCGATCATCAGGAGATTCATGTGGGCAACAACCAGTCCTACTTAAACAGTAATCAGGAAGGCTCGGGAAATGTGGTCGCTTACCAGAAGAATTACCACGTAGCAAAGCCTCAGGATACGACGTATGACTGCAGAAGCCAGATGGTGCTTCGTATGGAGGAGGCAGGGATTCCTGTGAAATATCACCACCCTGAGGTGGCCGCGAGCGGACAGTTTGAGATTGAGCCGATGCTTGGTGAGATGTCTAAGATGGCGGATGCTTCGGTGATGATCAAGTACATCATCAAAAACACCGCGCAGGAGTACGGGATGAGTGCAACCTTCATGCCGAAACCGGTCTATGGCGAGGCAGGCAGCGGCATGCATGTGCATATGCTCCTCATGAAAGGCGATGAGCCTGTCTTCTCAGACGATGCAGGTTATTCGCACTTAAGCAAGACCGCGCATTACTTCATGGGCGGACTGCTAAAACACATCGCTTCCCTTTGCGCGATCACCAATCCGAGCACAAACTCCTTTAAGCGCTTGGTGCCGGGCTTTGAAGCGCCGGTGACCGTGGGCTACGCGACCTCAAACCGCAGTGCGGTGATCCGCATCCCAGCCTACGCAAAGACACCGAATTTGCGGCGTTTTGAGCTTCGTAATCCTGACGCCACCTGCAATCCATACTTTGCGTACGCAGCGATTCTGATGGCGGGTCTTGACGGTGTTGCAAATGAAATCGATCCCCACGCGAATGGCTGGGGACCGTACGATATGAATCTGTATCATTTGTCGGAAGAAGAGAAAAAGAAGTTAAAGGGCCTGCCGACAAGTTTAGAAGAAGCGCTTGCAGCACTGGAGAAGGATCACGATTATCTGACCGTGGGCGGGGTCTTCCCGGAGGAATTGATTGATAACTTCATTCGCCTGAAAAAGGCTGAATGTGCGGAGATCGCAAAGATTCCGACACCGGCAGAGTTTGAGCGGTATTATAACAGTTAAATGGACGTGGAATCACATGAAAAAGGCATTGCCGGTGGGAAACCCCACTTTGGCAATGCCTTTTAAAATGCAATTATTCATCCACGATCAGGCTCTTTAAATCCTCGTAGAACTTCGGATACGAGATCTGGGCGCAGTCCGCGTTATCGATGTCCAGATCGCCGTTGGTTAAAAGACCTGCGACCGCGCAGGACATCGCGATACGGTGATCCATGTGAGGATTGACCGTGCAGCCGCGTAAGGGCTTGCCGCCGTGAATGATCATACCGTCGTCGGTGGCTTCCACGTCCGCGCCCATCTTGCGCAGATTCTCGGTCATCACATCGATCCGGTTGGACTCCTTGACCTTTAATTCCGCCGCGTCCTTGATCACCGTCGTGCCGCTCGCAAAGCAAGCCATGACGGCCAGGATCGGCAGTTCATCGATGAGGGTCGGGATGATCTCCCCGCCGATCGTCACACCGTGCAGAGAAGAGCTCTTGACGATGAGGTCGGCAACAGGTTCTCCACCAGAGGTGCGCTCGTTCTCACGCTTGATCTTCGCACCCATTTCCTCACAAATGCGAAGGAAGCCGTCACGTGTCGGGTTGACGCCGACATTTTTTAAAATGACCTCACTGCCGCGCACCAGAAGACCCGCCGCGATGAAGTAAGCCGCCGAAGAGATGTCCCCGGGAACGACGATCTCACCGCCCGTCAGATGATACTCCGGGCGCAGGGTGATCGTGGTGCCGGAAGTGGTGACCGGCTGGCCAAAGTAGCGTAACATCAGTTCCGTGTGGTTGCGAGAGAGTGCGGGTTCTGTGACCACGGTCTCACCGTCCGCATAAAGGCCTGCAAGCAGTACGCAAGACTTCACCTGAGCGGATGCGATCGGGGATTCATAATGAATGCCGACCAGAGGGTTGCCGTGAACCATGAGCGGTGCACATCCTCCTCGGCCGATCGCCTGAACCGAGCCGCCCATCAGAGAGAGCGGTTCAATGATGCGGTTCATCGGACGCTTGCGGATCGAAGCATCACCGTCGACTTTCGTGGTAAAACGCTGTGGCGCAAGCATGCCGGTCATTAGGCGCATCGTCGTGCCGGAATTGCCGACATAGAGTGGTTCGTGCGGATCTTTTAAGCTTCGCATTCCGCGCCCGCGCACCAGGATTCGTTCGTTCTTTCCCACTTCGCCGCGGCCGACAATCTCCACGCCCATCTTCTTAAAGCAGTCGATGGTGGAAAGACAGTCTGCGCTGAGCAAGAAATTGCGGATCTCGGTCGTCCCGGTCGCAATCGAACCCAGCATAATCGCGCGGTGCGAGATGGATTTATCGCCGGGGACTGCAATCTCACCGGCCAGTTTTTTCGCATGTGGCTGTATCATATCGGAATTCTCCTAACAAAAATCATCGTCTATAAAGAGTATACCGATGATTTTCCAGGATTGCAATCGCTTTCTCCCGGGATTCTTCGTCGTAGAGTTCAACGTGCAGGCACCCTTCCGCAAACTCGCGGTTGTGGATGATGCCGATGTTTTTGATGTTGATCGCGTTGGCGGCAAGCATCGATGCCAGAATCGCGATCGCGCCGGTTTCATCCGGAATATCGACGTAAAGGTCGATCATGCGCTCAAGCGTGCTGGCTTTGCGCTGCGGGATCTGACCGCGGTATTCTCTGGAGGTTGCAAACATCTCATAGATCGCGGAACCATTTTCCAAAGAGATCTCTTGATAAATGTCCTGCAAAGATGCGATGTAGTCGCCTAGCACGGAGAGAATGCTTTTTTTGTTGGACAGGCAAATGCTCTCCCACATCTCAGGAGAAGAGGAGGCAATACGTGTAATGTCCTTAAAGCCGCCCGCGGCAAGGTTCTTATAAAGCTCACGTTCATCTTCTTTGTCGCGCACATGGTTGACCAAAGACGAGGCGATCAAATGCGGCAGATGGCTGATAGATGCGACGATCCGGTCATGCTCCGCCGGGACAAGTGTTACGGGCAGGGCTTTCATCTCGCGCACCAGCGCGGTCATCTCCTCTACAAGAGAGGCAGGCGTATCCTTGCCGGGCGTTAAGATGTAATACGCATTTTCCAAAAGGCGCATAGAAGAGTTTGCATAGCCGGTCTTCTCAGAGCCCGTCATCGGATGTCCACCAATGAAGTGGTGGGAAATCCCAAGCGCCTCGGCTTTTGTCACGATTTCTTCCTTGACGCTGCCGACATCCGTGAGGATCGTGGTCTCCGGAATAATTGTGGCCAGTTTCGTAAGGTAGATATCGTTATCTAGCACTGGGGCACACAGGAAAATGAGGTCGCAGGCCGCAAAGGGTTCGAGTGTGAACACGATCTCATCGATTACACCTTCTTTTTTCGCGAGAAGAAGACCATTCGGTGCTGCCTCATGCCTGCAGAAGACGATCTGTCTGGCATCCGGACGAATCTCCCGCATCGCGCGGGCAATCGAGCCGCCGATCAAACCTAGGTCAATGTAGCCAATCGTTGTTGTCTGTAACATCATCTTTTTATAACGTCTTTCCCATGAGGGAGAGGAACGGGGCAAGTTCTTTCATCAGTGCTTCAAACTGCGGGAAGGTGAGTGACTGCGGCCCGTCGGAGAGGGCTTTGGCCGGGTTCGGATGCGTCTCGATCATCAGACCGTCACAGCCAACCGCCACCGCAGCACGGGCGATCGGGGCAACGTAGGAGCGCACCCCGGTGGAGTGGCTCGGGTCGATGATGATCGGCAGATGGCTCTTCGTGCGGATGACAGGGACCGCACTGATATCCAGCGTATTTCTTGTGGAGGTCTCAAACGTGCGGATGCCTCGCTCGCAGAGGACGACCTGTTCATTTCCCTCAGCCATGATGTACTCTGCGGCGTTGAGCCATTCATCGATTGTCGCGGAAAGACCACGCTTTAAGAGGACCGGAAGATGGGTTTTGCCGGCCTCCTTGAGCAGATAAAAGTTCTGCATGTTGCGCGCGCCGATCTGTAAAATGTCAACGTAAGGGATCGCGGCTTCGAGCGCTCGTTCACTGGTCACTTCCGAGACCACCGCGAGATCATTCGCATCAGCTGCCTCTCGCATCAGCTTAAGACCTGCCTCCTCCATGCCCTGGAAGGAATACGGAGAGGTTCTCGGTTTATACGCGCCGCCACGCAGGATCTTCGCGCCGGAAGCGCGGATCGCCTTCGCGGTCTCAAAGATCTGTTCTTCGCTCTCCACCGCACAAGGGCCGGACATCACAGAGAAATATCCACCGCCGACGGCAGCACCGTTAGAAAGCGTGACGATGGTCGGTTCCGGGTGGAACTTGACATTGCTTAGTTTATAGCTTTCGGTCACAGGGACGATGCGCTCGACATCCTCCATGATCTCGATGTTCTGATCCATGATCCGGGACTTGTCACCGACCACACCGATGATGGTAACCTGATCGCCCTGTGAGAGATGGGCACGAAGACCATTCCCCTCGATAAAATCGACAATATTCTGAACAGAAGAGGGCGAAGCGCCCTGCCGCATTACAATAATCATAAAAATATATTCTCCCTTTTTCACTGCGCAAATGCATTCGCGCAGCCGATCCATTTGCCCCCAAGGGGCACGTTTCTTATCTTACCATGAAAATAAAGATTGTCAATACTCTGGCGCTTAAAAGCGTTACAGTTTAAAGTGTTAACGCATGAAAGCAAACTTGATAGAAAAGTCCTTGAAAAGCTTCTATATTTTTGATATGATGTTTTCATAGCGTCGTCTGGACTCATTTACCAGACCGATGAGCGTAATTATATTTAGGAGGAAGCATCATTATGCAGGTTTACAGCAAAGAGAATATTCGCAATATCGTGCTGATGGGTCACGGTGGCAGCGGAAAAACTACACTGGTTGAGGCGATGGCATTTGCAACCGGCGTTACCCAGAGACAGGGACGCGTTGAGGATGGCAACACAATCAGTGATTTCGATAAAGAAGAGCAGAAGCGTCTTTTCTCCATCAGCACAACCGTAGTGCCGTTCGAGTACAAGAACACGAAGATCAATGTTCTGGATACCCCTGGCTACTTCGATTTCGTTGGTGAAGTGGAAGAGGCTCTGACTGTCGCTGACGGTGCTGTAATCGTCGTTGCCGGCAAGGCAGGCGTGGAAGTTGGCGCACAGAAGGCTTGGGAGTTCTGCGAGAAGAACAACCTTCCTCGCATCATCTACATCTCCGATATGGATATCGCAGAAGCAGATTATGCAGGCGTTGTCAGCTCTCTGCAGGAGCTCTTTGGCACGGGCATCGCTCCGATCAATGTTCCGATCCGCGAGGGCGGCAAGATCACCGGTTATGCCAATGTCATCACCCAGAAGGGTTATAAGTACGGCGCGAAGGGCGCTTCCACAGAAGCTGCGATCCCTGGCGACGTTGAGAGTTATATCGAAGAGATCAGAGAAGCGCTCACTGAGACCATCGCTGAGACCAGCGAGGAGCTCATGGAGAAGTACTTTGAAGAGGGTGAGCTTGGCGAAGAGGATATGCTTACCGGCCTGAAGACTGGCGTTGCTGACGGCAGTGTTGTTCCGGTCATCTGCGGTTCTTCTGTGAATGCACTTGGTGCGCTGGAAGTCTTAGATCTTGTGAAGGATCTGATTCCTGCTCCTTCCAAGGTAAGAGTCGGTGCAGTCAACACCAAGACCGACGAGCCTTTCGAGGGCGATTTCGATGAGAACAAGCCTGTTACCGCAAGAGTCTTTAAGACCATGGTGGATCCTTTCATCGGACGTTTCTCCCTGATCCAGGTTTGCACAGGTATCTTAAAGTCTGACTCTGTTGTCTACAACGTACAGAAGGAGACTGAGGAAAAGTTATCTCGTCTGTATGTCCTTCGCGGCAAAGAGCAGATCGAAGTCAAGGAGCTTCGCGCAGGTGATATCGGTGCGATCGGTAAGTTATCCGACACCGCTACCGGCGAGACCCTGGCTACCAAGGCAGTTCCGGTCGCTTATGAGGTTCCGGCAGCTTCCATCCCTTACACCTATCAGAGATACGTGACCAAGAACAAAGGTGACGCAGATAAGGTATCCCAGGCTCTGGCAAGATTGATGGACGAGGATCGTACCTTAAAGGCAGTCAACGACAAAGAGAACCGTCAGACTCTGATCTACGGTATCGGCGAGCAGCAGCTTGACGTTGTCGTCTCCAAGATGGCTTCCCGTTATAAAGTCGAAGTCGACATCTTAAGACCGAAGGTGGCTTACCGTGAGACCCTTCGTAAGAAAGTCGAGATCCGTAAGAAGTATAAGAAGCAGTCCGGTGGCCACGGCCAGTACGGTGATGTTGCGATGGAGTTTGAGCCGTCCGGCGATAACGAGAAGGCTTACATCTTCGAAGAGAGAGTCTTCGGCGGCGCTGTTCCGAAGAACTACTTCCCGGCTGTTGAAAAGGGTATCGCTGACTCCGTGGAGAAGGGACCGCTTGCCGGTTATCCTGTTGTCGGCTTAAAGGCAACCCTGACCGATGGTTCTTATCACCCGGTTGACTCTTCTGAAATGGCATTCAAGACCGCGTCTTCGATGGCATTTAAGGAAGGCTTCATGATGGGTAACCCGGTTCTGCTTGAGCCTATCGCTACGATGAAGGTTGTTGTTCCGAACGCATTCACCGGCGATATCATGGGCGATCTGAACAAGAGACGTGGCCGTGTCATGGGTATGAACCCGGTTGCAGGCGGCAAGACTGAGATCGTTGCTGAGATCCCTGTGGAGAGCACCTGTGGTTATTCCACCGACCTTCGTTCCATGACCGGTGGTATCGGTGAGTACTCCTATGAGTTCGCTCGTTACGAGCAGGCACCGAACGACGTTCAGCAGAAGGTTGTTGAGGAAGCGAAGAAGGCAGAAGAGGAAGAAGCATAATTGGCTTTTGTTTGATGATTTCAGCCGCGCACGAGGTTGGTGCGCGGCTGTTTTTCGGTAGAAAGGACATCCATGGGTAAGTTTACGATTTTAAAAACAGATGGCAGTGCAAGGCTTGGCGAGTTTGAGACCGTGCACGGTCTGATCAAGACGCCGGTCTTTATGAACGTCGGCACGGTCGGTGCAATCAAAGGCGCGGTCTCTACGATGGATTTAAAAGAGATCGGAACACAGGTCGAGTTATCCAACACCTATCATCTGCATGTGCGCACCGGGGACGAGCTGATCAAGAAGATGGGCGGCCTCCACAAGTTTATGAACTGGGATCGCCCGATCTTGACAGACTCCGGCGGTTTTCAGGTCTTCTCCCTGGCAGGCCTTCGCAAGATCAAGGAGGAAGGCGTGACCTTCCAGTCTCACATCGATGGCAGACGCATTTTCATGGGACCAGAGGAGAGCATGCAGATCCAGTCGAATCTAGCCTCGACGATCGCGATGGCGTTTGATGAATGTCCGCCCGCGCTCGCAGATCGCTCGTATGTGCAGCCTTCCGTGGACCGCACATACCGGTGGCTGGTGCGATGCAAGAAGGAGATGGAGCGACTCAACTCCCTGCCGGATACGATCAATCCGCACCAGATGCTTTTTGGCATCAATCAAGGCGCGATTTTGCCGGACATTCGTATCGAGCATGCAAAGCAGATTTCCGAACTTGATCTGGACGGTTACGCAATCGGCGGACTGGCGGTCGGTGAGACCCATGAGCAAATGTATCAGATCATTGAAGCCGTGGAGCCTTATTTGCCCAAAGAAAAGCCCAGGTATCTGATGGGTGTCGGAACGCCTGCGAACATCTTAGAAGCGGTGGAGCGCGGCGTGGACTTCTTTGACTGCGTCTATCCGTCCCGCAACGGCCGTCACGGCCACGCTTATACGAGCCATGGCAAGATGAATCTGTCCAATGCGAAGTATCAGCTTGATACGCGGCCGCTCGACGAGACCTGTCAGTGTCCGACCTGCAGAAATTACAGCAGAGCGTATATCAGACATTTGCTAAAGGCAAATGAGATGCTGGGACTTCGTCTGATGGTGACGCACAATCTTTACTTCTACAATCATCTGATGGAGGAGATTCGCGACGCGATCGCAGAGGGAAGATTTGCGGCGTATAAGAAGGAAAAGTTACGGATGATGGAAGAGGGAGAAGGGTAAGGGTAAGAATGCTTTTTCCAGGAGAAAATAAGTGTTGAAAAGGATGCCATTATCCGTTAAAATAGGTTTAGAATTTAGCCGGGTGGACGCCCCGGTATCATGAGGAGGAGTATCGTTATGACTCAGTTTTTACCTGTTGCGACTGCAGGAACCAGCATCTGGTTTACCGTTGGATATATCGTGTTTATCGTTGCTTTGTTCTACTTTATCGCGATTCGTCCGCAGAATAAGCAGAGAAAAGAGCAGGAAGCGATGTTGTCCACACTGGAAGTCGGCGACAGCATCTTAACCACGAGTGGCTTTTACGGTGTCGTCATCGATGTGATGGACGAAGTTGTGATTGTTGAGTTTGGTAACAACAAGAACTGCCGCATCCCGATGCAGAAGGCTGCGATCGTTCAGGTCGAGAAGACGAACAAAGACTGATATTGTAGATTTACAAGTCATGAAAGCTATGGGGGCTCGTACGTGTTCCTGTAGCTTTTCGTTTTTAATGGAGTTCCTCATGCAGAATGTAATTCTCCTGCTGTACTTTATCGTCAGTCTGATTCATTTGATTGATAGTTATCGGGATGATAGGAAGCGTAGGGCAAAGACAAAGCCATTTCTTTTGGTGTTTTTGCTGGTTTATTATCTGATTGCGGCCGCGAAGCCGAGCCTGTTTTTGGTGCTTGCGCTTTTTGCCAGCTGGCTTGGAGACGTACTTTTGATCTTTCCGGGGCATCGGTGGTTTACGCTTGGCGGGATCAGTTTTATCTTTTCGCACATTTTCTTTATTCTGGTGTATGTGCGCAATTTCGAGATCTCGCAGGTGCCTTGGGCGATCATAATCCCTGCGGCCTTCCTTTATTGCGGGATTGCTCTGTGGATCATTCATCTGACTGCGCCGACGACGCCGAAGAGGATGGTCGGACCGATGCGTTTTTACCTCTTCTGCAACAGCATGATGAATTTATTTGCGCTTTTGCAAATGTTGTCGCTAAAGAGTGAGGCTTCGGTGGTGGCCTACATCGGTGCGGTGTTGTTCTTTATTTCGGACTGTACCTTGTTTTTAGTGCGGTATTACAAGCATCCGAACGTGGTGTTTAAGAAACATTTTACCGTGATGGCCACGTATCTGGTGGGAGAATTTTTGATTGTGATGGGTGTGCTTGGCATTCATGCAGGGGTGTAGTAAAGTGATGGTGCAAATGAGTAGAAGAAATCAGGTGGCAAAATGAGCCGCCGAACAAAGAGTATCCTTTTAGGGGCACTGGCGGCTTGTATCCTGCTCGGATATGTGCTCTACGTCCTTTTTGGAAAGGAACGGGCAGAGGCGAAAAAAGAATATGAGACGACCATTTTCGCGATGGATACGGTCATGCAGATCAAGGCGTACGGCAAGCACGGACAGGAAGGCGTTGACGCAGCTGTGGCGGAGATTAACCGCCTGGAGAACCTGCTTTCTGCGGAACGGGATGACAGTGATGTCTCGAAGTTAAACCGCGAGGGCAGTGCAGAGGTATCCGAAGAAGTGCGTGAGCTGATCGGGGTGGCGCAGGAAGTCTACGAGGAAACGGGCGGTGCCTTCGATGTGACGATCTATCCGCTTATGAAGCTCTGGGGCTTCCCGCAAAAGGAGTATCAGGTGCCTGCGCAAGAGGAGATCGATGTGGTACTTCCTCTGGTGGATGCGTCCAAAATCAAGGTGAATGAGGATACCGTGACGCTCGGTGAAAATCAGCAGATTGACCTTGGCGGCATCGGAAAAGGATTTGCTTCGCAGCGTGCGATGGAAATATTCCGCGAGAAAGGTGTAACGTCCGGGATCGTCTCGCTTGGGGGCAACATCCAGGTGCTGGGAACGAAGCCGGACGGAACCGATTATAAGATCGGAGTTCGCGACCCGCAGACCGGGGAGGCGAATATCGTCTTGTCTGTGCACGATTGCTGCGTGATTACTTCCGGCGGATATGAGAGGCTTTTTGAGGCGGCTGGCAAAACTTACATCCACATTTTAGATCCAAAGACGGGCTATCCTGTGGATAATAGTCTTGCATCGGTGACGATCGTCGCAGAGTCCGGGACGAAGGCAGACGCTCTTTCGACCGCACTTTTTGTGCTGGGCTATGAAGAAGGGGTGTCGATTTGGAAGGCACATGCCTCAGAATTTCAGGCCATTTGGATCGAAGATGATGGTAGTGTGACGATCACGGAAGGGCTGAAGGACATTATCAGTTATTCTGGCGGCTCTTTTACAGTGGTTGGCAGTGACTGAAGAATTCCCTGTTTGGTGAAATCATACATTTGATAGGTAATAGGAATCAGAGAAATGAACTTATCGTTGCGAATGCAGGCGGTGTCTGCGTTGGTTCGTGAGGTGGACTGCCTGGCGGATGTCGGCTGTGATCACGGCTATGTCTCGATCGATCTGGTAAAGAGGAATGTTGCAAAGCACGTGATCGCGATGGATGTGCGGCCGGGGCCGTTGTCTTGCGCGAGGGAAAACATTTGCGAAGAAGGGCTATCTGAGAAGATTGAGACGAGACTCTCAGACGGACTGGAGGGACTTGCGCCCGGGGAAGTTCAGGCGGTGGTGATTGCCGGCATGGGCGGGGATCTGATGCTTCGAATTTTGAAAGAACACCCGGAAGTGTTAGAAGCGTGCGATCAGCTCGTTCTGCAGCCGCAGTCGGAGGTTGCAAGGGTGCGGGAGGAGATCTTCTCATTAGGCTTTGCAATCGACGCAGAGGATATGGTGCTTGATGACGGGAAGCATTATATGATGTTTTCCTGTAGAAATCTTACGACATGTGTAGAACCAAGTGATAATGACGCATTTACCAGAGCCGCATGGGAGAATCCGACCGAGTATCGATATGGTAGATTTTTGCTTTTTGAGCACAATCCGGTGCTGAAAGCATTTTTGGAAAGAGAGTATCAGAAGTTTGAAGACATCCTCTCTGCGCTGCATGCAAAGGGCGGCCACGAGGAGAGAATCATAGAACTTGAGAGAG
This sequence comes from Lachnospiraceae bacterium, assembly GCA_017480565.1. Taxonomy (GTDB): domain Bacteria; phylum Bacillota; class Clostridia; order Lachnospirales; family Lachnospiraceae; genus RGIG1588. The sequence goes on along the minus strand of JAFVAL010000064.1, from coordinate 21,695 downwards.
AGCAGGCATACCGAAGGGAGGCGTTATCGTATTATGAAATGTAGAGAAGTGATGGAGTTTCTGCGGGAGCTTGCGCCGGAGGCGACCGCACAGAGTTGGGATAACGTCGGTCTTCTGGTGGGGCGCGAGGACAAGGATGTGCTGAAGGTCATGACCGCGCTTGATGCCACGGAAGGCGTGATCGATCAGGCGATCGCCTGGGGCGCAGATCTTTTGGTGACGCACCATCCGATGATTTTCTCGCCAGTGAAGCGTGTGGTCTGGGAAGAACTGGTTGGACATAAGATCATCAAATTGATTCGCGCAGACATTTCTTATTTTGCCATGCATACCAACTGTGATGCCTGCGTGATGGCGGAGGAAGCGGCAGATAAGATTGGTTTAACGGAGACTGTGATGTTAGAGGAGAGCCCGGCGGCAGGTCCTGAAGGAGCACCTTGCGGGATCGGAAGAGCGGGCATCCTGGCGCGGGAAATGACGCTGCGGGAGCTCTGCGAGCTGGTGAAGGAAGCATTTGCGATCGATACCGTGCGGCTAATCGGAGACCCGGAGCAGAGAGTAACGCGCGCGGCGCTCTCGACCGGTTCCGGCAAGAGCATGGTGAAGTTCGCGAAGAGAGCCGGCAGCGAGGTACTCATTTCCGGTGATCTCGATCATCACTGTGTCATCGATGCGCTGGACGAAGGGCTTGCTTTGATCGACGCGGGGCATTACGGGACTGAGCGATTTGTGGCGTATACGCTCGCGAATGCGCTTGCATCGCTTGAACTGGAAGTGAAGGTGGCTCAGGAGAAGAGCCCTTATCAATACATTTGAGGAGGCGAGTATGGTTCATTTAACATATCAAGGGGAGCCCTGGGAAGTCCCGGATGGCATGAATTATCGCTGCCTGGCGGAGCAGGTACAGCATCAGTACCCGGCCCCGATCTTGCTGGCAAAGGTGGGTCAGAAGCTGGTGGAGCTAAATAAAAAAGTGAAGATGGACGGGGAGCTGTCTTTCCTTACGATTTTGGATCCGGACGGGCGAAAGACCTATGAGCGCGGCGCGACGATGATGCTACTTCGTGCGCTGGTGCACGTCTACGGGAGAAAGCTTGGCGTGGTCAAGCTTGAGTATTCTCTGGGCGATGGGCTTTATTTCTCGGTGGAGAAGCCGGAGGAGCTGACCGAAGAGAACGTTGCGCAGGTGAAAGCAACGATGGAGCGGTACGTCCGCGAGGATGAGCTGTTTGGCAAGTCCAAGATGTCCACGGATGAGGTGATCGAACTGTTTCACCATCACCGGATGGTGGATAAGGAGCGGCTCTTCCATTACCGGCGATCTTCGACGACAAATATGTACCGTCTGGGAAATTATGTCGATTATTTTTATGGGTATATGCCCGCGAGTGCGGGGCAGGTCTCTGTGTTTGATTTGGTGAAAATGGAGCGCGGCGTGATGCTTCTTTTGCCGAAGAGAACGGATCCGACGGTGCCAGGAGAACTGAACGTACCGCAGAAGTTATTTGCCACGATGGAGCGCAGCAATGAGTGGGGCAAGAACATCGGTGTACCGACCGTGGCAGCGCTAAATGATGCGATCACCCGCGGGGAGGGACGGGACATCATCCTTGCCTCCGAGGCCTATCAGGAGCATCTCATCGGTGAGATTGCCAGGCAGATCAAGGAAGAAAACCGCAGGATCGTGATGATCGCGGGGCCTTCCTCGTCCGGTAAGACTTCGTTCTCGCACCGACTCTCGATTCAGCTGGGCAATGTGGGCCTGAAGGCACATCCGATCGCGATCGATAATTATTTCCTGGACCGCGAGCTTACGCCGAAGGATGAGAACGGAGAGTATGATTTTGAGTGCCTGGAAGCGCTTGACATTGAAGAATTCAACGACCATATGGTACGCCTGCTTCGCGGCGAGCGCGTTAAGATGCCGACGTTTAATTTCAAGATCGGAAAGCAGGAATTCCACGGCAATTCTCTGGCGATGGGAAAAGGCGATGTCTTGGTCATGGAAGGCATTCACGGACTGAACGACAAGCTTTCCTACGCGATTCCGGCGGAAGATAATTTTAAGGTCTATATCAGTGCTGTGACTGCGCTCAACATCGATGAGCACAACCGCATTCCGACCACAGATAACCGTGAGATCCGGCGCATGGTGCGCGATGCAAGAACACGAGGCATCTCTGCGCAGGAAACCATTGCCAGATGGCAGTCGGTGCGCCGCGGCGAGGAGAGACACATCTTCCCGTTCCAGGAAGAAGCGGACGTGATGTTTAACTCAGCTTCGCTCTATGAACTGGCGGTGCTAAAGACATTTGCAGAACCGTTGTTGTTCGCGATCCCGACCGATGCTCCGGAATATCCGGAGGCAAAGAGGCTTCTAAAGTTTCTGGAATATTTCCTTGGACTTTCGTGCGAAGATGTGCCAAGAAACAGCCTGGTACGCGAGTTTATCGGCGGAAGCATCTTCCCAGTGGGGTGAATCTTAAGAATTATTTAAATGCAACAATTATTTATCGAAAAACGATAAATAATTGTTGCATTTTATGATGGGGCGTGTTATGATCAGAGCGTAACAGAGAGTTACAAATCAAAACACACTTGGTTGGGAGGTATGTTTGTGAAACAGAAAACATTTTCCAGATGGTTAAAGGTAATTTTGGTTGGCGTTGCGCTCATCGGTGCATTTGTCTACTGTTATGCAGTGCCAGAGTTAGGTAAGGAGATTGCAGAGGCAAATCCGGAGTTTGCATATTGCTTCTGGCCTTGGCTGATCTTTATTTCGCTCACGGCGATTCCTTGCTACATTGCGTTAGTGCATGCTTGGCAGGTTGTGGATAGTATCGGGAAGGACCTTGCATTTACCAGAGAGAATGCGAAGCATCTTTCTTGGATTTCCTGGCTGGCAGCGGGAGATGCGGCATTCTTCTTCGTCGGCAATTTTGTCTTGGGATTTCTTAGCATGAGTCATCCGGGCGTTCTGCTTATGAGCCTTTTTGTGTCACTCATCGGTGCCGCGATTGCGATCATGGCAGCAGCACTCTCGTATCTGGTCGGCAAGGCCGCAGAGCTGCAAGACCAGAGCGATCTGACCATTTAACTGGTGGGGGTGATCGTGATGAAGGGTGAGATTATTTTCAATATCGATGTGATGCTTGCGAAACGCAAGATGAGCGTCTCCGAGCTCGCAGATAAGGTGGGAATTACATTGGCGAACATGTCAATCTTAAAAAACGGAAAAGCCAAGGCAGTGAAAGTGACAACACTTGAGAAACTCTGTGAAGCTTTAGAGTGCCAGCCGGGAGACTTGCTGGAATACCGCACGGTAGACGAAAACGGAGGTTGATGCATGGTAGGCTTTATGGCTATTGTGGTCATTCCGGTGACCGTGGCGTTGGTGTTTCTTAGCATCTATCTTTTTATGAAAGGCGCAAAGACGGAGGAAAGCAAGTATACGGCTTTGGGAATTGCAGTGCTTTTGTTGACGCTTTTCTTGTGGTGGATGCTTGTGATGTTTATTACAGGGATGTAGAAAGTGAAGAGGGCATCTTGTTCGTGAGGGCAAGGTGCTCTTTTTGCGTGGGGGCTTTTGGCCTCGGTTTTGAGGTTTCTTTGGGATTATTGGCTGTGGGTGGGGGCATCCTTTGGGCGTACTTGCTGTGTGATGGGGCGTCCTCTGAGGCTTTTTTATCTTGTTGGCGTGGTTTTGTTCTTTTGGATCAATCTTGTCGCAGTGTGTTTGGCGAAATTGATCTTTTTCACTAAAACGTCCTGTAAAGATAAAGCTAGAGTATAGTCTGAGAGGGCTTGTTTATCCAACAGAATAGTTTTTCTTAAAACAGGATCAAGCCGCGCAAAGCGGCTTTGATCCTGTTTTAAAGAATATGACCTCTTAGATAAAACAAGCTTAAGCAAGCGTGAGACGACTTGATCTGACGTCTCGAAATTGTGGAATGTGGATCAAGTTTAGAAAAATCGTGAGAAAAAGATTAGATGAGAAAACCATAGGCATCGACAAAATGTAAAATATAATTGACAAAATGTAAGGCAAAAGATAGTATATAGATAGAAGCTTCGAATGTGATATGAAACTGTGTGGGAGGGAAGTGTGAAAAATGCATTGATATGCATTTTTCGTCACTGTCTATTTGTGCCGGAGCGTCACAAATAGACCTGATGGCAGATGAGAAATTGCACTTGCAATTTCTCATCACCTCGTCGCGTAAAACGCTCCGGAATGGAGAGTAGTATGGACGGACAAGTTTCTTGGGGCTTGTTACTTGTAACAGCCCTGATTATTGCAGGTATGGCCTTCGCTGGCAAAGACCGAAGAAAGGAATTGGTTGGCGAGGCCGATGAGCGGCAGGAAAGATATCGCCTGCTTTCTTATAAGATCGGCTTTTATATGTTATCGTGTATGGCCTTCTTCGTGATCGGTGCGTTTATTACGGGGAAGCCATCTCAGAAAGCAGTGGCCTTGGTTGTGCTTATATGGATCTTCATTACGTATATGGCAGTAGAGCACTACAAACTATGGAAGGATGCAACGTATCCTACAAGGCAAGGAGAGGAAAAGCTGCTTTTTTGGCACATCATTGAAAGCATGGGTTGTATCGGGTTCGCCATCTTTACGATCAGAGATCATGTGGATTATTATAACTACTTTGATCTTAAGTATTCTTGGAATGAGTTCTTCTCGTATGGAGATTGGTATCTCGTCCTATTGAGTGTATTCTTGCTTGCATCTACGGTCAGCATTGCCCTTAAGTGGTGGTTTGACTGGAAACAGGAAGAAAAGGATGCAGAAGAAGAGGGATAAAACAAAGCAAATAATCTAGATAAACAATTTAAAGGAGAAGAAGATGGACTGGAAATATCTATTGCTTCTGCTTATTACCGGACTTGTTTCGTCTCTTTGGGGGAGCAAACGGAGAAAAGAGACGGAGGGTGAGGCTGATGAACGGCAGCAAAAACACCTGTTGATCTCATATAAGATTGGTTTTTATATCTTATACTTTGTTGTTATTGCAGTATTTGTATTGTGCCGCGTTGGTACGATTCCGATGAATAACATCATGCATATTATTGCAGCTGGAATGTTGATTGCAGTAATCGTTATGTTTCATTATAATCTCTGGAATGACGCCGCTCTCTCAACAAAGCAGAGCAAGGAAAAAGGTTTTGTTCTTTTATTGATCGGATCAATTCTAATGATCGGAATTCATGTGTGGTTGTTAAAAGACATCGTGAATTATTACAACTACTTTGGAGAGAAGTACCCGATGAAGGAATACTTTTCAAGTGGGTTATGGTTTGTGGGATTGTTTGCAATTCTGAGCATCTCTGCCACGGTCAGCATTGCCCTTAAGTGGTGGTTTGACTGGAAACAGGAAGAAAAGGATGCAGAAGAAGATCTGACGGAGGAGTAGAAGTGATATGGCTGGAAAGATAGCGTTTATGATTTTGACACCGATTGTTTTAGCGTGTGGAGTTCTACTTGGATATCTAGATCGAGAAGCCAGGGAACGTGGGGAAGCAAGGCCTGACTATGTTGACGAGCGTCAGATCTTGATACAAGGAAAAGCTTACAAGTACTGCTTTGCACTAGTCTTTGTGTACACTGTTCTTTATCCATTTGCATGCTTGTTTTGGCCAGTATTACAGACACAGGCAATTTCCTGGTTTATCGCTGGTTGGTTTGCGGTTTATCTGTTTTTCCAGATTTATTGTATTTGGAAGGATGCAATGTTTATCAATTCTGATCATCGCAAGTCTGGGTTAAATGGGCACCTGTGGAGCGGTATTTTCTTTATTGCGCTGGTTTATTTTCAGGATGGATTGAACCTTGAGCATTGGTTTATTGTTCTACTGATTATCTTACATGCAATTTTGTTCCTCAATATTTTGGCGAAGATTTTGGTGGATCGAACACGCGACGCAGGAGACTAACATGAAGAATCTGAAACTGAAGTCTGCCCGTGCCGCGAAGGATCTTTCGCAGGAGGAGCTTGCGAGGCGTGTCGGGGTTTCGAGGCAGACGATCAATGCGATTGAGAAGGGTGACTACAATCCGACGCTGCAGCTTTGTATCGCGATCTGCAAGGAGCTTGGGAAGACGTTGGATGAGTTGTTCTGGGAGCCTGAGCCTTGACAGGGCAATCCAGCAAGCGTATAGTTATTTGCAGTGAAGATCTGAGAAATGACCTGGAAGAAAAGGTGGAATCATAGGATGAAATGTAAGATGAGACGATTCTTGGTGTGCATGCTTGTGCTTGCATTTATCGCGACGTGCGTAGGCTGTGACGGTGGAAAAGCACCGATCTCTGAGACAACGACGGAGATCTCTACGGAGACGACCACAGAGGAGACAACCACGAAGGAAACGACGACAGAGACGACGACCGTGGAGACAACAACAGAGGAAACGACGACGGAGGAGACCACGGAAGAGACGACACTCATCGGCACGGGCAAGGTGATCGTGCTGGATGCGGGTCATCAGGCGAAGGGCAATTCCGAGAAGGAGCCGATCGGCCCCGGCGCGAAGGAGACGAAGAAGAAGGTCAGCTCCGGCACTGCCGGCAAGTACAGTAAGATGAACGAATACGAGCTGAATCTGATCCTTGCGAAGAAGGTGCAGGCGCTTTTGGAAGAGCGTGGCTATGAAGTGATCATGGTGCGTACCACGCATGACGTAAATATTCCAAACTCGGAGCGTGCTGCGATGGCCAATGATGCAAATGCGGATGCATTTGTCAGAATTCATGCGGATGGATCGGAAGATACGTCGATGCATGGATGTATGACCATTTGTCAGACGAAGAATAACCCGTGGAATGCGGACCTGTATGAAGAGAGCTATGCGCTCTCGAAGGCGATTCTTGATGAGCTTTCTACAGCGACCGGGGCGCGTGCGAATAAGGTCTGGGAGACAGACACGATGAGCGGAATCAACTGGTGCACGGTGCCGGTGACAATCGTGGAGGTCGGTTACATGAGCAATCCGGAGGAAGATGCGAAGCTTGGTACCGAGGAATATCAGGATAAGATCGCCGAAGGCATTGCCAACGGAATCGATGTGTTTTGTGCAAATTAAGGCGTTGCCTTGAAAAGAAATAGGAGGAATAACGTGATGGCTGAAAATCTGGAGTTATTTGCGAAACGATTCTCGACGAGAGGATACCAGGAAGAGAAGCTGACAAAAGCGCTTTTGGATCAGGTGTTGACGGCAGGATTGCAGGCGCCGACCGCGGCAAATAAGCAGGAAGTACATTTTACCGTGGTGGATCGAGAGAATCCGGTGCTTGCAGAGATTGAGGAGGAGAAGAACCGCCTGCGGGGTGCGGTGCCGGCGAGAAACTTTTATTTTGATGCGCCGCATGTGATTTTCTTGAGCGCGGATAAAAAGTTCTTCTGGAGCCCGTTGGATGCCGGGATTGCGTGCGAGAATATCGTTCTGGCAGCGGAGACGCTTGGGCTGGGAACTTTGATCATCGGCTGCGTGAAGGATGCGCTGCGCGGTGAGAAGGAAGCGGAGTTTGCAAAGAAGCTTGCATTCCCCGAGGGCTATGAGTACGAGATTGCGATCGCGATCGGTTACAAAGATTTCGTGAAAGAGCCGCACACGTACGATTATAACACCCACATTTCCTACGTATAATTTCATCTTGGCAAATGCAAACCTTGGCTTGGGCAACTTGGTCAAGGTTTTTTGTTTGCACCTCTTGACAATATCGATACTCGATGTTACTATGATGACAGAAACAATATCGAGTCTCGATAATATGTTTGGAGGTGGGGATGTTGAGAGACAAGAAACGCGTGTTTCGTGGTTATTCTTATACACAGTGCGATGAATTTGCGGATTATCTGACCGAGATGGCCAGGAAGGGATGGAAGTTTGCTTCTTTTGGGCTGGGGCTTTGCTTTGAGCGAACGGAGCCGTCGGAAGAAGTTTACGATGTGCAGGTCTTTTTAAAGAATTCGGAGATGGACACCGCGCCGGAGCCTGATACGGAAGAGTTTGCGGAGTACTGTGCAGCAGCCGGCTGGGAGATGGTGGACAGTTCCCGAAGATTTGTGGTATTTCGTAGAATCAAAGAGGATTCAGTGCCGATCGTGACCCAGGAAGAGAAGCTTGCAAATGTTTTTCAGGCGGAGCGCAAGAAACAACTCAGCGATCTTGGGACGAATCTGATCGTCACAGCGAATCTGTTTTTCCAGGCATATATGAATCCGCGCATCTGGCTCTTTCAAAGATACCTGCCGTGGCTGCTTGTCGTGGCTGCGGTCACGTTTTTGATCGATGCGATCAGATTGCTGACCCTGTTTGGCTGGCATGTGGATAAGAAGAAAGAGCTTGCGGTCTTTGGGGAGGTTTCCTGCAGGGGATCTTTCTGGCAAAAGGTCTATCCGAAAGTTCGCTATCTGGAGGCTGCCTTTTGCTTGTTTGCACTGATTGTCAGCTTCTGGAATCAACCAGTCGTATGGGTTTCGATCGTTTTGATCGCCGTTTTTATTCTGGCAATCGGTGAGGGGAGACCTTCTCGCTCTGAAAACTGGGCCATCCAGATTGGTGGCAGCTTGGCCTTCGTATTTGTGATTTTCATCGTTGCGCTTGCCGTGGTGATGAGTGGACCGTCAAAAAGAGTGGTGAAAGAAGAGAGCGAGATGCCTCTGACGATCGCAGAATTTCCGGGAACGACAGATGAGATTAAGGTCAATGACATTTACCATTCTAAGAGCCTGTTGGGGGAAATGTGGGCCTATGACGTGGAGTCATCCGGGAAGACATTTTTAGATTATGAGCTGTACCGGAGCAAGTATCCGTGGGTGATTCACATGGTATGGCGTAGCAATACGCGGTACGTGAAAGAGAATGCGATCGAAGACAATGCGCAGTGGAACGTGCCGACGGTTTCGTATGTCGCCGATAGAGAGAGCTATCAGTATGTGCTGGGATATGACTTTGTTCTCCGGCTTCACACCAGCAAAGAACCAACCGCAGAGGAAGTTCTTCTGATCAAAAGGGAGCTTGGCCTTGCAGAAAGTAGCGACAGGTGAAGTATGGCAAGAGAACAGTTTCAGACGTTATCGGAGCCGATGTATTATATCTTGCTTGCGCTTCTTGAGGAGCGCTGCGGCGTCGATATCATGGATGAAGTGGCGCGGATCTCCCATGGGCGGATCTCAGTCGGACCAGGGACGCTCTACGCGATGCTTCCGAAGTTTGAGAGCAGCGGGATGATTCGTCAGACCAGGCAGGAGAAGCGCCAGAAGTGGTATGTTGTGACCGAAAAAGGGCGTCTCATGCTAGAGGAAGAAGTCGAGAGGCTCAAGCAAATGCTCTCGGACGGAGCGGAGACATTTGCCCCAAAAAAAGATACGGATTAGAAAAGGCTGCGGGGATAACCTCGCAGCCTTTATACTGAGTGAAACTAAGATTAATCTTCCTTGACAATGCGGACTGCGATGCGCTCTTCCGGATCGTCGATGTTGTAGTAAGCAAGGCTCTTGCTGCAGTTCTCAATCAGATCGAAATAGACATCCCAGTAACTTGCCGTTTCGCACCATGCACGTACGGTAAAGATAAACGTATCATCATCTACGCCGGTTAAGCGGGCAAACGGAGCCGGATCTTCAAGGACACCGGTGGTTGCCTTTGCGGCAGTCAACAGGACACCCTTTACGAACTCAGGATCGATGTCGTTGGTGATCTTAAAATCGATATCGACACGACGGTTCGGTGCATAGGAGTAGTTGGTGATGTTTGCATTCATCAGATCGCCGTTCGGGACGAAGATTTGCTTGTTGTCGACGGTCATGATCTTGGTGTAGAACATGCTGATGTCGTTGACAACGCCCTGCGCGCCTGTGGAATCGATGTAATCACCGACTTTAAACGGCTTGAAGATTAAGATCATCAGACCGCCTGCCAGATTGCTTAACGCACCCTGCAGTGCGAGGCCGACAGCCAGTCCGCAGGAAGCTAAGATCGCGATGACACTGGACATATTCACGCCCAGGATCTGGATCACAGCGATGACTAAGATCACATTGAGAAGAAGCTTTGCAGCGTTCTTCGCAACCTGCTTTACCGTTGCATCGAGCTTGGTCTTGTCGATCGCCTTGCCGGCCGCCTTGGTCAGTCCCTTTACGACAAAGGAGCCGATGATCAGAAGAAGCAGTGCAAGTAGAATCTTGCCGCCGTAGGTGGTGACAAGTTCAATCATGGTCTTTAAAAATTGTTCCATAAAAACCCTTCCTTTCTGAAATGTAACGTTTGATTTCGTTTCCGGTTACTATCATTTTACCCGTGACAGATTCATTTGTCTAGTCTGTGTTTTTGGGTTTTCGATCTGCTAAAATGAGGTCGGAAATTCTTAAGATTTGCGGGAAATGGACATTTTCCGAGAATTGCCTATTGTCGGAACGAAAAATCTGGGGTACCCTTTACCTGAACAGCCGAGGCAATCTTTGTTTCGGCTGTTTGATCCCCTTACTCGGAGGCCTCATATCTTTGGATGTGGGGTCTCTTTGTTCTTTTAAAATGATAAAGTTTCCGGTATAATGAAGTGCATCAATGGCTCTGCCATTTCATGGAGGCAAAGCATGAAACTCTTTGTGCGAGGCGGTATTCGTTCTAATCTGCGTGCCAGAGGAAGATCGATTCTGTTTTTTATCTTGATTTTGTTATTGACGACGGCGACGATCCTGGCGCTTGGCGTCAGACTATACTGTGATCATGTCCTGAGACAGTGTGATGAGCAGTATCAGTCGATCGCGGTCGTGGAATATATGGGAGCAGAGTATCCGAACCCGGACGTGGCGGATACATTTGCAAGAGCTGCAGCAGAGCAGATTACTGCGGAAAGTATCGAGAAGGTTGCCGGGGTAAAAAGTGTTACGATGGCAAGCGAAGCGCTTGGCTATCTCGAGGGCTATCACCGGCTCAGTGTGGCGACCGCCTATGAAAGCCGCGGTGTGATCGAGGTGGGCGGCTGGTCGGATCCGCAGTATCATAAGGTCTGGGTCGAGGACGAAGGGGCGGAGGAGACGAACGCCGGGCACTATGAGGAGGATCAGAGCGAAGTCTTCTACTACTTCGGGCGTGTCAGCAAGCTTTATTATGGTTCTGCTGTGAGACCGGATGTTCTGCTCAATATCCTTCCCGGGACGAGCGGATTTATCCCGGAAAAGGGCAAGACCTACATGCTGCACGGTGTGTTTATCGATAAAAACCAGATAGAAGGCCTGGAAAATGGAATCTTTAACTTCCAGGTACTTGCCTTCGATGAGGCAGAGGGAGAGTCGGAGACAAAGCCGTATCAGGAAGTGACGCCTGGCGATCCGTTACCGGAGAGATTTGCCAAAGAGGTGATTCGTTACCAGATTATCAACAATTATGTGACCTTGCATTATGCCCAGGACATTCGGGATACCTACGAATTCCAGCAAGGAATCTTGTACCTGGATGAGGGCGAGATGCCTGCCGCAGGGGACGAAGGTGCGTGCATTGTCAGTGCAGACATCGCCTCACAATTAAGTGTAAAACCGGGAGATGAGATCTCCCTTCAGTCATTGATTTCCAGTGAAGAGGATCGGTTTGATCTGCAGCCTGCCGAGGAGAAAACTTCGCTTAAGGTTGCGGGAGTTGCACATGCCATCAACACCTATCCGGGAACGGTCTGGGTGATTGGAACGCCTGTAAAAGCGCCATTTTTTGGCTATCAGATCGCAACCATTTCTTTAGAAAATGCGAAGGCGGTTGCCGCGGTAGACTTGCTGCAAGAGAGAATGCCGGAAAATGTCCGCGTACAGCTTTTAGATCAAGGCTACCAGGACGCGGCGGCACCATTTGCCTCGATGAAAGAGACTGCCACCAATATTCTGATGGTGTGTATCTTTGGCTCCCTCACGGTCCTGTTTTTGTTCGGCTTTTTGTTTGTGAGCCGGCAAAAGGACACGGTAAAAACCATGATCTGTCTGGGGACAGAGAAGAAACAGATCGTGGTTTGGCTGCTTGCCGGAGCACTGATGATCTCCGGGAGCGCTTCGATTCTTGGCGCGGTTTTGGGTCAAATGGGACTTCCGCGTGTATTTGCGGCCTTGGAGCAAATGTGGTCGAAAAACGACGAGATTCTAACGATCTATAGCGAGACGGTGCTTGGCATTTCCAAAGAGGCTGTGCTGGATACGGCGTTTCACACCGGGGCGGTTTGGATGGCAGCCCTGTTTATGATTCTGGCCTCTTTGGTGCTTTGCCTTGTGTTTATGCCTGGCGCATTTCGCGACGGAACCTTTGACCGTGGAAAAAGCCACGTGCGGATCCCTTCCGGAAAGACATCGGTAAGCGGCAGAGGAAGCCTGCGATTTGCGATGCTTTCGATCCGGCGCGGGGGCCTGCGATCCCTCGTTGTTCCCGTAGTTTCGCTGGTGCTGACGATCGCGGTCATTGTCCTTGGGGGTATCTTTGGAGGCTGGCAAAGGGAGCTTGACAGAGCGATGACCGACACAAAGCTGGACGGCATGGTGGTCAGCACCAATGGACGATACTACTCCGGGCTGGTTGTCCAGATTGATGCGGTGAGAGATCTGCTTGCCATCGAGGATGTCGAGGACGTCTATGTTTCCAAAACCTATCCGTACTGGTTTGAGGACTCGATCCCGCATTTTGGCGAGGGCTCTTTTGCGCAGGAATCGCGCATGGACTGGATTTTAAAGCAGCCCGAACTGGTCTCGGTCAATGCGCTTGCCGGGTCCAAAGAATTCTACTACAGTGAGCCTACGGTGACGTGGCTTGACGGCTGGGATGAGAGCTGCCTTGCTAAAAAGGACGGCCAGACTTATCTGGACGCGCTGATGTATCCGCAAGAGAGCGAGTATATCGTGCCAGCGATTGTCAGTACAGACCTGTTAAAGGCGCGAGATTTAGCGTTGGGGGACACCTTTTCCATCTGGTGGCTGGAAAACCGCATGACCGAAGGCTTTGAATCCGTGGTGCAGCTGCGTGTGGTCGGCGCGTATCAGAAGGTTGGAACGAAAGAACAGATCTATGTCCCGCTTTATTTCACGACACCCTGGGGAAGCATTTACGAAAATGATCCCGCAGAGCATCCGATGCCGGAGTGGTGGTACGCAGCGAGCGATGCAGAGAGACTGGACTATTACTATTATCGGCAGCAGACATTTTCCACATGTAGATTTACATTAAAATCTGCAGCAAGACTTGATGAGATGCGATTATATCTGCAGGATAAGGGCTTCTCCAGAGTCGGAAGGCTCTCCCAAAACCGCACGACGATTGTGCTGCGGGATGCCGCATTTTTGAAACTGACGGAGACGCTCAAGAAATACATCGCGACCGGCCGGGTGGTTTTGGTCATGATTTCCGTGGTGATCGTGTTGATCGGATTTATCATTTCCTGGCTGATGATTCACGCCAGAAAGCGGGAGTTTGCCCTGATGCGGGGCTTCGGTGCAAAGATGGGCCGCATTTTCTTCTCCTTCTTCCTGGAGCAAATGATGTTGATGCTTCCCGGCGTATTGTTAGGGTGCGCTGCGATGCTTTTCTTAAGACAAGGCTTGCGGATGCAGATGATCGCGGTGCTTGGCTATGTCGGTTTTTATCTGTTGGGATGTGCGGCTTCGATTTTGATGACCGGACGCACGAAGCTTATGGAGCTTTTAGCGGTGAGAGAGTAGGGGGTGCTCAAATGAGTGTTTTTGAACTTCAGAATGTGAAATATTGCTACCAGACGCAATATCAGCGCGTGGAGGCGGTGAGAGGCATTTCCTGTAGCTTTGATCCGGGAAAAGTCTATGCGATCATGGGCGCGTCCGGCAGTGGAAAGACGACCTTGCTTTCCCTGATGGCGGGGCTTGACATTCCGACCGAGGGGAAGGTGCTCTGCGAGGGCGTGTCAACGGATCAAATGCATCTGGAACAGTACCGCAGAGAAAAAGTGGCGGTCATTTACCAGGACTTTCGGCTCTTTCCGCTCTTAACCGTCGCAGAAAATATCATGTATCCGATGGAGTTAAAGGGTGTAAAAACCAAGGAAGCCAAAGAGAGGGCGATGGGTCTCTTATCCCGCGTGGGACTTCCGGAGAGTGCCAAAGATCGTTTTCCTGCGATGTTATCCGGCGGAGAGCAGCAAAGAGTTGCGATTGCAAGAGCGCTTGGGATGGAGACAAAAGTGCTTCTGGCAGATGAACCGACCGGAAATCTGGATGAAGAAAACAGCGAGAAGATCTTTGAGATTTTGCGGCACCTGGCGCACGAAGACGGATATCTGATTGTCATTGTGACGCACGATGAGAGCATCGGTGCAAGAGCGGATGTCTGTTACCGGATGCGGGACGGGCGGTTCCTATAAAATGCTTTTCTTTCCGGACATTCAGTAGTATAATGATACCGGCAATTTGCTTGAGAGGGGATTACAATGAGACGAGGGCAATGGATAGGCTTGCTTTTGCTTGCGGTGCTTTTGATGGCAGCGTGTGGGAAGAAGCAGGAGACACCGGAGACGACCGTACAGGTTGTGACAGAGACAACGAAAGAACAAGAAACGACAAAAGCGCCGGAGACCACGACGCAGGCACCTGCGGAGACTACGACCGAAGAGACCACGACAGAGCCGGTGAATGAGACGACAACGGAGGAGGTAACGACAGCGGAAGAGACCCCGCTTGGCGGTCTGACCGTGCCTAACCAGATTCGTGTAATGGCTAGATTTGCGGATACCTGGCTGCCAAAGAGCCTGCCGGAAGGCAGAAGCCGCTACGCGGTGTCAGATCTGGATGAAAATGGACGCCTCGAGATCATTTTCTGCAACGAGGGGAGCGAAGGATTGGTAACCGATACCGTGATCTATGAGGTAAATGAAGCCGGCGACGGGCTGGTGCGCGTGGACGGAGACCTCTCTTCGGGAGAATACCGCCCGGATCTTTTGATTGCAGACAGTTTTCGCTTCTATATCTCGAGCGCAGGCAAACACATTTACCTCGCAGAGGATCGCTCACAGGATCAGGCGGATACGCTCGTGATTCGCTCGATGCGGTTTCGGATGGAAGAGGGAAGCACAAAGGTGCAGACCTACGCGAGTTCTGAACAGACCGAGAAGGAAGACGGAACGCTTTCCTTCGTCTATTATGACGGGGATGGCAAGGTGGTAGGCGAGGCGGATTACAAGAATTTGATCGAGCATTCGATCTCACAGGCACGCTCGTCGGGGTGGCTGACACTCTCCTGGGTGGATCCTGCAACGAACAAAGCATCCGGGGAAGATGCGTTGTATTCGGTACTTCTAGGCTCATATGAGTCGCTTGATTATTCACTTGACGTCTAATCGCATGACAGAAAGAAGGAAAACAGTTTGAAGGTAGGGTTGGTATTAGAAGGTGGCGGCACGCGAGGGATCTTTACCTCCGGCGTGCTGGACCGCATGATGCGTGAGGGCATCGATTTTCCTTATGTGATCGGTGTCTCTGCGGGCGCGTGCAACGGTATTGGTTTTATGTCAAAGCAGATTGGGCGCACGAGAGACTGTATGATTCCGACACCGGGAGATACGATCATCTCGGTGAAGAACCTGAGAAAAGCGCACAGCATCTACGATATGACCTCGATTTTTGACAGCTATCCGTACAAAGAGTATCCGTTGGACTTTGAGACGTTATTTGCCAATCCGGCAGAGTTTGAAGTGGTGGCAACCAATTGTCTGACCGGCGAGGCGACGTATTTTAGCGAGCGTGACCCGGATAAAAAGGAGCTTTTGATGGAGATGTGCAAGGCTTCGTGCAGTCTGCCTTTCTTGGCTTCGGAGACGGTAATTGAGGGCGTCCCTTATATGGACGGCGGACTCGCAGACTCTGTGCCGGTGGCGAGAGCGCAGACGAAGGGCTGCACGCGTTTTGTGATTGTTCTGACGAGGCAAAAAGGATTTCGCAGAAAAGCGAATGGACGGATCAAGAAGCGGATGGAAAAGGTGTATCGCAGATATCCGAAGCTGATCGAGACGATGGACGACCGGTACCTGATGTACAACGAGGAGATGGATCTGGTCGACTGGCTGGAAGAGCAAGGACGCGCCTTCGTGATTCGTCCGACAGGACACATGATTGACAAAACAGAGTCGGATCATCATGAACTTTTGGCCTTCTATAGCCAGGGATATCGGCTGATGGACGAGAGAATGGATGAGCTGAAACGCTTCCTCAGCGAATGCGGACATAATTAATAAAATAAATTTAAAAATTAAGAAATTAGTGGTTCCAAAATACGATCTTTCATGGTATAGTATTCTTAGACTTGATAAAAAAATTCTCACATGAAGGGAAGGTTATATAAATGGCTGAGAAAAAGAAATTAACACCTGCACAGATTGCTATGCAGAAACAGATCAAAGCGGAGAGAGAAGCAAAGGTTGCGACCTTGACTCCCCGTGAGGCGGACGTTTTCTATGAGCTGCTCGAAGGACATTCCATGAGTGAAGCTGCAGAAAACCTTGGAATCAAGTATTGTACTGTCAACACCCACATTACCGGCATTTACAAAAAGCTTGGTGTCAAGTCCAGACCGAATCTGTTAATTCAGTACGGTTCTTTCCGCAAGAAAGATATCTTTTGATTGGTAAGTTGTTCAGGCAAGCCGCAGGCACCTATGGTGTGTGCGGCTTTTTCCTATGTTTTGCGTTAGGTTTTGGGGAATTTGATGGATATGAAAAAGAAATGGATTACGGTCGGAGATCTGACCATCGGGGAGGGCAGACCGAAGATCTGCGTGCCGATCACCGGCAGAAGCGCTGAGGAAGTGCTCGCACAGGCAAATGAGCTTGCTGCGCCCGCACAGATCGCGGAATGGCGCGTGGATTACATGGACATTTGCAAAGACGAAGAGAGCCTTTGTATCGATGCGGTTTTGCAGACCGGAGCGGAGTTAAAAAAGGTGCTAAGTGCGGCCGGGATTCCGCTGTTATTTACCTGCAGAAGGTGCGTCGAGGGCGGGCTGGCTGATCTTAACGTACAGGCTTACGCCACGCTCAATGAGAAGGTCATTCATGCTGGTTTTGCGGATCTGCTGGATATTGAGTATTCGGTCGGTGAACAAGAAGCTGTCGGGCTTGTCAAGGAGGCGGCAGGGCATTGTGCTACGGTGATATCGCATCATGATTTTGAAAAAACTGAGGGCGAAGATGTGCTCGTTGCAAGGATGAAGCGCATGGAAGCAACCGGAGCTGATATCGTGAAGCTTGCCGTGATGCCGCAGTCGGAGCGGGATGTACTGACACTGTTATCTGCGACAGAGCGCATGTATAAAGCATGTGAGGTGCCTCTCATTACGATGTCGATGGGAAAGCTTGGCGTCATTAGCCGCATCAGCGGAGCGACCTTCGGGTCTGCGGTGACATTTGCAAGCGAGGCGGAAGCATCCGCACCGGGACAGATCCCCGTGAAAGAAATGGATGCGATTTTAAGGAGTCTTTCGCGATGAACCGGAGAAATTATCAAAAAGAGCTGGATCATATCATCGAGGAAAAGCAGCAAAAGCAAGAGGTTCCCACCTTGTTTTTACACGCCTGCTGTGCCCCTTGTTCCAGTTATTGCCTGGAGTATTTAAGCCAGTTCTTCGCGATCACAGTGTTTTACTATAATCCGAACATTTCTCCGAAAGAAGAGTATGTAAGGCGCACGGAGGAGCTACGGCGTTTTGCCTCAGAGGTTACATTTACCCATCCGGTCAAGATCTTAGTCGGCGCCTATGAACCGATGCGCTTTTACGAGGCGGTGCGTGGCCTGGAGGACGAGCCGGAGGGCGGAGAACGCTGCACAGAGTGCTTCAAACTGCGTCTATCGAAGGCCGTCAGCGAGGCGGATGCGCGCGGCTTTGATTATGTGACCACGACCCTGACAATCAGCCCGTTAAAAGACGTAGAGCGGTTAAACCGGATCGGAGAAGCCCTCTGTGAACACACGAACGTCACATGGCTTCCTTCGGATTTTAAGAAGAAAAATGGATATCTCAGATCGATCGAATTATCCAAAGAACATGATTTGTACCGACAGGACTATTGCGGATGCATTTTTTCAAAAAAGAAAGCTTGATTGCAAGGGAAATGTTGACTATAATTTTAGTTAGTGAAATATACCGACAGGTATCCAAAGAGGAGGTTTGTTGTTATGAGTGAGAGTTGCAGCCATTACATGAAGAACCCGAACGAGTTGCCGTTCGGTTACACCACCATCACGGAGATGGGCGGCGCGCATGCGGATATGCTGATGGATTTCGGTGTCCTGCGCCTTGCAGAAGGCCAGGTCTGGGAAGAGGACAGCAATGCCAATGAGTGCGCGTACCTTCTGATGTTTGGTACGGTGAAGGTTGAGTGGGATGACAAGTGCGAGACCATTCACAGAGACAGTGTCTGGAAAAAGCAGAACTATGTGCTTCATGTTCCTTGCGGAACGCACGTGAAGTTCACCGGTGCTGCGGAGGCGACCGAGATCTGCGTGATGAGAACGGACAACGACACGAAGTTTGAAGCAAGACTTTATGTGCCGGATGACACGCCGGATGAGGAGCGTCTGCGCGATGTCTTAGGCGGATGCGCGAACCGTTTTGTCCGCACGACCTTTGATAAGAGAAATGCGCCTTGGTCCAACCTGGTTGTCGGCGAAGTCATCAACCGTCCTGGCAAATGGGCTGGCTATCCGCCGCATTTCCACAACCAGCCGGAGATTTATTATTACAAGTTCCCGGAGACCGGTTATGCACATGCCGAGGTTGGCATGGATGTTTACCGCGTCGAGAACAACGATGCAACCTTTATGGTTGCCGGAGAGCAGCACGGACAGGCGGCAGCGCCTGGCTATGCGATGTGGTATCTGTGGGTGATTCGTCATCTTGACGGAGATCCGTACGGAACCCCGACCGATGTGCCTGCACAGAAGTGGCTGTTAGATCCGAATGCGAACTATCTTGGCAAGGGAACGGGCGGACCGGATACCTGGGAAGATGAACTTTGAGAGGTAAGAGCATGGCATGCAATAAGATAATCACCATCAGCCGTCAGTATGGCAGCGGTGGACGTGAGATCGGGGAATATCTGGCAAAGCAGTTGGACATTCCATATTATGACAATGCACTGATTACACGTGCGGCGAAAGAGAGCGGTTTTGCGGAAGCAGCCTTTGAGAAGGCAGAAGAGAAGGCGACCAACAGCCTGCTCTACTCCATTGCGATGGGCATGAATGCTTACGGCAACCAGGAGTATGGATTTGCGCATCTGTCTTTGGATGACCGCATCTATCTGGCACAGTCGGAGATCATCCGTACCGTGGCGGACGAAGGTCCTTGCGTGATTATCGGCCGCTGTGCAGATTATGTGTTAAAGGAAAGAGACGATGTCCTTCATTTCTTCATCTGGGCGGATCTGGAGGCAAGAATTGAACGCTCCGTCAAGTATTATAACATGTCCCCTGACAAGGCAGAAGAGAACGTCTTAAAGATCGATAAGAGAAGAGCGAACTACTATAACTATCATGCAAACAGCAAGTGGGGCGCGGCTTCGAATTATCATCTCTGCGTCAGAAGCGATGAACTTGGCATTGAGAGAACTGCGGAGCTCTTAAAAGATTTCATCGAACTGTCCTGTAAAGAATAAGCTTAAAAAGTGGAGGCATATCCTGTCTCCACTTTTGATTTTTAAGCGGAACGATTAGATTCTTAATCGTTCACTTTTTTTGCTTTCTTATTGAAGCTTTTTCGCTTTAACTTGTTAAATTATCAAGTTTTGCTTGTCATCGAGAAGTTTATTCTTTATAATAAGAGCGATGTTCGACTTAATTTTGTTAAGGAAAGTCTCCTAGAACTTTCGAAATTAAGTCACAACTCCAAATTTACATCAGAAAATGCGTTGGGGAAGTGCATTTTCGGAAATGAGGTTCGTTATGGGATATGTAGATGAAGTATTAGAGAAAGTCATTTTAAAGAATCCTGCGGAGCCTGAGTTCCATCAGGCCGTCAAGGAAGTTTTGGAGTCTCTTCGCCCGGTCGTCGAGGCAAATGAGGAGAAGTACCGCAAGGAAGCGATCCTTGAGAGACTGGTTGAGCCTGACCGTCAGGTGATCTTCCGCGTACCGTGGGTCGATGACAATGGCCAGATGCAGGTCAACCGCGGCTTCCGCGTACAGTTTAACAATGCGATTGGACCTTACAAGGGCGGTCTTCGTCTGCATCCGTCCGTTAACCTTGGTATCATCAAGTTCCTGGGCTTTGAGCAGGTCTTTAAGAACTCTCTGACCAGCCTCCCGATCGGCGGCGGCAAGGGTGGTTCCGACTTCGACCCGAAGGGCAAGTCTGACCGCGAAGTCATGGCATTCTGCCAGAGCTTTATGACCGAGCTTTATAAGTATATCGGCAAGGACACCGATGTTCCTGCAGGTGATATCGGTACCGGCGCACGTGAGATCGGTTATCTGTTTGGACAGTACAAGAGAATCACCGGCCTCTATGAAGGAGTTCTGACCGGCAAGGGTCTCTCTTACGGCGGTTCCCTGGCTCGTACCGAAGCAACCGGCTATGGCCTGTTATATTTCACCAAAGAGATGCTTGCATGCAACGGAATCGACATCGCTGGAAAGACTGTGGTTGTCTCCGGTGCCGGCAACGTTGCAACTTACGCAATCCAGAAGGCTCAGCAGATGGGCGCTAAGGTTGTTACCTGCTCCGATTCCAACGGCTGGGTTTATGATCCGGACGGGATCGATGTCGACGCTCTGATCGAGATCAAGCAGGTCAAGAGAGCTAGACTGACCGAGTATAAGAACTATCGTCCGAACAGTGAGTATCATGAGGGCAAGGGCGTTTGGACTGTGAAGTGTGATATCGCGCTTCCTTGCGCAACCCAGAATGAGCTGAACTTAGACGATGCGAAGGCTCTTGTGGCAAATGGTGTCATCGCGGTCGCAGAGGGCGCGAACATGCCTACCACGCTTGAGGCAACGCAGTATCTGCAGGCCAACAAGGTTCTGTTTGCACCTGGTAAGGCAAGCAATGCCGGTGGTGTGGCTACGTCTGCGCTTGAGATGTCTCAGAACAGTGAGAGATTGTCCTGGACCTTCGATGAGGTTGATGCGAAGCTGCAGGGGATTATGGTGAATATTTTCCACAACCTGGATAATGCGGCGAAGAAGTACGGCTATGAGGGGAACTATGTGGTCGGTGCGAATATCGCTGGATTTGAGAAGGTTGTAGATGCGATGCTCGCTCAGGGAGTATAAGACGTCGCAACGTCGCAGTTTCGAATTAGAGGAGACGAACACTTTCGTATTGGGCTCGTCGAATCTTTCCGTGTGCGGGGACACCTCGCGGGTTTCGCTCGCGACGAAATTGCAAGCAATTTCTTACGCCGCCAGTAGCGGACACGTAAGCGGCCGTGACTCCCGCGAATAAAATATAATAGAACGGACTTGGAGGATTGCTAACGCAATCTACAGATCAACAAGGGGATCGTATACGAGCAAGCTCGAACGATCCCCTTGTAATGATCTGTGAACTCCAAGTCCTTTTTGTAGTTTATCGCCGCGAGAAGTCCCGCCACGCTAAGTGCCGACTGTCGGGGAGACCCCGCAGCCGGTTGCGATTCGCCTCGCTCGTAGGCTTGCGCGAGCCTTCCAGCCCTCAGGAGGTGAGACGCATC
>JAFVAL010000063.1 GCA_017480565.1 Lachnospiraceae bacterium | reverse complement strand
TTGGGGACTCAGGCAAGCCTATTTTCGCTTGGTGAGTCTCTCGGGAGCTGCCCGCAGGAATGCTGCGGACTCAGCATCGACAATTTACCAGATGTGAGTCAAAAATACGATCAACGGAGGAAGAGATTTTGACTCAACACATGCTAAAAGGGATTAAGCGAGTCAAATCATTGTCGGCGAAGCGGGGCTCATTTGACTCTGAGAGAGAGAAACACGGCATACTGAGTCAATGACGATGGCTGTGCAGGAAGCCTAAGAGACTCTACAAGAACAAGACTAGCCTTTCCGAGTCAAATTGCGCGGCCTTTCTTGTCATGGAAACGAACATTTGCTAGAATGAAAGAAAGCGAAACGTGAATACAGAGGGTTGAAACGTAAGAATGTGAAAAAGGAGAGTGGCAAGATGGAGTTCATGAAGGGAATTGCAGTCATGGCCCCTGGCGTTGTGGAGGTCAGATATGACATCCCGGTTCCGGAGATCGGGGATTACGAGGCGCTTCTGCGTGTGCACGCCTGCGGGTTCTGTAATGTGACAGATATGGAGATCCTCTCCGGGCAGGGTGGCTTAGAAGGCGGTGCAGAGAATATGTATCCGACAGTGCTTGGCCATGAAGGCGCGGGCGAGGTGATTGCGATCGGCAAGAAGGTGCGCAACATAAAGGTCGGAGAGCGCTGGATTCACCCGAACCTTCGCCGCAATGTGGGAAATGGCTATCACAAGGCGCACGGTGGCATGGCAGAGTACGGCATGGTGTGCGATACCCAAGCGATGCTCGAAGATGGGTATGTGCCTGCGGAACCGCCGTGGTACCGCCAGCATCGCTTCCCGGAGACGATCGATTACATCGATGCGGGCGTCTTGCTTTCTCTTTCTGAGAGTCATTCTGCCGCAGTGAATTTCGGCATCGGAAATGGATCGAAGGTGCTCATTTACGGGGCAGGCCCGATGGGGATTGCGCTCGCGATGTTCTCCGTGCTGCGTGGGGCACATGTGACGCAAGTCGACCGCGTGGGAGAACGCCTTGCGATCGCAAAGGAAGTTGCAGGGGTGCAAAGAACCATCAATTCCTCTGAGCAGAGTGTGTCTGAGGTGCTGGGCGATGAGAAGTTTGATGTCGCTTGCGACGTGGTTGGACTGACCGAAGTCATTTACGAAGCCGGGCAGTATGTACGCCAGGGCGGCCTGATCGGCGGGATGGGTGTGCTAAGAGCGCACGACCGGCTCGTCGACGTGTCGCGCCTTCCGAACAATGTTTCCTTCCATCCACTGAACTTCCCGTACGGAGAGTACGACATCATGGATGAGACGATCGCGATGATCGAAGATGGCCGGATTGATCCGAAGAAGTTCTACTCGCACGTGCTGCCATTTACCAAGATTCATGAGGCGATGGAGCTGGTACGGACGAAGAAAGCGTTGAAAGTGATTCTGGATTTTGACAGAGAAGCATGAGGAAATGTGAAAGCCCCGTTGCGTGATGCGAACGGGGCTTTTGTTCTTGTGACGTGCCAAATGCAGGTTATTCCAGATAAGGTTTTAGCAGATCCGGGCAGCAGAGCAACTGATATTCAATCATCTGTTCCGGCGTCTGTCTGAAGCCATTCTTGACCCAGTTTGTGGCCATCTCGATCGTGCCGACGGTGCAGAAGGAGATGACGTACTCGAGCTCGTCGTCCATCGTCTTGCCGGACGCCTCCAGCGCATTGCGGTAATAGTCCTTCGTAAAGCCCATCAGGAAGTCGCGGAAACTGTTCGGCCCGTCGATGCCCATGACGATGGAGTAGAAGGCCTGGTTCTCCAGGAACATGCGATAGACCTCGATCATAAAATCGCGGAATGACTTCTTGTGGTCCTGGAAGGAGGCCCACAAAGCCTGAAACTGCTTCTTGCACATCCAGACGATCAGATCATATTTGTCATAAAAATGATTGTAGAAGGTCTGGCGGCTCGCACCGCACGCCGCGCAGAGATCCTTGATGGTGATCTGGTCGAAGGGCTTTTCTTTCAATAACTTGACCATCGTGTCCGCAAAGACTTTTTTGATATCAATAGCCATGGGTGCATGTCCTTTCGAAAAAGTAAGGAATGGGAGGATTTAAAAAGCAAAAAGCGAGAGATTCGACCTTGAATCTCTCGCTTTGTTTTGTAACTTACTCGTCGATCTTTAAACCCTTAAGCAGGCCTGCAAGGCTAGTGCTTGCACTTCCGTTGTCCTTGTACTCAACGGACTCGGAACGCTCTCTTCTGTCTCTTCTCGGACGATCGGAACGCTCTCTCTTCTCGCCGCCTTCACGGTTCTCTCTCGGAGCTCTCTCAGAACGAGGTCTCTGAGCGCCAGGCTCTCTCATGGAGAGGCTGACCTTGCCATCCTTCACGTCTACGACGTAAACGGTGACTTCATCGCCTTCCTTGACAACATCCTTCGGGGACTGGATTCTGTGATCTGCCATTCTGGAGATGTGAACCAGACCGGAAAGACCGTTCTCAAGACCTACGAATGCGCCGTAGGAGGTGATGGTCTCAACTTTACCCTTCATTGCAACACCCTTCTCTAAGGATGCCAGACGAGCTTCCTTCTCAGCTGCCTCTTTGTCCTTCGCAGCTTCTCTAGCGGAGAGAACGAGTCTCTTCTTCTCATCATCAGCGGTGATGACGATGGCATCGACGGTCTGACCGACGAAAGTCTCTAAGTTCTCTACATATCTGTTAGAGAGCTGAGAAGCGGGGATGAACGCGCGGATGTTCTCGACATAGCCGACAACACCGCCCTTAACTGCGCTTGCAATCTTGACGGAGTAGATCTTGCGATTCTCCAGAGCTTCCTTCAGGCCGTCCCATGCCAGGGTGTTATCTGCCTGCTTCTTGGAAAGAACGATGCGGCCATCTCTCTTATCCTCGCGAAGCACAACCGCCTTCAACTCGGTGCCGACAGCAACGTCGTCACGAACATTGAAAGAAGGGTCGTTGGAGTACTCGCCAACCGGGATGTAACCTTCGGTATAAGAACCGAAATCAACGGTTACTTCGGTATCGGAGGTGCTGGTGACAGTACCGGAAACGATCTCGCCTGCATTGACCTTCTTCGTCTGATCCTTGATGGCCTCAGCGAACTCATCCATGCTCGGGATGACCTCTTCCTTGACTTCCTCAGCCTTTTCCTCGACGACTTCAGCAGCCTCAGCGACAGCTTCTTCGATCGGGGAAACTACTTCCTCGACAGTTTCAGTTACATTTACATTGTTTTCTTCCATGGTATGGGTCCTTTCATTCATAAAGATGTGACCATTCTATCACAAATCTTTCAGAAAGTGAACAGGAAAATTTGTGAAAGGTTTGGCGAGGCTAAAAAAGCGCGGGGAAGGGGTTGGAGAGGGGCATGCGAGGGCTGAGACTCGCTGTAAAGTTTCGCGGACCCTGTGACGCACAATTCGCCCCAGAGGGTCTGAAGATTTGGTTGTTTCTGGCTTGCTTCGGATCCTGCGACCTGCATTCGCCCCAGAGGGTCTGAAGATTTGGTTGTTTCCGGCTTGCTCCAGATCCTGCGACTCACAGTTCGGCTCGGAGGGTCTGTGAGCTTGGCGATTCTAGGCTTTATGAAGATCTTTTTGCCTATAATCTATCCCACAGGGTCTGTAAGATTGGCTAAGGAAGATTCCAGACCACAAAAAAAGGCGGGAAGATGCTCCCCGCCGAAGGCATGCAAGCTTGCAAACACAAGCTTATAAGATCCGCCACTTGGAATTGTGGAACGAATCGAGTGTGCGCAGATCCTCGCAGTCATAGCCGTAGCGGCTCTGAATCTCTCGATAAAGGCGCTCAAGTTGCTCTTTTTCACCATACTTGCAAATGCTTTCGATTTGCTCGCGGTATTTGTAATATTCGTCTCTAGGAATGCTGGACATGTGGGTTACCTCCTTATAATTTTTTTAAAATATTTGCGTGAAAGATCAATCGCTTTAATTCAATAAAGTATTCAAATATTCTTTGGCTTCATCTAGAGTTAACTTCAAAAATTCAATTGTTTCATCGGAAGTAAATCGAGGAATCGCTGCAGTTAAACGTTGGATGTAGTTTAAAACATCTGCAGGGCTTCCCTTAATACGCTCATCAAACTTTGCATTCCTCAATAAAGCAAGCAGATAGTCGAATGCAATGCGATGAGTCTCCTGGTTCGCATACCCCTGAATGGGGGTGGGAACCGCTGTTTCAAACAAATTAAGCCATGCCATAAGATTATAATAGGCATCGTACAGGCTTTCTCCATCACGATATGCCAGTTCGGTACGGCAGATGCCTGCAAGAGCGACAGAAGCCGGAGAAGCAGGATACATTTCAATCAAGTTCACGATTGCTTGATAGTCTGTACTATTATCATGAGCCGCAAATGCAGGATAGTAGGTTGAGAATCCCACATAAAAGACAGCCATTCTGTGTAATAATTCATCGTTTGGCTGTATATTTCCGTCTCCTTCCTCCTGAACCAGAAGCATTCGAAGAGTAACTTCTGCGACATTTGCCTCAGCATTGCCCTTGTTATAATTGAATACATCATCTAACCAGTACTTGGCAATTGCAAGATTCTGGACGGCATAAAGCCGCTGATAACTTTCCAACTGGTTTTCTTTCCATCGATCAAGAGTTTCGGCAATGTGGCTCTCCAAATATTCTAGAGCATCATCATCCGAATCTGCCATCACCTTCTGGATTTGCTGCAACATTTCTTGCTCGTACTCGTTTGTAGGAATGCTGGACATGTGGGTTACCTCCAATCTGTAAATACGTTGATTAACTATAATATACGGTATTATCGACAATATCTTTTTCAGTGTAAGTGACAAAGTGAAATCCCTTATTATCGGGATATTGGTCGAAATTAGGAATATACAGCCGATAGAATTCCTGCCATTGATGCAAACGCTCTCCTTTGTATTTTCCATAAATGACAAGCATGCGATAAGGACCATCATTGCCTTGCCAGAGATGATTTGAGATATGCCATTCGGCGTCATCGGTGGAGCGATTCACGTTATTATATTGTTTGCAAAACTGCTCGGACAAAACATCAAGCTCAGCTTTGTTCTTCAACGGCCTGGAATATTCACAGACAAGCTGCTCCTGTGCCTTTCCCGATTGCCCCAGGGGCTGCAGGGAATAGATGCCAGTCATGGTAAAGCGAAGATATCCCATGCCACTGTCTGCAAGATCCCATGCCCGCTTTGCTACCTTGCTGTGAGGGAATAACTTCAGATAATTTTTATTGCTGGCGTAAACGGCGTCTTCTTCTCTCTCGAGGGCTTCTTTTTTTCGGTCTCCAGGAGACATCTTCATTGGCTGCACGATGTAGTAATCGATGAGGCTTGGCACGTAAAGAAATAGAACCATTTCCAGTATTATGAGGATCGTTCCAAGAAGCGCTGGAAGATGGGATTCAAGCAATGCAATTAACAGGAAATAGGCGGCAAAACCACATACGATGCTCACAGGGATGGTGACGTTATAATGGGGAAGGCTCGCCCATATTCTACTAGGCAGAAAGCCCAAAACAGTATCTCCATTGCGGGGCAGGAGAAATCCACCCACCACAATGTTGATCAAAACGATGAGTGCCATGAGCATTAAAAAAGCAGGTGAAAACATATAATAGAATCTCCTTTCATTCTCATAAATTGGTAACAGCTTATATGAATCAGTATACTCTTTTGTGCGTTTTTTTCAAGGAGCTACGGGAGGGTTACAGAGGATTATCTTGCTATAACATCTTAATGTGAACACATCCAAGAAATCTCTTCCCACCATCCTCATTTCCTGATAAAATGTATTCTGTAGGCGAAACCAAAGCTGGAGCAAAGAATTCGAGAGAAGAAAAAACGGAGAAGTAATCGATGAAACTGGTATTTGTACGACATGGAGATCCGAACTACGCGATTGATGGCTTGACTGAGGCCGGACAGCAGGAGGCTGCGCTCCTTGCACCGCGGATTGCCGCGATGGATGTGAAGGAGTTTTATGTCTCGCCGTTAGGGCGGGCGAAGAAGACCGCTGCGCCGGGGCTTGCGCTTGCAGGCCGCGAAGCAGTGGAGTGCGAGTGGCTGCGCGAGTTCTACTGCGGGCCGATTGCGCGTCCTGACAACCCTGCCAGCAATTGTTGCTGGGACTGGCTGCCGGCGGATTATTATGCGGATTCTCGCCTCCTGGATGTCAATCATTGGTTTGAAAATGAGGTCATGCAAAAGGCGCATGTGAAGGAAGAGTACGACCGTGTGACGGGGGAATTTGACAAGCTGCTCGCTGCGCACGGGTACGTGCGCGAGGAATACATTTACCGACCGGTGAAGCCGAATGAGGATACGCTTGTGTTTATCAGCCATTTCGGCGTGAGTTCGGTGCTGATCAGTCATCTTTTAAACTGCTCGCCGATGCTCATCTGGCAGGGTATGGTTGCGCCGCCGGCTTCGATCACAACGCTGGCGACCGAGGAGAGGCGGCCGGGTATCGCGAGTTTTCGTATCAATGCTTTTGGTGACACGGCGCATCTTTATGCGGCAGGCGTTGCACCTGCCTTTGCAGCGCGTTTTTGTGAAACTTACGGCAATGGAGACCGGGAAGACTGAGCCTGCCTGCGAAATGTAGCCGCGGCGAAGCCATTTTTCCGAAAAAGCAGGGCGAATAGCCAGCGAGGATACTTGACATTTGTCCAAAAATAAAGTTACATAGAATGGTGAAAAATCTCACTGAAATGGAGAAGAGATATGGCTGACAAGAAATTAGTTGAACAGATTACATCGATGGATGTGGATTTCGCGCAGTGGTACACCGACGTGTGCTCGAAGGCAGAGCTGATGTCGTATTCCAGCGTCAAGGGCTGCATGATCATCAAGCCCGACGGATACGCGATTTGGGAGAATATCCAGAACGAGCTGGACCGCCGTTTTAAAGCGACTGGCGTGCGCAATGTCTACATGCCGATGTTTATCCCGGAGAGCCTTTTGAATAAAGAAAAAGATCACGTCGAAGGATTTGCACCGGAAGTTGCGTGGGTCACCCATGGCGGGTTAAATGAACTGCCGGAGCGTCTTTGTGTGCGTCCGACGTCTGAGACGTTGTTCTGTGATTTTTATAAGGATGATATCAAGTCTTACCGTGACCTGCCCAAGGTTTACAACCAGTGGTGCTCCGTGGTGCGCTGGGAGAAGGAGACCAGACCTTTCCTGCGTTCCCGTGAGTTCTTGTGGCAGGAGGGTCACACCGCGCATGCGACCGCGGAAGAGGCCGAGGAGAGAACCGTCCAGATGTTAAATGTGTACGCGGACTTCGCGGAGGAGTTCCTTGCGATCCCTGTGATTCGCGGACAGAAGACAGAGAAAGAGCGTTTTGCAGGCGCGAAGGCAACCTACACGATCGAGGCGCTGATGCACGATGGAAAAGCCCTGCAGGCAGGAACGAGCCACAATTTCGGCGACGGATTTGCAAAGGCATTTGAAGTACAGTTTACCGACAAAGACAACAAGTTAAAATATGTTCACCAGACTTCCTGGGGCGTAACGACACGTCTGATCGGCGCGATCATCATGGTGCACGGAGACAACTCCGGACTCGTTCTGCCGCCTCGCGTGGCACCGGTACAGGTCTGCATCGTCCCGATTCGTCAGCAAGATCCTACCGTACTCCCTGCGGCAAATGAACTCGCTGACGCTCTGAAGGCAGCAGGTGTTCGTGTCAAGATTGATGATTCGGACAAGAGCCCTGGGTGGAAGTTTGCAGAGCAAGAGATGCGCGGCATTCCGCTGCGTCTCGAGATCGGACCGAAGGACATCCAAAACGGCCAGTGCGTCCTCGCAAGAAGAGACAATCATGAGAAGTGCACGGTTGCTCTTACAGACGTTGCAACGGCTGTGCCGGCACTCCTGGAAACCATCCAGAACGATATGTTAGAGCGCGCAAGAACACACCGCGATGCCCACACCACTATAGCAACCACCTACGAAGAATTTAAAGACGCCGTCGAAAACAAGCCCGGCTTCGTCAAAGCCATGTGGTGCGAAGACCGCGCCTGCGAAGACAAGATCAAAGAAGAAACCGGCGCAACCAGCCGCTGCATGCCTTTTGCACAAGAAGAGATCAGTGATAAATGCGTGTGCTGTGGAAAACCGGCTAAGAAACTCGTCATCTGGGGAAGAGCATACTGACGCGATAAGAAAGCCTGATTACAAAAACGGAAGACGCTCGCAAGCTCGCTTGCAGGAGCGTCTTTTGTTTTTTGTAATCCAATGGCGCGCAACGCGCGCCATGCAGACAGCCGAAGGCTGGATGCAGGGCGACCGTGAAACGAAGCGACAGACTAGCTTTTACTCCACCCCCGCGGATTTCCTGGACGGGAGTAAAGAATTCCCCTCGCGACAGCCAAGCCTTTTACTCCGCCCCGCGAATTGCCCGATCGGGAGTAAAGAATTCCCCCAGCGACAGCCAAGCCTTTTACTCCGCCCCCGCAAATTGCCAGGGCAGGAGTCAAGAATTCCCCTCGCGACAGCCAAGCCTTTTACTCCGCCCCGCGAATTGCCCGATCGGGAGTAAAGAATTCCCCCAGCGACAGC
>JAFVAL010000062.1 GCA_017480565.1 Lachnospiraceae bacterium | reverse complement strand
GGCTAATCTCCATGTTAGACTACTACACCGCGAGGTGTGTTTCTTGTTAAGTTGATTGAACCGCCGTATACCGAACGGTACGTACGGTGGTGTGAGAGGTCGGAAGTTTCTCGATCAGAGAAACTTCCTCCTACTCGATTGAAAAGACGCAGACACTTCTTTGTGTGAAAACAGACTGCTTTTCCGGTGAAGTTGACTGGAGGATTGCGTTTGACGGGGTAACGGGAGAGATCACGCTAGATGAGAAAGAATATTAAAAGTCAAACAGATCATTTGACATAAGTCAAATGATCTGTTTGACTTTTAACAAGAATAATGATATCTTTTGTCTAGGAGGTGACTGGTAGATGAGAACCGATTTGATTACAGAATTGCAAGATCTGCGCTATTTAAGCTGGTCATTAACCAGGCACTCTTCTGGCACGGCGGGCTCATTTCTAAAAGCATATGAAGAGACACCGGAAGGCAAGGTCTATTATAAGATGTCTTGCTTTTACTCTAATGAAGGTGTGATAGGTCATGAGTGCGTGAATGAGCTGATCGTTGATCGATTGCTGACGCTTCTTGGAATTGATCACTTGCATTATCGATTGATCCATGCGCTCATCCAGGTGGAAGGCAGGGAGTATGAAACTTGGGTTTGCGCGTCGGATGATTATAAGAGAAAAGGTGACACGAAACTTTCGTTGGAGATGTTTTATCAGATCGAAAAACGTGCAGGAGAGAGTGTCCTTGATTTTTGCATTCGTAAAGGGTGGAAAAAACAGATTTACCAGATGATTGTGACGGATTATCTGATTTTAAACAGAGATCGCCACGGTGCGAACATTGAAATATTGAGAAATCATCAAAGGAATACAGTACGCATGGCGACATTATTTGATCATGGACTTTCATTGCTGTTTTCTTGTCATACAGTTGAAGAAATTGAACGTGCAGATGGCTTACGAGACCTCCCTGTTCAGAGCTTTGTTGGAGGAAGGTCTGTCTTAAAGAATCTGTCCTTGATCCCGAAGGAGGAGCTGCCGAAACTGAACGCTTTGACAGAGGCGGATCGAGAATACATTTTGGAAGGATTAGAAGACATTTTGCCAGAAGGTTTATTAATGAAGCTTTGGGAAATGATCAGACAGAGGTATCAGTATTATGAAACTTTATGCAATTAAAGATGCCGAAAGGGCGGGCTTTCTCATCGGCTATCTCCTTTATTTTCCAAACCGTAAGGACTTTTTTATTGAGATTTCGGAAGACTTGGCAGAGGAGGAGGCACCGATCTTTTTTGACTCATTTTTGCGCAGAGGGAAGCGGATGGTTCATACCGATTGGTCTAAGAAATGGGTGCAGCAGCGAATCATTCCGCCGGATCGGCAGAACATTGCAGGGATTTTAAAGGAATGGGGTTGGAAGGAATACGATGAGTTTCGGTTTTTGACTGCGGCAAGCGGCAGGTGCGCGCAGGATGAGATGTACCTGGAGGAGATTGATTTGTCTGTTTGCCCGAAGCAAATCGGAGAGACTGCACTGCGTACATGCAAGGAAGTGATTCCGCTTAAGAACCGCAGGCTGATCTTGCTTCACCGTAATGACACCGCGGGCATCGTGGATCTTACAAGTTGGATTGAAGAAGAACCGGAGCGGGGCAGACTGCAGTATGATACAGCGATGTTTCATGAGGCAAGACTGCGCGCGGGCGGCAGAGAGATCAGCTGGCGGGATAATCTGTGGATCACGTTGGAAGAGCTTGAGAAAATGGAAACTTTGCTTCCATTTTCCTGTGAAGAACTGGAGCAAGGATTTCTTGGACGATTGATGGAGACGGATGAAGTCTGTAAAACCATCGATTGTACCAGACAAAATGTGGATTATTTGATCCGCAAGGGCAAGCTGCATCCTGTGAAAAAAGGAGCAAGATTGACCTTATTCGCGCGGGGTGAGGTAGAGGGCTTGATCTCTTTGTAAAATAATTTTAAAAATGTAGCAAAACGTTCGCAAAAAGCCAGTTTTGAAAATTAGTTTTGCAGACTGAAACAAAAATTCTCATAGACAAGATATTATTGGTAATGTATAATAAAATCATCAAATTAATCCCGAAAGGAGATCAAAGGGTATGAAGAAAACAATGAAACACGTGATCGCTCTGATGCTCGTTCTGGTTCTTACCATTGGCTGCTTCGCTGGCTGCGGCGGCAATGGTGGCGATGGCGGCAATGCAAGCAGCGGCAAGCCTGAGAACATCAAGATTGCTCTGGTTGGACCGATGACCGGTGACAACGCTCACTATGGACAGCAGTTCCACGCAGGTCTTGATATGGCTGTCAAGGCTTACAACGAGAAGGGTGGCACACAGGTTACTGTTGATGAGTACGATGATAAGAACGATGCGAAGGAAGCAGCTTCGATCGCGAACAAGATCATCGCGGACGGCGGCTATGCAGCAGTGATTGGACCTTTCTCCACCACCTGCGCATTTGCTATGGCAGAAGTTCTGGATGAAGAGAACATCATCACGATTTCTCCTTCCTGCTCTCATGCAGACTATGTAAAGCTGTATGATTACACCTTCCGTCTTTCTCATGTCAATGTCTACGAAGGCAAGGTTGCTGCAGACTACATGAAGGACAAGTTCGGTTCTAAGAAGGTTGCTGCGATTTACTCCGATAACGACTGGGGTATTGCAGTGGACGAAGGTTTCGTCAATGCTGCGACGGATGACGGTCTTGAGGTTGTTGCAAATGAGTCCTTCATCATCGGACAGACCAAGGACTTCTCTGCTTCCCTGACAAAGATCAAGCAGGCTGGCGCTGATTCTGTTTACTACATGGGTCAGTACACCGAGTGCGGCATGGTCTTAAAGCAGATCCGTGACCTGGATATGGATATCGACGTCATCATCACCACTTCTTCTTATACGCAGGATTCCCTGAAGCTGGCTGGCGACGCTGCACAGGATGTTGTCTTCATGACTGCATTTTACAGAGACCCTGCCAACACCAGACTGAATGAGTTTGCGGATAAGGCTGCTGCTGATTACGATGCAACGATCGATAACTTCATTCTGCGTGCTTACGATGCAACCAACTGGCTGTTAGATGCATTTGATAAGTGCGAGAGCACAGATCCTGATACTCTGTTTAAGGCAATCGTTGAGGTTGGCGAAGCTGGTATCGATGGTATCGGCGGTTCCTTCACTCTGAATTCTGAGCGTAACGTTGAGCGTAACTTCTTCTTCATGGAGTGGAACGGAGACTTAAACGATCCTCAGTTTGTACAGATCGCAGAGTAAGAGATTTGAACGGATTCTGAACAATTTAGAATCAAACAAGCAACTTATGTTCTGCGGCCTTTATGGGCCGCAGAACTTGTATATGCTAGAAAGCAGGTGAGAGAGTGTTTCTGCAGCAGTTAATTAATGGGCTTACGATTGGTAGTTCGTACGCACTCGTTGCAGTCGGATATTCGATGGTTTTTGGTGTGCTGGAGCTGACAAACTTCGCACACAGCTCTGTTTTTATGCTTGGCGGCTACGTGGCAGCGGTCGCGCTTCGCGGTGGACTTCCGCTTTGGTTAGCGGTGCTGCTCTCCATCGGAACCTGCGCACTGTTTGGTATGTTGACTGACCGATGCGCACTGATGCCGATGCGTAAGAGAGGAGCATCCCGCGTCTCTTATCTGATCGCTACAATCGGTATCTCTACGTTTTTACAGAACTTGATTATGCTGGTGTTTGGTTCGGAGGCCATTCCCTTTAAGGAAGTGTTTCCGAGAACGAAGTTCTCCATCGGCAATGCGACGATGAGTTATCTTCAGGTATTTACCATTTTACTGACACTGGTACTCATGGCGGCAACGTCTCTTTTGGTTTATAAGACCAAAATCGGTGCCTCGATGCGTGCGATTGCACAGAACCAGACCGCAGCAAAGCTGATGGGTGTCAACACAGACCTGGTGATCACCTTTACGTTCCTGCTTGGCTCTGCGCTGGCAGCGGTTGCAGGTATCATGTTCGGTATGTATTATTACAGCGTCGATCTGCAGATGGGCTTTACCGTCGGCATGAAGACATTTGCCTCTGCCGTGCTTGGCGGTATTGGCAGCCTTCCGGGCGCTGTGGTCGGTGGTTTTACGATCGGTGTTTTGGAGTCGATGTTCGCCGGTTATGTCAGCTCCGGCTTTAAAGATGCTGTTGGATTTATCGTTCTGATCGTTGTTCTTCTGATTCGTCCTGCCGGACTGTTTGGTCAGAAGAAGATCAGTAAGGTCTAAGGGGGTGCCGGTATGAAGAAAGGTTTATCCCCGAAAGTACGTATTATTATCTTTGCGGTATTGTTGCTGGCAATCGTCATTTTACCGGTTTATATCAAGAACCAGTACATTGTCCGTATTGCAACGCTTTGCGTGATGTATTCTGCACTGGCATTGTCCTTGAACCTGATCACCGGTTTCATGGGTCAGGTATCGCTTGGTCATGCGGCATTTATGGGAATCGGCGCTTATACATCCGCGATTTTGTCGGATCGTTTTGGATGGTCCTTTGTTCCTACAATGCTTTGTGCGGTTTTGGTGGCAGCAATCTTCGGTATTCTGCTTGGTATCCCTGCACTAAAGCTTTCCGGAAGCTATCTGGCGATCGTGACGTTGGGCTTTTGTGAGGTGGTTCGTCTGACGGAGTTAAACTGGATGAGCCTGACGCGTGGACCGATGGGTATGACCGGTATCAAGAAGCCGCTGGTGTTTGGAATTCAGATTAAGAGTAATGGGGGTTATTACTGGTTGGCGCTGATCCTTCTTGCGATTGTTCTTTTCTTTGTCATGAACATCTCGAATTCCCATGTCGGACGTGCAATCATGTCCGTACGTGAAGATGAAGTGGCAGCAAGCGCCATGGGCGTCAATATCCGCTATTACAAAGTTATGACATTTACGATTTCGGCAGCACTTGCCGGAATGATGGGTGCATTTTATGCACATTATATGAGGTTTATTGATCCGAGTGCATTTAACTTTGAGCAGTCCACCTCGATCCTTTCTATGGTGATTTTAGGCGGCCTGGGTGGTGTGCCGGGCAGTATTCTCGGTGCGGTGATTCTTTCGGTTTTGCCGGAACTGCTGCGTGATCTGTCAAGTCTTCGTATGCTGATCTACGGTCTGGTCATCGCGGTGATGATGATCTTCCGTCCGCAGGGCATCATGGGAAGAACGACATTTGCACAGATTCTGGGCATCCAGAAGAAACATGCGTTAAATCCTGAGGAAGCGACGCAGCTTCTCGGCGGCGAGGCGACTCCTTTTGACAAAGAGGAGGTAGAAGCATGAAGACAATGTTAGAGCTTCAGGGAATTACCCAGGTCTTTGGCGGTCTGGTGGCTGTCAATGATGTGAGCATCCGCGTGGATGAAAAGGAGATTGTAGGTCTGATCGGGCCAAATGGTGCCGGCAAGACGACCACATTTAACTGCATCACAGGCGTGTACAATCCGACCAAGGGCAAAGTCATCTTTGAAGGAAAAGACATTACTGGAAAGCCGATCCATGAGATTACGAAGGAAGGCATGGCCAGAACGTTCCAGAACATTCGTCTGTTCAAGTCGTTAAGCGTGCTTGACAATGTCAAGATCGGTATGCACATCCGTTCCAAATCGAATCTGTTCTTCGATGCGTTCCATTTGCCAAGACGCAACAAGGCAGAGGAAGAGACGACGAAGGAATCGATGAAACTGCTTGCGATGACAAGGCTGGCAGGCAATGCAGATGACCGCGCAGACAGCTTACCTTACGGTGCGCAGAGACGTCTTGAGATCGTGCGTGCGATGGCGACCGGTGCGAGGCTCCTGCTTTTAGATGAGCCTGCCGCAGGCATGAACGAGCAGGAGACCGCAGATCTGATGGAGTTCATCCGTGAGCTCAGAGACATGGGCTATACCGTGTTCTTAATCGAGCATGATATGAAGCTGGTCATGAATCTGTGCGACCGCATTTACGTGCAAAACCAGGGCAACCTGATCGCAGAAGGTACGCCGGATGAGATAAAGGCCAACCAGGCGGTCATCGATGCTTACTTGGGCGAGGAGGTGTAACCATGGGTGAACTGTTAAGAATCGAAGGTCTGAAGGTCAACTATGGCAACATCAAGGCGCTGCATGGGATTGACCTGGTGGTCGAAGAGGGTCAGATTGTGACTCTGATCGGCAGTAACGGTGCGGGAAAGTCCACAACAATGAACGCAATCTCCGGGATCGTGAAGACCGCCGAGGGCAAGATCCTTTTCCGCGGCCAGGACATCACAGGAAAGAGCAGTGATTTCATCGTGAAAAATGGGATCATCCTTGCGCCGGAAGGCAGACAGATCTTCCCGCGTATGACGGTGCATGAGAATCTGATGATGGGTGCACTTACAATCAAGGATAGGGCGCAGGTCGCAAAGTCATTGGAGGAAGTCTTTGAGCTCTTCCCGATCTTAAAGGAGAGAGATAAGCAGATTGCAGGAACGCTCTCCGGCTGTGAACAGCAGATGTTAGCGGTTGGCCGTGCCTTGATGGGAAGCCCAAAGCTTCTGATGCTCGATGAGCCTTCGCTCGGACTTGCACCGCTCATCATCAAGGAAATCTTCTCCCTGATTGAAAGAATTCACAAGATGGGCACTACGATTTTGCTCGTGGAGCAGAATGCGAAGATGGCGCTTTCGATCTCGGATTATGGTTATGTTTTGGAGACCGGCGACATCACGATGCAGGGCAAGGGTAGTGATTTGTTAAATGATCCGAAGGTGCGCGCAGCGTATCTCGGTGGCATGTAAGCTTGGTTTTATTTCTTTGCGAATAAGAAGGAGAATGAGACATGGGTAAGATTCAGAATATCCCGCAGATCACCGATGATCCGCAGTTAAATATCCGTCGTTCCGATATCGAGCAGAGAGCGGAGTGGTTTTATTTCCAGAACGATGAGGCAGCCAAGAGAGGCCTTGACTGGGAAGAGTGGTGCAGACCTGCGATCCGCAGAGTCGGACATCTGCGCGGCGAGGAGTCGCTAAATGCAGCCGTCACCGACCGCAGTGATCTGCAGCAGGTGCTTGCTATGTTCCGCAACAACGTGCTGGGGACGAGAACATTTGAGAAAGAATATGTCAAGGATACGCCGGATGAGATCATCATTGATCATCACTACTGTCCTTTGGTTGCCGGCTGGCAGAAATGTACCGACGATGAGGAGTTGATCGCAAAGTGCTGTGACATCGCGATGGAAGGCGATCGTGGCATCTTTGATCTGGTGGAGGGTGCAGATTTCTTCCTGGATTCCACCATTGCAGAAGGTGCTCCGGTCTGTAGATTGCGCTTAAAAAAGAGGGAGAAATGAGACAGATGAAGATTGGATTTATCGGACTTGGTATTATGGGCAGACCCATGAGCAAGAACCTGTTGAAGGCTGGCTATGAGGTTGTTGTCAATGACTTAAACAAAGCTGCGGTGGAAGAAGTTTGTGCCTGCGGTGCAACGAGTGCACCGACAAATGCAGAGGTTGCAGCGCAGAGTGATATCGTCATCACGATGGTTCCGAACTCCCCGCATGTGAAGGCTGCGGTCTGCGGACCGAATGGTGTTCTGGAAGGTGCGAAGCCTGGTACGATCTTGATCGATATGAGCTCGATTGCTCCGCTTGCTTCTCAGGAAGTCTGTAAGGCTTGCGAGGAAAAGGGTGTGAAGATGCTTGATGCGCCGGTTTCCGGTGGAGAGCCGAAGGCAATCGACGGGACTCTTTCCATCATGGTTGGTGGTGATAAGGAAGTCTTTGAAAGTGTTAAGGAGATCCTGCTTGTGATGGGCGGCTCTGCGGTTTACTGCGGACCGATCGGCGCAGGCAACACCACAAAGCTGGCAAATCAGATCGTCGTCGCCTGCAACATTGCAGCGGTGGCAGAGGCTCTGACCCTGGCAAAGAAGGCTGGCGTAGATCCTGAGCTTGTCTATCAGGCGATTCGCGGCGGCCTTGCGGGTTCTACCGTGATGGATGCGAAGGCTCCGATGATGATTGCAGATAATTTCAAGCCTGGCTTCCGCATTGATCTGCACATCAAGGATCTGAACAATGCCATCGAGACCGGTCACGGCGTGGGTTCTCCGCTTCCGCTCTCCGCACAGGTGATGGAGATGTTCCAGACACTGCGTGCCGATGGCTGCGGTTCGGATGACCACAGTGCGCTTGCGAAGTATTATGCAAAGGTTAGCGGCGTGAAGATTTCTGATAAGGAATAATTGCAATAGAGAGACAGCTGTAGAATAGGGGCAATTATGCCCCTATCCGCATTTGGAAAGGAAATAGAGATGAAATATTTGGTGGTTGGTGCCGGCGGTACCGGTGGTTGTATTGCAGCTTACCTTGCGATGGCGGGGTACCCGACAACGTTGATTGCCCGTGGTGCACATTTGGCAGGAATGCGTGAGCACGGGTTTGTTGTAAAGGGAACACGTTGGGGCGATGTGTGTCTCGGAGAAGACAAGTTAAAGACAATGACCGCAGAGGAATATCTGGCTTCTGGAGAGAAGGCGGATGTCGTCTTCATTTGCGTAAAAAGCTATTCGATCGATGAGATCACGCCTTTCGTGGAGAAAGCGACGACGGGGGATAGCCTGATCATTCCCATTTTAAATGTGGTGAATACCGGGAAACGCATGCAGAAGATGCTCCCGGAGCGCCAGGTCTTGAGTGGCTGCATTTACATCGCTTCGGTGATCAGTGGGCCGGGAGAAGTTTCGCAGCTTACAAAATCAATGAAGATTGTATATGGAGACCGCGAGAATCGTGTAAACCCTGCGCTCATGGATGCGGTGTGCAGTGAAATGATCGCAGCGAAGATTGACACCGAAGTCGCGGAGGACATCGGGCCGGCCGCATTTGAGAAGTTTATCTTTCTTTCACCTTATGCCGCGTCGGGTGCGTACCTGGATGTGATCTCGGGAGAGTTTCAGAAGGAAGGGCCTGCGAAGGACTTCTTTGTCTCAATGCTTAAGGAAGTTGTCGATGTCGCACATGCACTTGGCTATGATTACAACGGCCGTGATATGGTGAAAGAAAAGACGGATCATCTTCAGGTGTTGAATCCGCTCTCCACCGCGTCGATGGTCAAAGATGTGAAAAAAGGCGGGCGAAGCGAGATGGACGGCCTGGTCTTCGAGGTGGTGCGTCTCGGACACAAGCTTGGCGTTCCGGTGCCTGTGTATGAAAAAGTCTCCGCCCATTACGGGTTTGTGGACGAAAATGTATCAGAATAAGCCAGAAACGCTTTGAGAAGACTTGTATCAGAACGATAGATATGTTATCATTTATGTGAACAAGGATGGGATCATTTGTGTTCGCAAATGAAAGCGATTGTGAGGCGATTTGCCTGGCTGGGAGGTTGTGAAGATGGAGGTTAGTGGCTGTCGCCAGATCGAGGCGATTTTAAGAGAAGAGATGTTGACGGCGCTTGGCTGTACGGAGCCGATCGCGATTGCATATGCAGCCGCGAAGGCGAGGGAAGCACTTGGCGCGGTGCCGGAGAAGATGCTGGTGGAGTGCAGCGGGAATCTGATTAAAAATGCAAAAGCAGTGACCGTGCCGATGACGGTGGATCTAAAAGGAATCGAAGCGGCGGCACTTGTTGGCGCGATTGGCGGAGATCCCTCCAGAGAGCTTGAAGTTTTAACGACTGTCACGGAAGAAGATCTGGTGCTTGCAAAGAAGCTTCTTGCGGAAAATGTGTGCGAGGTCAGACATTTAAAGACACCGGCAAAGTTACATATCATCGTTAGCTGCTCAAAGGGCGAGGACAGTGCCCTGGTGGAGATCCTTCACAATCATAATTATATCGTTCGGATCGAGAAAAATGGCGAAGTCATTTACCAGATTCCACATGATTTGACCGATCCGGGAGACCTGGGAACCGATCGCTCGATCCTGACATTGGACAATATTGTCGACTACTGTAGAACGGCAGATTACAGTGCAGTCAAAGACTTGCTTGATCGAGAAATCGAGTGTAATATGGCGATTGCGAAAGAAGGTCTTAGCCACGACTGGGGCGAGTCCGTCGGCAAGACACTGATCGAGATGTACGGTGACAGTGTCGCGGTCAAAGCGAGAGCTGGTGCTGCGGCTGGATCCGATGCCAGAATGAATGGGTGCGAGATGCCGGTGGTGATCAATTCCGGGTCCGGCAATCAAGGCATTACGGTTTCGGTGCCGGTCATCACATATGCGAGGGCACTTGGTAAGAGTGAAGACGAACTTTGCCGTGCACTGCTTTGCTCGAATCTGGTCGGCATCATGCAGAAGTACAAGGTTGGACGACTCTCAGCTTACTGTGGCGCCGTGAGTGCGGGAACCTCCGCGGTTTGCGGCATTGCCTTCCTGCAGGGTGGAGACGCCGAGATGCTTGGCCGGATCATCACCAACACGCTGGCAGCGATCGGCGGCGCGGTCTGTGACGGTGCGAAGTCTTCGTGCGCAGGCAAGATCGCGGCGACGCTTGAGACCGCTCTTGTCGGCTATGAGATGGCGAAGAAAGACCGCTACTATAAGCCGGGCGAAGGATTGGTCAAGGACACCTATCAGGGCACCATCGATGCGTATTGCAAGATGGCCAAGGTAGGCATGGCGCAGACCGATGAGACCATCTTAGATATTATGTTGAATGATTAAATGTGTGTGAAAATGTTCTGGAATAGAGACTCCTTTGAAACATAAAAAGAACGCAGATCGGTAGAGGGAACCTACGGTCTGCGTTCTTTTTATGCATGCACAGTTACACGAATCGGCGCAACTTGTCATCGTATTCATAATCAATGTCTCTTAACTTTTCTTCCAGTTCTTCTCTGGCGATACCAAAATCCGCGCAGAGTTCGTCCAGATCTTCGTTGTAGTCCCGAAGCCGCATATTCACAAGAGAAAGCAGCATGACGGGATCAGCCGGCAGTTCATATCGATGCATTTTACATGGCTCCTGTTTTCCATTGATCAACCGATCAATTTGATCAACCGATCAATTTGATCAACCGATCAATTTGATCAACCGATCACAAAGAAACTATAGTACGAACGATAAAAATTTACAAGCGTCTTTCCGTGCGTTTTTCTCCGTTTTTTTTCTTAGTCACATTGCAGAATTCATTGACGCACTTGCTGAATCAACGTAAAATTAATTTAACAAGGAGGTAATGGACGTGGAAAACATAATCATGAAAGTTGGCGTCATTGGCGCCGGATCCATCAGTGAGATTTATCTAAAGAACATGATCGAAGTGTTCGATAACCTTGAGGTGGTCGCGGTCTCCAGTAAAGGCTTAAACTCTGCAAAAATGCGTGCGGAGCAGTTTGGCATTCAGGCTTGTACGAATGACGAATTGCTGGCGAATCCTGAGATCGAGATGGTTGTCGTTCTGACACCGGCATGGACGCATTATGATCTGATCAAACAGGCGTTGTTGGCCGGGAAGCATGTCTATACAGAGAAGACAATCACTGACAGCCCCGAAAAAGCGGCAGAACTATGTGCACTTGCGGAAGAAAAGGGATTGTACCTTGGAAGTGCGCCGGATACATTTTTGGGCAGTGCGTTGCAGTGTGCCCGCAAGGCGATCGATGATGGGATGCTGGGAGAGATTCACTCCTTCTCCATGTCTGTGACACGAAACAATGATTTGCTGCTGAGCATTTTCTCGTTTCTTCGTGAGCCAGGCGGCGGGATTCTCTACGACTATGCGGTCTACTATATGACTGCGCTGGTCAGCCTTCTTGGGCCGGTGGCAAAGGTGGGCGGTATCATCGGACATCCCTATCCGCAGCATGTGAACAAATTCCCGATGAGTCCGCAGTTCGGACAACTCATGGATACACCGAATGAGAGCCAGGTTTCCGCGATTATCCAACTGGAAAATGGCATCACAGGTACGTTGCATATCGATGCGGACAGCCTGACGATGGACGAAGCGTATTTTGCCATCTATGGTACCAAAGGCGTTCTGTATGCAACAGACCCGAACCAGTTTGGCGGAACGGTTAAGTTCCTGCCCAATGCGTTAGATCCACGCGTTCCCACAGAACCGATTACGCTTTGGCAGTTTACTCCTTATCATGAGAACTCCCGCGGTATCGGTCCGTCGGATCTCGCGGCAGCGATCCGGGAAGGCAGAAAGCCAAGAGCGTCAAAGGAGATGGCAGCCCATGTTCTTGAGGTGCTGACCGGCATTTTAAATGCGGGCGATAAGGGAGGCTTTACAGACATTACATCTACCTGTGAGAGACCGGCACCGCTTATGCAGCAGCCGGTAGGCGCGAAAAACCTGGCACATGCATCATTTAACATGAAAAATACGGAGGCGATGGTTCACTTCTATCAGGATGTGCTTGGCATGAAAGAGCAATTTACGCTTCGCTGGATTGATGTGATTCCGCCGGCTTACCGTGAAGTAAAAGCAGAGGATCTTCCGGAAGATGCCGATCCGCGCTTAAGAAGACTAGTTGCGATCCCAGAAGAGATGCGCGTAAGCAAATGGCTGAGCTACTTTAAGCTGGCGGACGGTCAGTTCATTGAGGTGTTCTACCCACATCCGGGACTGTCTCGCACGATCGAGAACCGTTGGGATAACATCGGGTATTTGAAGCTGAATTTTGAGGTGGACAGTATCGAGGAGATCCGTGAAATCCTGCTGGCAGGTGGTGTGAGTCTGGATCAGGATATCCATCCGACTATGGATGGTTCCAGGGAGATCGTGGTGCATGATCCGGATGGCAATGAAGTGCAGTTTACCGAATACAGTAAGACACCCCGCGTGAAGCTTCCTGAGGAGCCTGGCAGGAATGTGGTCGCAAAGGTCAGCCACATCACGCAGGTGGCATATCAGGTGAAAGATGGCCAGAATATGCTAAACTTCTACACCGCGGGTCTGGGATTTACGCATGTGGACCGCCTGACGTTTGGCGATCTTGCACGCGCTATGGAGCAGGATCCGAACGCAGATCCGCAGATGCTGATGGGAATGAAGATGATGGGGGACCAGCCGTGGCTTGATTATATCGAGGTTGCACCGCATCAGTTCATTGAGCTGTTCTATACCACAGGCCAGGTCAAGAAAGAAGACCGTAACCTTCAGGATGCCTATGGGTATCAGCATATCTGTATCGAGGTGGAAGATATTCATGCAGCGTGGGATGCCGTGAAGAGAAATGGTCTGACACCGGATACCGAGATTAGTCTGGGAGCGGATGGTGCTTACCAGTTCTGGCTGGTGGATCCGGACGGAAACCGTCTGGAACTGATGCAGTACACAGAAAATGCAAAACAGCTGGGATAAAAATACCAGAGACGTGATAGGATAGTGATCGCATTGCAGAACAAGCAGCCAGGATGAAAACAGAGTCTGGCTGCTTGCTTTTTGATTAATGATCTAACCCGGTATCTCTTAATCTCCAGATATCCCTTTCGTACTCCAGGATCGTACGGTCAGAGGAGAAAAAGCCTGCTTTGGCAATGTTAACGAGCATTTTCTTCTCCCAGGCAGCCTTATCTATCATATCCATAAGGAGTCTGGTTTTGGTTTTGCAATAGTCTGCAAAGTCCGGGAAAGTCATAAAATAATCATGGCCTGACAGTTCCGTATACAGGCGTTTCAAAGAGGCCTTGTCTCCGAAAGCTTCCATGTCATCACTGATCAGGAAGTCAAGGGCACCGCCTAGAACGGGATCTGCCTGAATATAGGTGGCTGGATCATAGGTACCAAGAGCGTAGCGTTCTATGACGGTATCGGAGCTCTCCCCGAATGTGTAGATGTTATCTTCTCCCACTAGATCTGCAATCTCAACATTGGCTCCGTCCATGGTGCCGAGAGTCACAGCCCCATTGAGCATGAACTTCATGTTGCCGGTTCCGCTGGCCTCCTTGGAGGCCAGGGAGATCTGTTCAGAAATATCACAGGCCGGGATGAGCTTTTCTGCGGCAGTGACGTTGTAGTTTTCAATCATGATGACACGAAGGTACGGACGCACCTCGGGATCTGCCTCTATGAGGGCAGACAGGGTCAGAATCGCATGGATAATGTCTTTTGCTATGGTATAGGCCGGCGCGGCCTTTGCACCAAAGATTA
Organism: Lachnospiraceae bacterium; assembly: GCA_017480565.1. Classification (GTDB taxonomy): domain Bacteria; phylum Bacillota; class Clostridia; order Lachnospirales; family Lachnospiraceae; genus RGIG1588. The sequence continues at coordinate 142 of JAFVAL010000062.1, read as the reverse complement.
CGGTGACCGGGAGGACAGGCTTTTTGCCTGCTTTTATCTCGAGGTAGGTTCGGATTGCCCAGAGAAGATTGAGCTGCTGACGCTTATATTCATGCAGCCGTTTCGATTGGACATCAAAAACCGAGTCGGGATCGATGTCGGT
>JAFVAL010000061.1 GCA_017480565.1 Lachnospiraceae bacterium | reverse complement strand
TGTAACGACACAACCCTCAGAGCCGCTCATGCTTGCATGATAGCGGGTCTGTGTTGTGGCGTTCGTTGCGTAAGCAACGCCCCAAGCTTTATGTATGATACTATATTCGCGGGAGTGACGATGGAAGGCCGCTTACGTGTCCGCTACTGGCGGCGTAAGAAATTGCTTGCAATTTCGTCGCGAGCGAAACCCGCAAGGTGTCCCTGCCAAGATCGAAGATGCGACGATACGAAACTGCGACGATCTTATGGACATTTCCTCATTTTTAGAGTAGACTTTTTACATCTTTAAAGTGTTTTGGTAGGTACTATATGGCGAATGTAGAGATTGATATCAGCAATGTGGTTTTGCATACAAAGCGTTTGACGCTGCGTCCTTTCCGGCAGAGCGATCTGGACGATTTATACGAATACGCTTCCGTTGACGGTGTGGGTCAGATGGCTGGCTGGAAGCCGCATGAGAGCAGGGAGGAGCCTCAGCAGATCCTCAATATGTTCATCGATGAGAAGAAAACATTTGCGCTGGAATATCAGGGCAAGGTGATCGGATCTCTCGGCATTGAGTGTTACCGGGAGGATCATTTTCCAGAGATGAAGGAAAAGAGAGCGAGAGAGATCGGCTACGCGATTTCCAAGGATTACTGGGGACGTGGTCTGACGCCCGAGGCAGTGCGTGAAGTGATCCGGTATCTGTTTGAGGAAATGCATCTGGACGTGATTTTCTGCGGCCATTTTGTGTGGAATACGCAGTCAAAGCGGGTGCAGGAAAAGTGCGGCTTTACGCCTTATGCGAGGGATCAGTTTACGACCAGAATGGGGACGACGGAAGAGGAAGCTGTCAATCTACTGACAAGAGAAGCATGGCTTGCTGCCTCTGAGAAATGAAATGAGGTGGAAATAACATGGGTTGGCTGAAACTAAAGGAATTGAACCAGGAAGGGATCTATCTGACCGCGATCGTCCTTCCGCTCGTTTTGCAGCTTGCCGGGGTTACATTTGCGGTATCGGTGGATCGCTATATCAGCAAAAAGCATCGGAGAATCTTGCTTGTGATTGTTGTGCTGGCGCTTGGCCTGATGGTGCAAAACTACGGGGAGGATTTTCTGGCTGCGGATATGGTTGCGCCTCCTTTGCGGGTTGTGTTTGCGGTGGTTGGTTATGTGATTCGCCCTGTGATTATCCTGCTGTTTTTCTATCTGGTGGAACCGGAGGGAAAGTATGGATTAGCCTGGGGGCTTGCCGGACTGAATGCAGTTCTCTATGGAAGTACGCTTTTTGGGCTTCGATGGACCTTTTGGATCAGTGATGAGAATCATTACACGAGAGGACCACTCAGTAATTTCTGCTTGTATATCAGCCTTGTTTTCCTGGTGATTCTATTGCTATTGATTGCACATCGTTTTTTTAAGACAAGTAAGCGGGAGACCGTGATTCCTGACTTTATTGTCTTTACGATTATTGTTTCACTTTTTTTGGATAGCAAGGTGGGACATAAAAGCCAGCCGATTACATTTTTAACGATCACCATTGTGAGTGGCATTCTTTTGTTTTATGTGTGGCTGCATTTGCAGTTTGTCAGAGAACATGAGCAGGCGCTTTTAGCGGAGCAGCGGATCCAGATCATGATGACGCAGATTCAGCCTCATTTTCTCTACAATACGCTGGCGACGATTCAGGCGCTTTGCCGCATTGATCCGGAGAAGGCATTTGATATTACAGAAAAGTTCGGGACGTATCTGCGGCAGAACATTGATTCTTTGAAGCAGCCGGATCTGATTCCGCTGCGGAAAGAGCTGGAGCATACTAAGGTGTATGCGGAGATTGAGATGCATCGTTTTCCGAAGATTCAGATCACCTATCAGATTGAGGATGAGGCGTTTTGTCTGCCGGCGTTGACCATTCAGCCTATGGTGGAAAATGCAATCCGGCATGGTGTGCGAATCCGCAAGAACGGCCTGATCGAGGTGCGGACGAGACGAGAGGAGAACTGGCACGTCATCGAGATTGCAGATAATGGCAAAGGGTTTGACGTGGAGACGATGGGGACGCCGGAGACGGGGCATATCGGCGTTGCCAATGTAAAAGAGCGGATTGAGCAGATGTGTGACGGGACACTGACGATTGAGAGTGTTCCGGATGAGGGGACGACGGTTACGATTCGGATCCCTGTGAAAGCGGATGGAGAATGAGATGAGAGCGATCTGTGTGGATGATGAAGAATTGGTGCTTTCCCTCACCGTTTCTTTGTGCGAGGAACTGCCTGAGATCTCGGATGTGAGAGGGTTTCAGAGTGTGCAGGAGGTGCTTTTTTACCTTGAGGCAAATGAGGTTGACCTGGTCCTTCTTGATATTGATATGCCGGAGATGAACGGGATTGCGCTTGCGATGAAGATCAAGCAAATGCAGCCAGACGCCGCGATCATTTTCCTGACCGGGTATGCGCAGTATGCGGTGGATGCCTTTGCCCTTCATGCGTCGGGATACCTGCTAAAGCCGGTGAACAGGGAGCGGCTCGCAACCGAGGTGGCGTATGCATTTGCAAGGCAGAAAGAGAAGAAGCGTGTGCACGTGGAGGCACGGACGTTTGGAGAGTTCGATCTTTTCGTAGATGGAAAGCCTGTGATGTTTACGCGTGCGAAGGCGAAGGAGCTTCTGGCCTATCTGATTGACCGGCAGGGGGCGAGCGTGAGCAGAAAGCAGGTATTTGCAGTGCTTTGGGAAGACCTGGTTTATGACCGTTCCAGGCAGAAATATCTGGACGTGATTATCCGCAGCCTGCGAGAGACCTTGGCTGAATATCAGGTGGAGGATCTTGTGCAGCTGGAGAAGGGGATGCTTAGGATCTGTCCGGAGAAACTAGAATGTGATGCTTATCGCTTCTTTCAGGGAGATGTTGAAGCGATCAATGCCTACCGCGGAGAGTATATGAGCGCGTATCCATGGGCGAGTATGAGCGAAGCCTATCTGGATCACGCAAAAGGGATTTATTAAGGTTCTTTCTTTTAAGATGATGGACATTTGATGGACAGACTCCGATAGAATAAAAGCAAATCATTCTATAGGAGGGAAAACAAATGAAAAAGTTTTCTGAACTGCAGAAGAAACTGTTTACCTTTGGCTTGATGGCTGTCGGCCTCTTTTTCATCGTTGTGGGCATCATCGGCGTGAAGAATGCGAAGACATTTTCACCGACCAAGGGTGTGATCCAGTCGATCGAAGTGGAAGAAGGCATCGGAGAAGATGATCCGGATACGTATACTGTCATGGTGGAATATACGGTGGACGGCAAGACGTATGTATCGGATCTTGGGGAAAACGGGAAGGATTATGCCGTGGGCAAGGAAATCGATATTCTCTATAATCCGAACAATCCGGAAGTGATTACGAAGCCCGGAACGATGATGCCGATCATTGCTATTGCCGTTGGCCTGTTGGCGTTTGTGATTCCGCTGGTGCTGATGATCCGAAAGAAGAGCCCGAAGGTGCAGCAGGCAAAGCAGGCGAACATTTACTACGAGCCGTCTGTGAAGGGCGAAGAGAGAGAGCTCTACTTCCTCACAGACCTTGGAACGGCCAAGATCGGTCACCAGCTCGAGGATGCGAACCGTGTGGTGCTCTACGAGGCGAAGGTAACGAAGTTTACCGTGGCGAAGCCTACGGAGATGGATTTCATTGATCATGTCAATGCGAGAACGACGCCTCGCCTGGTTGGACACGAGGTGTCGGTGGAGTACAGTTCACCGCTGATTGACAGCCGGTTTACGTTTACATTTGACGGTGAAGATATCTGGAATCACCTGCAGAGAAATGGGATTACAGTCAAAACCACGTTTGCACAGGGTAAGTTCCTGACGCCGGAGTATCATATCTTCAGAGATGGTGAGGAGATCGCTTATGCGTTAACCACAAGCCAAAATGTGCATGAAGAGGACGAGGAAGCGAAGAGCAAGCTGAGCAGTCTGGTGCCGGTCAGAGGGTTTATGCGTGTGTGGACAAAAGAACAGAATCTCGATCTGCTGTTCTTGACGTTAATGGCATTTGCAAGAACCGCTGCGTTAGACGACGAAGGCGGACAATTCGGTGCGATTTTTGGGAAATAAGCTTTTCAGGGGTAGGAAAATGAAGAGAAAGAAATTTTATGGAGTTGTGGCGTTGCTTCTTGTACTCATGCTTTTATTGACCGCATGCGGTGCAAAGCAGGAAGAACAAAAGACAGAGCCGGAGCAGACAGAAACGGTCGTGACGGCCTCAACAAAAGAAGAAGTGAAGAAGATGGCGGATGCGTTCTTTGAGAAGCTTTATCAAGCGGATCCGGTACGCATGACGACACTTACGGATGGCGAGAAGAGCAGTGTGTACACGAAAGATGGTACTTCGATCTGTGAAGAAGATCTCACATCCAATGTCACTTACTATCTGTTTGAGCAGGATGGTGTTCACTATGCGATCTATGATGGTGAGACGGCTTATGAAGATTCCTTCATGTATGAGCTTTATGCAAATTGGATCGGAAGTTATTTCCCGATGTTCTTAACAGGATATTTCGAGATCGAAGATGCAGAGGATCCTTTTACGTATGAAGCGACGAAGACAGAAAAGACTGAGAATGGTGTGACGACTTCCGAACTTGCCTATAGCATTTCCGGTGAAGTGGAAGGGAATGCAGCGACCGTTCGCGTTGACGGCAAGGCCGACGCGGATGGAAATATAACCTCCATCGCCTATGCGGTGGAATCCAGTGAGCAGAATGTCAACTATGTGTGGACATTTGACTATGATGTCACGGTAGAGCTTCCTGCGTACACGATTGAGTCGAATGACAGTGAGACGAGGATTGAGTGGTCATACGAGACCGTGCCAAGCCCTTATGAGACGGTCGGAGATGCCTATGCAGATGCCGGAAATGCAGGTCTGTTGAGCATTATGCAGGGTGATGAATACATTGGTATTTGCCAGAAGGACGGTCGTTACTATCAGCTGAAGGCTTCCTTTACCGGCGAGGCAGTGGAGGCTTGGAACAACCTGGATTATGACGCGGATGACTATGACGACCAGCTAAAGGCAGTCTATGATCTGATGAAGGTCGAGGAGTGCTGGGATTTCACGCAGACACTTCCTAAACAGGAGGAAATGGATGTCTATGTGGGAAAGACGGTCGGAGAGTTGTTTGCCGAAGGATTTGAAGGAAGCGGCTGGGTGGTCGATGAAGATGCGTTCCTTTATCTGGCAAAAGACGGATTTGTCTACAAGATGCAAGTGACATTGCCGGATGGATTTGATACCGAAGACGATATCGAATATGAGGACTTCTCAGATGCAGTGATCCAGAGCGTGGAGTTTTCCGAAGTGGAGCTGTATTTGTTCCCGATTCCTTAAATCGTAAATGCATACAGACATAAAAAGAGCCAGGCGAAAACCTGGCTCTTGGTATCTTGGTGATTACTTACGCAGACCAAGACGTGCGATCAGTTCACGATATCTGTTGATATCTTTGTCCTTCAGATAAGCTAACAGAGAACGTCTCTGTCCAACCATCTTCAGCAGACCTCTTCTGGAATGATGATCCTTGTGGTTAACCTTCAGATGCTCGTTTAACTCGTTGATTCTCTCGGTGAGCAGAGCAACCTGAACTTCCGGTGAACCAGTATCGCCTTCGCTTCTTCCGTACTCGGCGATGATCTGTGCCTTCTTCTCTTTGCTGATCATGATAGCTTCCTCCTTTTTAGAATGAACCCCGTATGCTAAGGATCGGTCGGAGTCGTCCGCATCCCGGGCATCGGTTTGTGTGTTTTACACAGCATCAAATATACTAGCACATTCATTTGCAAAGCGCAAGTAAAAAGTAATGGTTTACAAGGAAAAATCTTTTTGATATACTACTTATTGGTGTGCACATTTGCCGCCAGGAACCATCAGGAGATTCGACCGAGACTTCTGAAAAGGTAACAATCAGGTTTGTTGGTTTTTCAGATGGCTCGGAGTCTCCTGAAGAAAAATGAATAAAGGAGTACTAGAGTATGTACAAAAGTTTTAGTATGGAGCTTGCAGGCAGAACTTTGACCGTTGATGTCGGCAGAGTCGCAGCGCAGGCGAACGGTGCAGCTTTGATGCACTATGGTGATACCACCGTGTTAAGTACGGCAACGGCTTCCGATAAGCCTCGTGACGGTATTGATTTCTTCCCTCTGTCCGTTGAGTATGAGGAGAAGCTTTATGCAGTCGGCAAGATCCCGGGTGGATTTAACAAGAGAGAAGGCAAGGCTTCCGAGAATGCGGTTTTAACCAGCCGTGTTATCGACCGTCCGATGCGCCCTCTGTTCCCGAAGGATTACCGCAACGATGTTACCCTGGATAACCTGGTGCTTTCTGTTGACCCGGATGTCAGCCCTGAACTGACCGCAATGCTGGGTTCTGCGATCGCTACCTCAATTTCTGACATTCCGTTTGACGGCCCTTGCGCGATGACGCAGGTCGGTCTGATCAACGGTGAGCTGATTTTTAACCCTGGCAACAACTTAAAGCAGGAGTCTGACCTTCAGCTGACGGTTGCTTCGACCCGTGAGAAGGTTATCATGATCGAGGCTGGGGCAAATGAAGTACCTGAGGCGCAGATGCTGGAAGCAATCTTTGCAGCACATGAGTTAAACCTGCAGGTGATCCAGTTCATCGACACGATCGTTGCTGAGTGCGGCAAGGAGAAGCACAGCTATACCAGCTGCGCAGTGCCGGAAGAGTTATTTGCAGCGATCAAGGAGATCGTTCCTCCGCAGCAGATGGAAGAAGCGGTCTTTACCGATGTCAAGCAGGTCAGAGAAGAGAATATTCGCCAGATTACCGCGAAGTTAGAGGAAGCATTTGCAGACAACGAAGAGTGGCTTGCAATCCTTGGTGAGGCTGTTTATCAGTATCAAAAGAAGACCGTCCGCAAGATGATCTTAAAGGATCACAAGAGACCTGACGGCCGTGCGATCAACCAGATTCGTCCTCTGGCAGCGGAAGTGGACATCATTCCGAGAGTTCATGGTTCTGCAATGTTTACCAGAGGTCAGACGCAGATCTGCAACATCTGCACCCTGGCTCCGCTTTCTGAGGCGCAGAGAATCGATGGGCTGGATACCAACGAGACCTCGAAGAGATACATGCATCATTACAACTTCCCGTCTTACTCTGTAGGTGAGACGAAGCCTTCCAGAGGCCCGGGTCGTCGTGAGATCGGCCATGGTGCACTGGCAGAGAGAGCGCTGGTACCGGTGCTTCCTTCTGAGGAAGAGTTCCCTTACGCAATCCGTACCGTATCTGAGACATTTGAGTCCAACGGCTCTACTTCTCAGGCAAGTGTCTGCGCTTCGACGATGTCTCTGATGGCAGCAGGCGTTCCGATCAAGAGACCGGTTGCAGGTATTTCCTGTGGTCTGGTGACCGGCGAGACCGATGATGATTACATCGTTCTGACCGATATCCAGGGTCTTGAGGACTTCTTCGGCGATATGGACTTTAAGGTTGCAGGTACCGACAACGGTATCACCGCGATCCAGATGGATATCAAGATTCATGGTCTGACCCATCAGATCATCCGTGAGGCGATTGCAAGATGTAAGGAAGCAAGAACCTACATTCTGCATGAGGTCATGGAGAAGGCAATCGCTGAGCCTCGTAAGGAAGTCGGTAAGTATGCACCGAAGATCGTTCAGATGAACATCGATCCTGCGAAGATCGGTGATGTGGTTGGCCAGAGAGGCAAGACCATCAACACGATCATCGACGAGTGCGGTGTCAAGATCGACATCAACGATGACGGTTTCGTATCCATCGCTGGCGAGGATATGGATGGTATCGAGAAAGCGAAGAGATATATCGAGATCATCGTATCTGAGTTTGAAGAGGGTCAGGTTCTGACCGGTAAGGTTGTCAGCATCAAAGAATTCGGCGCATTCCTTGAGTTTGCACCGGGCAAAGAGGGTATGGTTCATATCTCCAAGATCGCGAAAGAGAGAATCAACCGCGTAGAAGACGTGCTGACCCTTGGTGATGTTGTGAAGTGCGTCTGCCTTGGTAAGGACAAGATGGGCAGAGTCAGCTTCTCTATCAAGGATGTAAAATAATATCAAGTCAAGTTTGAATGAGCCGTGCAGCAATGCGCGGCTCGTTTCCTAAATGCAATTACCTACCAGGAAAATGGGGAACAGGAGATAAGCTTATGTACAATCCGGATTGGAAAATCGCTACCAAGTGTATTCAGGCAGGCTATGAGCCGAAGAACGGTGAGCCGAGAGTGCTGCCGATTTATCAGTCAACCACATTTAAGTATGATTCTGCGCAGGAAGTTGGCGATCTGTTTGATCTAAAGACCGATGGATTTTTCTATACACGTCTGGCCAATCCTACCGTGGATGCGGTGGAGCGTAAGATTGCGGCCTTAGAGGGTGGTATCGGTGCGATGTGTACTTCTTCCGGGATGTCTGCAACCTTGCTGGCGGTGCTTACTATCGCTTGGGCTGGCGACCACATTTTATCCGCGGCAGCCATCTATGGTGGAACAACCAACTTATTTACGGTGACGCTTCCGAAGGTTGGCATTGAGACAACGCTTTTTGAGCCGGATGTGACCGAAAAAGAGCTGCGTGCGATGGTGCGTCCGAACACGAAGATGATCTTCATCGAGTCGATTGCGAACCCGGCTCTTGTCATCCCGGATTTTGAGATGTTTGCACGTGTGGCGCACGAAAATCACATTCCGCTGGTGGTGGACAATACATTTGCAACGCCGGTGAACTGCCGTCCGATCGAGTGGGGCGCGGACATCGTCCTGCATTCGACGACAAAGTATATGGATGGCCATGCGGCTGCACTCGGCGGATGCATCGTGGACTCCGGCAAGTTCGACTGGAACAACGAGAAGTTCCCTGGATTTATTTATCCCGACGAGTCCTACCATGGGATGGTTTATGCAAAAGACTGTGGCGAGAAGGCGTTTATCGTCAAGGCACGCGCACAGATGATGCGTGATCTTGGCGCAATGGCTTCCCCGATGAATGCATTTTTGCTGAACAACGGGCTTGAAACCCTGCCGCTTCGCATGGAGCGTCATTGCAGCAATGCATTGAAGATCGCGGCTTGGTTAAAGGAAAATGAGAACGTTGCCTGGGTCGTCTATCCTGGCCTTAAGGGCGACAAGTATTACGAGCTTGCGCAAAAGTATATGCCAAATGGCACCTGCGGTGTCATCTCCTTCGGCTTAAAAGGTGGAAGAGAGGCCTGCGTGAAATGGATGGATTCGGTTCGCCTAGCAGCGATCGTGGTTCACGTGGCTGATGCGAGAACCGGTGTGTTACATCCTGCAAGCATGACGCACAGACAGCTGACGGATGAGCAGCTGTTGGAAGCAGGTGTGAAGCCGGAAGGCATTCGTCTGTCTGTAGGACTAGAGGATGTGGATGATATCATCGCGGATCTTAAGCAGGCGTTTGAGAAGCTGTGAAGCGAAATAAATATGATTGACAGATATTTAAAAAACTACTAGTATAACTCTGATAGCGAAATTTCCATCAACTGGCACAAAAAAAGCGAAACCCCGAGAGGCTGCTACTCTCGGGGTTTCTTCACGTTTTAGAATAATTTACATCTTTTTAACACTTTCCAAAATGATCTGTGCGATAATACCATTAGAAGGGAGATGAGGTGATGAAAAAGAAGACTGGTTTCTGGATTGAACTCACTGTTTTGGTAGTGGCTGCCATCGTTATAGTGATATTTTTGTATTCGAAAAAAGCAGAAGAGAAGATTGCAGAATCAACATTTACAAATCTCCCGATGGGTCTTTCCGTCGATCCCCGACATTTGATCGAGAAGGATGGAAGTTACGTGGGGTTTGCGGATCTGGATCATATACATTCGGATGAAGATCTGTATCAGTATGCGCTTTCCAATGGACTTCCGATGGTTTGTGATGGTTGTTTTCTTCAGGGGGAGGATGTTTTTGAGAAGTTTGTTCAGGATGCTGAGGTTGGGAAGGCTTCTTTTGTACGTGTGTTTGTGAGACATAACCTCTCCATGTTTCCAGACGAGCGAGGGTATGTCCTGGTGGATTTGTTTTTCTATGATGGGAAGTATTATGATGCGGTACTCGATGTTTACCCGGATGGTTCTAGAATTCAGTTTTACTGGAATGGATATGATCATTTGTTAAAGCTGGAAGGAAGAACAGATCAAAACGCCTATGGCTATCTCATTTATGTATTATCAAATGATCTTGCTCTGGACTACCAGACGATCTCGGATCAGGTGTATGAAGACATGCTTCGTGCGAATGAGGAGAGGAGCTACCTTTTCACGCTCAACACCAATTTAAATGGTATGCCACGAGTGACGGAAATCTGGCTTGCCGGGAAGAATCTTTTGGATGAGCAAGGAATTTATCATGGCTTTGAAAATGAACCCGAGGTGATCGACGATACCTATGCCTTGGAGCATGCGATCGTGATTCAGAATTATCAGGTGCCAGAGAAGGAAAACGCAGTCTTCAACCAGGAGCTGATGGATGCATTTTATGCAAATGCACAGGAGAAGATTCCTGGCATGGTCTCAATCTATGAAGCATATATGGGGGATAGAATTGACCTGATCTATGATGGGACACATTTTTACGTGATTTCAGACAAGTCCTACTGGATTGGAGTCTATGATTATGTTCTTCGTTGGGAGGTAAATCAGCCTGGCAATCCAAGGGTTCAGCAATATGTGCTGAGTAACACGCCAGATGTGACGTATGAACAGTATCATTACGGCGGCAACAAAGATTGGGTATTCTACGGTGTATTTTCAGCCGGTGAGGAGTAAAATGGATAATTCAGCAATGATCTATGTGGTAGAGGATGAACCGAGTATTCGGGAGATCGAAGTTTTAACGTTAGAAAAGCAAGGGTTTCGTACGAAGGCCTTTGGCAATTATGCATCATTTCACGAGCAAATGTTTTTCGAGCTGCCGGATCTGATCGTGTTAGACATCATGCTGCCGGATAAGGATGGACTGGATATTTTGTGGGAACTGAAACGTAACCCGAAGACGAAAAAAATCCCCGTGTTACTTGCAAGTGCGAAATCGCAGGATGTGGATGTGATCCGTGGACTGGATGATGGTGCGGACGATTATTTGCCAAAGCCATTTAATTATTATGTGCTTGCTTCTCATGTAAAAGCGCTCTTGAGACGGCTTAGGGATGAGGATTCCGATGTGACAGAGTATCGCGGCATCTTTTTAGATCGCAAAGCAAGAGAGTGCAAGGTGAATGGAGAGAGAATCGAGCTCAACATGAAGGAGTTTGAGCTTTTGAATTTGATGCTTCGAAACGCAGGGCTTACGATGAGCCGAGATCAGCTGATGGATGCGCTTTGGGGCACAGACTATTACGGGGAATCCCGGACGTTGGACACGCATATGAACCGTGTGAGAAAGAAGATTCTTGGGGCGGAAGCCAAGATTACGACTGCCTGGGGCGTCGGATATAAATTGGAGTAATTATGCAGAAGCGACTTAGAAGACATTATTTCCTGCTAACGACGGTATCCATTCTGCTGACGCTTCTTTGTACGGTATGGATCTCAAAGCAAATGATGGAAGAGCGGATTTATGCAGAGTTATCCGGAGCTGCGCAGATGTTAACCGATTCTGGTGCAGTACAGGCAATGCGTGACGCAGATTATTTGGGCGAAGAGGATCAGTTCCATCTTATCCTTTTGGATGAGGATGGGCTGCCGGTCTACGACAATCAGGCAGATGCAAGCAAAGAAGCGTCACAAGCCGGGCTTCGGGAAGTGATTTTGGCAGATCATTTGGGCGAAGGAACGGCTACCCGAAAGGATGAGAAGACGGGGCAGACGATTTACTGGTATGTAAAGATGCTTTCGGATGGTTCCATGCTTCGGATCGGAATGCGGGCAGGAGGCATGCTTACTGTGCTTGGCGGTGTGCTTCCTTATGTGGTTGCCTGTGCGCTGGTCTTGTTGACTTTATTTGCGGTGAGCGGTGCATTTCTTGCAGAACGATTTGTGAAACCTGTTAAGGAGCTTGGGGAAGATCTGAACCGGGCGGATCAGCCCTCGCCGTATCCGGAACTGCAGCCTTTTATGGAGCAGATTCGGGAGCAGAAAGAAGACATTTTGAAGAATGTGAAGATGCGGGAGACATTTACCGCGAATCTGACCCATGAACTGAAGACACCGCTGACCTCGATCATTGGATATGCACAATTGATCGGCGAGGAAAAATGCGCGGAAGAACATCACAAAACGTACAGTGAAGAAATTGACCGGAATGCAGAGCGTTTGCTTCGCATGGTGGATGACGCACTTCGGTTGTCCGAGTTAGACGTCAAAGAGATCACAGTGCTTCAAAAAGAGACAGTTTCTTTATACGATCTTACGGAAATGTGCGTGGAAGCGCTAAGATCCAATGCCGAAAAAAAACAGGTGGAGCTTACGTTTGAAGGAGAGCCGTACCTGGTTCAGGCCGATCACGCGATGATGGAACAATTGGTATTTAACCTGATTGACAATGCTATCAGATATACCGATGCAGGCCGGAAAGTGACGGTGCAGGCGACTGACGAGCTTGTGGTAGCGGACACTGGCATCGGAATTCCAAAGGAGAAGCAGGCACAGATTTTTGACCGTTTTTACCGGGTGGATAAGGATGATTCAAGACGCAGAGGTGGTACCGGACTGGGGCTTGCGATCGTAAAAAATATTGTCGACATGCATGGCGCAAAGATTTCGGTGGAGAGTGAGCCCGGAAAGGGCACGATAATGACGGTGCAGTTTCGGGACGCAAAAAGGGAAGATGAGTAGAAACGGAGCGTGGTGCAAATGAGTGAACTAATCAATTCTTCTGTGATGACGGGACTGATCATCTATTGCCTGATCGGGGTATTTGTTCCGATTTACCTGTACATTTTCTTCTGGAGAAGAACAGACTGTGGCGTAAAGCCGTTCTGGATAGGCGTCCTAGGTAGTTGGGTGATCAATTTAATCGTAGGGGTTGTGACTCGAGCGCTTCTCGGAGATGTAATCAATACCGATGCAACGCTCGTGAGCACGCCTGTAACAACGATTTTACTTGCTATCTTGACAACGGGTGGCCTAGTAGCCTGCTTTTGGATTTTTATCAAGCAGTTTATGAAGAAAGAACTTGGTAAGAAAGACGCAGGATTATACATGAGCGCTGGAGCCGCCAGCTACCTTGTCTTTGGACAATCCATGTCAATCTTGTTCGTTCTTTATGTTGCACGGATGTTTACCGGGTGGCTGGGTTCCTACTATTTTGAGGCGATGGGAGAGGATGGGCAGCAGATGGTGTTAAGTTTCATGCATTTGCTCGACGCGAACACGCCGATCGATATCGGGATTATGATCATCGATTCGCTTGCAACTGCAGCCATGGTTGGTGCGCTTGCCTTGCTTGTCTGGTTTGGACATCGAGACCGAGCGAAGTATCCTTACATTTGGATCGGAGCTGGTTTTTATGCGGTGATATTTCTCATGCAGAGGGTCTATAGCAATGCAGAGCCAAACGTGATCAGCCGTGTCATCAGTATTCTGGTTTTGATTCCGGTGATTCTTTGCTGCGGTTATGCGAGAAAGACCTGGAATGTAGAGAAAGATGAAGTATCGGAGGAGGCTAAGGAATAAATGGCTGCGATGACGTATCCGTATCGTCTGGCGATGGACACGGGAGCAATGTATCAGCGTTCCGTCATCTTCCTGGTATTGGCGGTGATTTTGCTCATCCTCGCTTTTGACATGATCCGGAGAAAAAAGAGACATCTGTTTTGGCTTTGCGCTGGACTTTGTCTTGTCTTTACGGTATTCTGGGCTTCGTATCATCTGGGGTATCATGTATCTCTGCCTCCGGAGAGCACCTATGTGTCTGTTCATGTACCGGACCAGGAGGCGAGAGATTCTTCAAACCCCAATGCGATGAAGGAGCTTTCCCAAGACGAGAAAGAGGACTTTTTCAACGCGTTGCATGCTTGTACGATGCGAAGCAGTGGCTCCAATCCCGCAGCATATTATTACATGGATGAACCAAAACATGGTTCTCGGGATGTGATTCAAATCGTTTTTGACACAACTGTTGTTTGCCTCGTGATGGATCAAGGAGCTGGCTGTTATCTGGAAAGCAACGACTTCTTATGGCACGGTGAGGTGTGGATACAAAAGGCAGAGCCCATACAAACTTGGTGGGATGAGTATCTGAAGAAATGAGGTGGTTCAAGTGAAATCAAGTACAACGGATAGCACGATCTTTGGACTTCTGACCACGGTGATTGTCATTTGTGTGATCCTGCTTGTAATCGGGCTGATCCGCAAAAGGTTAAATCGTGTCTGGACGATTTTGTTGGCTATTGTCGTTTTGGGATGCGCAGTGTTTACAGGAATTCATTATCGAACAAATAGAATCAATCCAGTCTGGATGGAAGGTAAAGAGGAGAAGGTTTCTGCGCAGTTCATTTCTTGGGGCGGAGAGGAACCGTACTTTAGGGAAATGCCTGTTGATACCAACGCAATCGAAATGTTAAGTGCAGAAGAGATTGAGGAACTGAGTCAAATTATTTCAAAGGCTGGAATCCGCAGACATACCATTCATGGAGACCGAACAAGTAACGGTTATTTCGCGTTTGAGGTCAATTTGAATGACGGTTGGCTAGGTGGAGATCAGAAGGTAATTTGCTATGATGTGTATGTATACGCGATCAATAAGGAGCAGCCTACGAAGGATACCTTGCGTGTGGATGCCTGGCTCTCTTTTAGCGGGAAACCGACAGATACGATCTGGGAGATTGTGGACTACGAACCTGTGATTGATTGGTTGGTAGAGCATGGAATTATCACAGAATAAAAAGACACCTGCAGAACTCAAAATGGAGCGATGCAGGTGTCTTTGTTTTACAAATTAGTCAAACTTCGTCATATCAAGCCCTTCTCCATAGACGCGAGCGAAGTTGTCTTCAAAGGATTGAATCGACGTGTAGATTACAGGATTGTTAACATACTCCTCGATCAGATCCGGCGGGGAGGTGATGGAAGCGATACCTGCCAGGGCCAGTTCCTGCATCTGCTGCGTGTTCTTAAAACTGGCAGCGAGCACCCTGCAAGGATAACCGTACACCGTCAGAATCTGGTGAATCTGTTTTGCGACAAGCACACCGTCAAAGCCCAGAAGATCGATACGATTCACATAAGGAGCTACGTAGCTTGCTCCGGATTTTGCAGCTAACAGTGCCTGCATCGGCGTAAAGACCGTGGTACCTGTAGTGTGGATCCCTTCTTCTTTCAAAAGCTGCATGGCAGCGAAACCTTCCGGCACACAAGGAATCTTGATAAATGTATTGCCAGGAATTTCAGAAATAATCTTCTTCGCTTCTTTCACCATCCCTTCCGCATCGGAAGAGAGCACCTGAATGTGCAGTTCTCTTTCGTCGCCCAGAAGGGAACGAATCTCCTTCAGAGCCTCATAAGGTGGTCTGCCCGTGCGAGAGAGAATTGTTGGATTCGTGGTAACACCGTCGATCGGATAATACTTCAAAAGCTTTTTGATCCATGTGACGTTCGCGTCGTCGATGAGTAGTTTCATAAAGAACCTCCATCATGAGAAATCGAATTATTTGATAAAAATATCATATTGCTTTTAAATACTAGTGTCAAGCAGTGGATCTGAAAAAGGACCCTTTTTTATTAATCTTAAAACGAAAAAATTATTGACAAACGATAATTTCCTTTGTATACTCAAACTGTAAATTATCGAAAAACAATAATTTTGAGGTTTGGTTATGAAACACGGGAGATTTATATGGTTGCTTGCCGCATGGGCGGTTCTCTTGCTCGCATTGGTGCTTGTCTCCAATGCTTTGCCAGCTTATGTATCTTCACTGCTGGCGTTTCCATTTGAACAGATTGCAGATGGACTTGGCGGTCTTTCACGGGCTGGACGTGTAGGGAATGCATTTGCAACAGCGCTGTGGGCTGGAATTTCCGTGATTCCAGCAGTCTGTGCGATTTATGGCTGGAAAGACATTTCAAAGAAAAGAGAGAATATGGTGCTCCTCCTGCTCAGTGTCATCCTGTTTGTCTGCCTGTATGGGATGATCAATCCGTTTGTCTTTATGAGAAATGACATCGATATGGGGGCATTTGTGCCAGTGTGGAAGAGTATGTTGGGGGTTTGCATCTGGTCGGTTGTGATGCTTTACTTCATTCTTGTCTTTCTGCGCAAGGTGAGGGAAGGTGAGAAGACGAGATTATACTCGTATCTGAGACTTTTTGCCATGCTGGTCTGCGTTCTTTTTGTTGCAGGAATTGTTGCGGGAAATGGTGCCGCGATGATTCAAACGTTCCGGGAGGCACAGACATCTGTGGACAGTGTGTTTGCCGTGATTCGTTTTGTTCTTACGTCCATGCCGGAAATGATGTCGATCTGGATTTTGCTGCAGGTAATGGATGTGGTGGATATCGCGGGATCGGAAGAGCAAGAAGGTCTCGGGGAAGCAGCCGGGCATCTTGCAAAAAAGATTTGCCTGACGCTAGAGATCACCATGGGTTCCGTAGTTTTACTCAATCTATTGCAGTTATTATTTGCAAAAGCGCTATCGGACATCAAAATCCAGAGCGTTTTGCCGTTAGAGAGTGTACTTCTTATGTTGGTGTTACTGCTCGCTTGCAAGCTGCTTGCAGAGAACAAAGAGCTGCGTGATGACAATGAACTCTTTATTTGAAATCAGGTGAAGCGATGGCGATTGAAGTACATTTGGAAGAGGTCTTGAAACAACGCGGCATGACTTCGAAGGAGTTGTGCGCGAAGGTTGGAATCACCGAGGCAAATTTGTCGATTCTGCGCACCGGGAAGGCGAAGGGCATCCGATTCGGGACGATCAACAAAATCTGCTATTATTTGCAATGCGATGTGGGTGATATTCTGAAGTTTAACGGTGTATTGGAGGATGAGGAAGATGCGTAAAACGATGGCTTTTGTGCTGGTAGGCGTAATGCTCATTGCGTTTGTTCTGGGACTGACCGGCGCGGTTTCGTTGTCGAATTCCAGCAGTCTGGGAGGACATGAACCGGATTGGCTGGTTGGTGTCTATATCACGAGAGAGTACCTCGATTTGTGGGAAAATGATCAAAAGCTCTACGCAAAACGGGTTCAGACGGAGGAACCGGATGGTTACACGTATGTGTTTGAAGGAGTCGAAGGGGTGCCGTTTTTCCTCGTGAGGGAAATGCTTAACGGGGAGAGAGATTATTGGAATCTTTGCTCCGACGGTGGGATATCTGACGGACATCAGGCAATTAATGTCTCCGATACCGGAGAAGGGATCTCGCTAGAAGGAACATTGTATTTGTCGACGGAAGATCGGGGCGATGTGTTTTGTTACAATCCAGTCTACCAAACGGCAGACGGAGAGGTGTATGTGACGACCGGAAATAGCTTTGGAATCGATATGATAAAGACGCCGGAGACCAATTTCTCTTCAAAAATTACAGAATCTTCGACTATGACAGTGGATGGGGAAAGCAAGTTATATGATTTCAGCGTAGAGGTACATATTACTTACATGGATCCGCCCTCCACTTATAGACTCCTTCAGTTCGACAAGGATCATCAGCTTCTGAAGGTAGATGAGATTGATCCGGAGAGAATTCCAGAGACATTTGCACCGCTTAAGGAAGCGTCTTATCTCATGCTTGAGACAACGAGAACAGGTAGGGAAGGAAACTATACGTCTTATGAGCTTTACCAGAAGAGTGATGTTTTGCTTCGCTTTTATCATGTCCGTGAAGATATGGTTTGTGCATCGGAGTACTGTGATCTGGTCTGGGATGAGTGATGGCCTGATTTTGAGCAGTTGTTTATTCCTTCGTTTCGCGGTAAAATTGTCGTAAGATTCATAGGGAGGAGTTTGTAGATGAAGAAGGAGACCATTGAGCGTATTCGCAGATTTACCACGGACAGGGACTGGGATCAGTTTCATTCGCCCGCCAACTTGGCAAAGAGCATTTCCATCGAGGCAAATGAGCTTTTAGAGTGCTTCCAGTGGAGTGATACGGACTATGATCTGGCGCATGTGAAAGAAGAACTTGCCGATGTGATCGTGTACTGCCAGGATATGCTGGATAAGCTGGGGCTTGATGTGGATGAAATCGTAAATGACAAGATGACGAAAAATGAGGCGAAGTACCCGGTAGAAAAAGCGAAAGGGAGCGCGGCAAAGTATGATTCGCTTTGACAGATCAAAAGACATTTACACAAGAAAAGTGAAGATTGGTCGGATTCCGGCACTGATCTTAAGCCCAAAGCAGCCTAAGAAAGAGGCACCGGGTGTTCTCTGGATTCATGGGGGCGGATATATGCTTGGGATGAAGGAAATGGTGTACATGAGTCGTGCGGTGGACCTTGTGAGAAAGTTTGGTGCGGTTGTCATCTCCCCAGATTATCGGCTTGCCCTTCAGGCACCGTATCCGGCAGCCATCGAGGATTGTTATGCTGCGCTCGTGTATTTCAAAGAGCACTGTGCGGAGCTGGGCGTTCGTGAAGACTTGATCATGGTCGGTGGAGAGAGTGCCGGTGGTGGGCTTACCGCCGCGCTTTGTATGATGGCAAGGGATCGGGGCGAGGTGAACATCGCTTTTCAGATGCCGCTCTATCCGATGATCGACAATTTCGATACGGAGTCTTCGAGGGATAATCACGGAAAGGTCTGGAATACGAAGTTAAATCATCTGGGCTGGCGGATGTATCTGCGAAAAGATGCGCATGCTTTGGTCTCTCCATACGCGGCAGCAGCCAGACAGACCGATTATGTGGGACTTCCGCCTGCGTATACATTTGTCGGGACGGGAGAGCCTTTCTATGCGGAGACGCTCACGTTCGTGGAGAAATTAAAGGGGGCCGGTGTGGAGGCCGCGGTGGATGTCTATCCGACCGATGTACATGCATTTGACATGCTGCATCCAGAGTGGGAGATCAGCAAGGAGGCGATCCGGAAGTTCGAGGAAGCATTTTCAGATGCGTTAGAGCGGGCAAAAAAAGAATAAGACATAAAAATTCGGGCTTCCGGTAATCGGAAGCCCGTAGCTTTTTATCGTTATCAATCAGCGCAAACCTTCTCAACGAGGTCGATCAGATCCTGATCCTTCGCGTTGGCTCTTAAGAACTTCATGGTGTCAGGACCCCAGAAAGCCATCTTTACGAGCTCATGATCTGCATGCTCAAGGATGTAGCGGATGTCGTGATGAGCGACTGCCTTTAACTCCTGTAAGATACCGTAGTTCTTCTTCTCGGAAGCAGCTGCGGACTCTGGATAGCCGCCGCCACCGGGCTGAGCGAAGAGCTTTTCAAAGACATACTCAAGGTTGACTTCGCCGCCCCAGCCATAGCCTTTTGCGTAAGGAAGGGAGACGCAGTTACCGTTGTTGATCTGGGTGAACAGATAAGCATCGGAAGGATCGATGACAAGACCACAGTTGACGAGCGGCATCGCATTTGCTGCAATGCAAGCGCCTTCACCGGTTCCGCAGCCAGTGACAACAAAATCTGCAGCACCGGATGCCAGGATCGTAGCGATCAGGATTGCGTTCTGGTTATAGGTCATACGAGGTGCGTCCATGTTAAACTGACCATAGTTGTCAACGGTATGGCCATAGGATTCTGCGACCTTTTTCAGCTTCTCATAAACGATTTCATTCTTAGCGGATGTGCTCCACTCCATGACTAAAGCAACTCTCATGATGTTCCTCCATTTTCTTGCTTTGTTACATATGAGTCTATCACGATCGGGTCTTCCCGAGGTGGTTAAATGATTTCTACAGGTAAAATTATAGTTTTTCCGGGAAGCAATGTCAATATTGACAAGTGTGGGATTTGTGCGATACTTTAGGGTATTGAAGAACATTTTCAGGGAAGAGAGGAAGAAAGATGCCGCGTTTTGTTCTGGATACCCACACACATACGATTGCCAGTGGACATGCGTATTCAACGATTTCTGAGATGATTGCGATGGCGCAGCAGAAGGGACTTAAGCTGCTTGCGATCACCGAGCATGGGCCGAATCTGGAGGGATCGGTTTCTGAGATTTATTTTCGAAATTTTAAGGTGATTCCGCGCCAGTATGGCGATCTGGAGCTTTTTATGGGGATCGAGGCGGATATCATGGATGCGCAGGGGAATCTGTGCATTTCCGACAATGTTCAGCAGAAAATGGACTATATTGTGGCAAGTCTGCATCCAATCGTGACTGCGCCGATGTCTCTTGAGGAGAATACCTCCGCCTATATTGGGGCAATGCAAAATCCTTATGTGTGCACCCTGGGGCACATCGATGATGGAAAGTATGAGATCGATTACGAGGCGGTTGTCAAGGAAGCAAAGAAGACGCACACATTGATCGAGTTAAACAGCTCGTCGCTGCATCCGTTAGCGTCCCGCAAAAATTCCCGGGAGAATCTAAAGACCGTTCTTGCGCTTTGCGAGAGGGAAGGAGTGCCGATCGTGATCGACAGTGATGCGCACATTTGCTACGATATTGCGAATTTTGTCCGTGCGGAAGCGTTGATTGATGAGGTCCATTTCCCGGAAGAACTGATTGTGAATACCTCTGTAGAGAAATTTAAAAAAGAAATTGAGAAAAAACTTCTTTACTTTGGCGTAGTGAAGCGGTAAAATAGTACAACAGTGACATTTTACAGTTACAACGATACAGAGTTTTACAGAACTGTATTGGGACAAGAAGAGAACCATGTGGAGGTAATAATCAGTCATGAACAATAAAATCAAGACCCCGGCAGTGGACACGTTGTTTGCTGCGATTCAGAGCCTGGAGTCGATCGAAGAGTGCTATGTGTTCTTTGAGGATGTCTGCACGGTCAACGAGATCTTGTCTCTCGCACAGCGTTTTGAAGTTGCCGGAATGCTCAGAGAGAAGAAGACGTATATGGAGATTGCACAGAAAACCGGTGCATCTACCGCAACGATCAGCCGTGTCAACCGTTCTCTCAACTATGGCAATGACGGATACGATATGGTATTTGCGAGAATCAACGGAGATGAAAAAGAAGAGTAATGAATGAAGAAGACTGCAAAGTTCAGCGATGAGAGCAAACTTTGCAGTCTTTTTACTATAATAAAGCCTGTTTTCTGTCAAGATAGCCTAAAAAGTTCCGTCACATAAAATAGTTACAAACTTTATAAAATGTATTGAATTCTGTTCGAGTTTTGGTTATAATTAACAAATGTGGGAGTTGAATACTCTGAGCAACTCAAAAACGATATATTTTAACATAAGTTGGTAGGGAAAAATGCAGGAGAAAAAAAGGTATCACGGTATGTCGTGGGAGGCCTGGTATGACCTTGCGAAGCAATATTATGAGGAACACGGCAATCTGTTAGTTCCCCGGGTCTATGCAGCCGGGGACTATAAACTCGGACGCTGGATTGAGCGCCAGAGAGCAGCCTATAACGGAAAGGTGTTGTATTCCGGGCTGAATGAGGAGCGCATCAAGAAGCTGGATGAGATCGGCATGGTCTGGCGTCTGGAAGTGAGAGAGAGCTGGGATACCTGGTATGCACTTGCGAAAGCGTATTATCAGGAGAACGGACATCTTCGGGTGCCTGGAGGCTACCAGGCGGATGAGACCCATCGGCTTGGCAACTGGATCAGAGAGCAGAGAAAGAGAAAGAAACTGGGGCAGCTTGGCAAGGATCGCATCAAGCGGTTAGATGCCATCGGCATGAACTGGCAGATTTCGGAAGTGACTTCGTGGGAGGAATGGTATGGTCTCGCGAAGGCATATTATGAAGAGAACGGGGATCTTCGTGTTCCGACAAAGTATGTGACGGAAGATGGAAAGCGGTTAGGACAGTGGATTTGCGTGCAGAGAGAGCGCAGGAAACATAGAGCCAGATCGCCTCTTTCGGAGGAAGAGATTCGGTGTCTTGATGAGATCGGTATGATCTGGAATATCAAGGATGAATGGAATGCCGAGTGGGATGAGATTCTGGCTCAGCTACATGATTTCATAAAGAACGAAGGAAGACTGCCGGCAGGTTCGGAGTACGTTTTACCGAATGGCAGAACGCTTTCAGCCTGGGTGAGCATCCAGAAGGGAATGGCAGAGCGCGGCCAGATGAGAAAAGACCGCAGGGAGCGTTTTTTAGCGGTCATCCGTCAGATAGAAGAATAAGATTTTTGCGGGGAGCTTCAAGAGGAGTTTGTGAATCTTGAAACTCCCTTCTTTACGGTTTCGCATCGATAAGGTATAATGGTCGTTGTACCAAATCGAATCAAGATGAACTGAGGAAGTTATGAATTTAGAACAAGAACTGAACAAAGAACAACTAGAGGCAGTGCTTCATGTGCAGGGGCCTCTTCTTATTTTAGCGGGCGCGGGCTCCGGTAAGACGCGCGTTTTGACGTATCGTATCGCGCATTTGCTGGAGATTGGTGTGGATCCATGGCAGATTTTAGCGCTCACATTTACCAATAAGGCGGCCGGCGAGATGCGCCAGAGAGTCGATAATATGGTGGGCTCCGGGGCGTCGAGAATCTGGGTGAGTACCTTTCACTCCACCTGCGTGCGTATCCTGCGGCGGTTTGCGGACCGGCTGGGGTATGAGAATCATTTTGCGATCTATGACGCGGATGATCAGAAGACGCTGATGAAGGAGATCTTTAAGTATCTGAATATTGACAGTAAGCTCATGAAGGAGAAGACCGTCCTTGCGGCGATCTCTTCTGCAAAAGATAAGATGATCGGACCGGCAAGGTTTCGCGATGACGCGCTGGGGGATTACCGCCAGAAGAAGATTGCAGACTGCTATGAGGAGTACCAGAAGCGCTTAAAGAGCAACAATGCGATGGATTTTGACGATCTGATTTTAAACACGATCGTGCTTTTTCAAAATGAGCCGGATGTCCTGCAGTTTTACCAGCAGAGATTTCGCTTTATCATGGTGGATGAGTACCAGGATACGAACCTGGCTCAGTTTGAACTGGTGCGTTTGATGGCGCATTATGTCAACGACTACGGTGAGATCGAGCACAATCTGTGCGTGGTCGGTGACGATGACCAGTCGATCTACCGGTTCCGCGGCGCAGATATCCACAACATTTTATCCTTTGAAGACCGGTATCATGGCTGCAAGACGATCCGTTTGGAGGAGAATTATCGTTCGACCCAGACGATTCTGGACGCGGCCAACGAAGTCATCGCGAACAACAAGGAGCGCAAGAAAAAGCATCTTTGGACCGAGAACCCGAAGGGGACGCCGATCAGCCTGATTCAGTATGATAACGAGTACGATGAGGCTTCCGGGGTGGTCTCTAAGATCGCGGATCTTGTGGCAAATGGAGCCGCTTACCGCGATTGTGCGATTCTTTACCGCACGAATGCGCAGTCACGTGTCTTCGAGGAGAAATTTAATATCAAGGGCATCCCCTACAACATTGTGAACGGCCACAACTTCTATGAGCGCAAAGAGATCAAGGATTTGCTGGCGTATCTGTCTGTGATTGACAATCCTTCGGACGACCTTGCGGTGCGCCGCATCATCAATGTGCCGAAGCGTGGCATCGGCCTTGCGACGATCGACCGGATCCAGGCCTTCGGGGATAACAATGATATGAGTTACTAC
>JAFVAL010000060.1 GCA_017480565.1 Lachnospiraceae bacterium | reverse complement strand
CTTACTTCTTCTTTCCGTTTACTGTTCCGAATCTTATAGATTCAGGGTTTTCTTAGGTTTTTAAAAAACCTTCGCTAAAATGATTTGAAAAGAACTTTCAAGGTTGTCTCACTGTTCAGTTATCAAGGTTCTTTGTCATCGGCGCTCTCGCGCGACAACTACATTAATATAGCACCGCCGGATCGGATTGTCAACACATTTTTTAGAAAAACTTGTGAAAACCAAACCTTTTTTCCGGTCGGTGCTTAATACTATAGCACGGTCTAACTAGATTGTCAACCTTGTTTTTTCTTGAAATTTTGGCTTATTTACAAGGTTTTTAGCGTGTTGGATCCTCATTTTCGGAGATCGCTTCCGGGGTCTCGGTGACTTCGGGTTCGCCTTTTTTGCGGCGCGATTTTTTTGGCATTCTATCTGTTGTACGACGCTTCAAGAGGAGGAACAGTCTAACCACAACATATAGAACCGCAAGCCAGATCAGAACGACGATGAAGTTCGATGCGAGCCACACGAGAACGTCTTTCGCGCCTTCCCCGACGCGGTAGAGCTGCTGTTTAAATCCTCTGGAAATTCTGCTGCCGAGTGTGTCGTCTCCTGCCGGAACTTCCTTCTGTACCTCATAGATATTCATCGTAACGGTGCTGTAATCTACATCGTAGTCGAATCCATTCTTCATGGTCTGATAGCTCTGCACCTCATAGCGGATGTCGGTAAGCTTGTCTTCGATCGCGATGATATCGGACATCTCGGTTGCCTGCTCCATCAGCTCGAGGAGTCTCGCCTGTTCGGTGCGCAGTGCTTCGATGCGGGATTCGGTGTCCACGTACTGCAGGGTGATATTGCGGCTGGAATTGTTGACAGAGATCACATTTGCCAGGCCGGACACGCCCTCGATGAATGCCTGCCTTTGATCGCTCGGCACACGCAGGGTCAGCTCCGCGCTGCGATAGCCGCCGCCTCGGTTGTAGATGTAGGAACCGTCCTCGTGCCCGCCGACTTCTGCCAGCTTCTGATAAACCGCGGCCAGGTACTCGTCATAGTGCTCTGTTTCCACATCCATGTAGGTGGTGTAAATGATTTTCTGCCCTTTGGTGTTCTGCGAGACGTCCGCGCCATTTCCCGAGGCTGCACCAGACCCTGCCTCCGCGGTTTTTCCCTCGAAAGCCATCTCCGCAGGCACGGCTGCCTCGGCCCATGTCGTCTCTTCGCGGTCATAGGCTGCGTTGTTAAAACTGTCTTCCTTATAATATGCGCCGTCGTAGCTGGTGCTTTTTCCAGCACAGCCGGCAAGCAGCGCGACGATCAGGAGCAGTGCGGCAAGTCTCGCCATCATTTTCATTGTTTTCATCTTCTTCTCCTTTTCCTCTGCCGGGGTCTGCCCGCCCCGGAGGCTCACACATTTGCAGCAAAATAAGCTGCCTTCACTTCTAATATAAAGGAAGACAGCTTTTGGTTGCAAATAAATTCACTTATTCTACTTTAATCATGCGATAACCGATGCCGACATGCGTTTGGATGTAGCCTGGGGACGTCGGATCCGCCTCCAGTTTCTTCCTGAGCGTCACCATAAATACGCGCAGGGAGGCCACATCACTCTCCCAGCCCCGGCCCCAAATGCTCTGCGTGATGTATTGGTGCGTGAGAACCTTGCCGGTATTTTTCGCGAGCAGGCAAAGCAGCTTGTATTCGATCGGCGTCAGCTTCATCTCCTCACCGCAGAGGGTCGCAAGTCCTTTCGCATAATCGATCTTTAAGTTGCCATTTTCGTAAATGGCTGTCTCCGCGCCGGCCTGCTGCGTCAGGGACTGCCTGCGAATCGCAACCCGAAGCCTTGCCATCAGCTCTTCCACCGAAAATGGTTTCGTCAGATAATCATCCGCCCCGGCATCGAGTGCCTCAATCTTATCTTCGTCCTCGGTTCTGGCACTGATAACGATGATGGGCATGTTGGACCAACTGCGGATCTGACGAATCACCTGCACCCCGTCCATGTCCGGCAGCCCGAGGTCTAAAAAGACGACATCCGGGTTGTGGCTTGCGGCCTGCATCACCGCATCCGCCGCCGTTTTCGCACTGAGAAAGGCGTACTCCTGCGTCTTGAGGGTCGTCGTGATCAGATTTCTCACCGGCAGATCATCTTCCACCACCAAAATCGTCGGTTTCTTCATGAATCGTCACCTCTTTGACCGGAAGGGTGAAGGTAAATCGGCTCCCTTTCGGTTCATTTTCTTCATAATAAATGTTGCCGCCGTGAGCCTCAACAATCGACTTGCAAAGCGCAAGTCCCAGCCCCAGGCCTCGCCGCCCGTCCGCCACGCCGGTTTCCCCGGTATAGAACATCTCAAAAATGTGTTCGCGCGCCTTAAGCGCAACGCCCGGTCCGTCATCGGTCACGCTCACCACCGCAAGCGCTCCCTGCTGCTCACAGTGCACCTCGATCTTCGCGCCCGGCGGACAATTCTTGATGGCATTGTTGACCAGGTTGATCATCACCTGCGAGATCAACTTCGCATCCATGTCTGCAAGAAGCAGCTCGTCCTCAAAGGTAACCGTGATCTCGTCCTGCGCCCCCTTCTCATCGATGTGAAGCAGCGCTTCATCCACAACTTCGCGGAGCGCATTGACCGAAAGATGCAGCTTCATCTTACCATCCTCAATGCGGGAAATCGACAGAATATTTTCCACAAGATTGCTCAGCCACATCGCATCCTCGTGGATGTCCGTAAACATCTGCTGCCGCTCCTGTGCATCCAGCTGGTCAAAATGATACCGCAGATTGCTCGCATTTCCGCTGATCGACGTCAGCGGGGTGCGAATGTCGTGGGAAATGCTTCGCAGAAGGTTCGCACGCAGCGTCTCGTTCTGTGCCCGCAGCGATGCCCGCTCCTTCTCCTGTGCATTTCGCAGGTTTTCAAGCGTCAAGGCGCACTCCCCGATCATCGACAAAAGCACGCTGTTCTCAAAGGCTTCCGGGGAATTGCCTCCGGTCTCGATCACCATCACACCGTAGCAGAATGCATTTTTCTGAATCCGGTAATACTGCGCATTCTCACGCTTTAAAAGCGCAGACCCAAGTGCTTCTTTCTCTGCAAAAAAGTCTTCGGCGATCTCCCTCGCTTCTTTGACGGAAGCATCCGATTCTGCGTGCTCCGCGGCATATAGCACGCCCTCCCCCAGCGCACCGTCATTTTCCGGGAAAATGATTACGTCCCGGTTTAATAACGTCGTGACTTGCTTTGCGAGAATCTCGAGCACCTCGTCCTTATTTTCCGCCTTCTGAAACAGCTGGTTCGTATCAAAAAGCACCTTCGCACGGAACGCTTCGTGCGCGGAATGCTTTGCATTTGCCTGCAGGCGGTTGGCCAGGGACCCGGTGATGAGCCCTGCAATCAGCATGATCGCAAATGTCACCAAATACTCGGTCTCGTAGGCGTGAAAACTGAAGCGCGGCTCGATGAAAAAATAGTTGAACAAAAGTACGCTTGCGAGCGCGCCAAAAGCGCTAAGACCCTGGCTGACCGTTACGATCGAGAGGATCAAAACGCCTAAAATGTAAATCGTGATGATATTTGCCTCAGAGAAACCAAAATGCTGGAACAAGAGTCCGACCAAGGTCGCCGCGATCAGAACTAAAAATGCATAGAGCATTTCCTTCGCACTTGGTACGATGCGCTCCTGCAAAAGCCGCGAATTGCGATGCTTTAAGTCCGCCGCAGAGTCCGGGATGATATAGACATCCACGTCCGGGACATTTAAAATCACCTGCTCCGTGAGCGAACTTTTCTCCCAGAAATGACTCCGCGTCGCCCCGGTCCGGCCGACCACGATTTTCGTCACGCCTGTCAAGATTGCAAACTCCGCGATCTGCATCGCGATATCGTCCCCGTCGATGATCGTCACCGACCCGTGATTTTCCTGCAACAACCGGATATTTCTCTTAAGCCTCTCCTTATCAGTCTCCGGCAGCGCATCATAGGAAGACGTGCGGATGTAAAGCCCGACCAGCGGTGCTTCAAACGCCTGCGCCATCTTCACCGCCGCCAAAATCACCTTCTGATTGGACGGAGACGGAGAAAGACAAACCAGAATATTCTCTTGTCGCACCGCCTTCTCTTGAGAACTCATTGATCGTCCCTTTCTTTTAACGCAATCACATCAAGCCGATCCTTCTTGATCTTACGGATCCACAGATCCACGCGGCGCATCAGGAAAAACCCGCCGATGATAGCAGCAACAAATACCACACCAATGAGAAAAGCACTCATGCCTGCCGCCTCCCCTCACCGGGTTTAAACGTGGAAGCATTTGCGCAGTCTCTTCTGATCTCCCAGCACGAACATCGTCTTTTTGGAGGTCAGCAGGGTGTCCGGTGTGATGTTTAAGTCCATCTTACCCTCTTCTTTGACCGCCATCAAGTTAATTCCGTACCGTTTGCGGATATCGATCTGGCCCACGCTTCTGCCGACCCACTCTCGCGGCACTTCGACCTCGAAGATGGCATGTTCCTCGTCCAGTTTGATATAGTCTAAAATGTGATCGGAAGTGTAGCGAATCGCGGCCCATTTGGCCATCTGCTTTTCAGGATTGATCACCTCGTCTGCGCCGTTTCCTAAGAGAAACTTCTCCTGCACGTCCCGTTCCGCCAGGGACACCACATAATGTGCGCCGAGCTCTTTTAATAAGGAAGTTGTCTCAAGCGACCCCTGGAAATCGTGATCGATTGCCACCACGCAGACATCGTAGTTATTTACCCCGAGGGAGGAAAGAAATTCTTCCCTCGTGCTGTCCCCGATCTGTGCATTGACCACAAAGGGCAGAATCTCATTGACACGTGTCTCGTCCGAATCCACTGCCATGATCTGGTGCCCCAGCGCGGCCATCTCTCTGCCCATCCGCATGCCAAAATTTGTCAGTCCAATCAATAATACCGTCTTCATGTCCTAAAACCTCTCTTTGTCAATGATTGTAGCCAAAATCCTGCAAAGACAGTGTTAAGACTTCCCCAGATGGTATAAAGATCGTATTAAGATCAAAAGAGGAATCACCCGCAGGCAACTCCCCTTGCATCGTTATGCTTCGTTTAAAAATGCTTCGATATTTTCCAGAATCTTCTTATTATATCTGCCGACCAACTGCGTCGAATTGCCCGCGCTTTTTGCGGGGCAAATGACGTTCGGCCGGAGGTTGAAGCTCTCATCCCCAAGCCCCCAGAGCTCGTCGCAGATGTACCAGTTGCCCGAGTAGGCAAGCCAGCGGCCGAGGACTTCATTTTCCACAAACGGCCCGATCGCGATGTTCATGAGAATCTTGTCATTGCCAAAATGTGCCATCGCCTCTTCCCCGACGATCACCGCGTTCTTGTTCAGGCATCCGATCGCGATATCGACGGTCTCCATCAGCTCATTTAACGGCAGATACGTTG
This sequence comes from Lachnospiraceae bacterium, assembly GCA_017480565.1. Lineage (GTDB taxonomy): Bacteria > Bacillota > Clostridia > Lachnospirales > Lachnospiraceae > RGIG1588. The sequence goes on along the minus strand of JAFVAL010000060.1, from coordinate 45,279 downwards.
CCTTCACATCGTCTTTCTTCGTGCGGCTGTAATAATAAACGTCCGCGCCAAAGAAATTGAGCGCCGCCGTGATCCGGTGTCCCACCGTTCCCATGCCGAGAATTCCGATCTTCTGGCCGGTCAGCTCGGTCGGAACTTCGCGCCACTGATGCGCGCCAAAACCATGTAACAGCTGCACCAGCTCACTGATCACAAACTCCACCACACCTTCATCGCCATAATCGCGGATGCCGGTCACCACGATGCCTTTTTCATTTGCCGCAGGGAAATCCACGTTCGCACTCTCCGGGTTATACAAACTGCAGCACATGCCGATGTAACGAAGGCTCGGGCAGGCATCGATGACCTTCTTTGTCACCTTGACCTGCAGCGCTACCAGCAAGCAGTCACTGTCTGCGATGACCTCGATCAGCTCCTCCTCCGTGCGCGGCACATACGGAATAAAGATCGCCTCCTCCGCATAGATCGTGCCCATCTTTTCCCTGGATGCCTCGGTAAATCTTGTCGGTCCCACAACCGTCATTTTATGAAATCGTTTCATTCTGAAACCTCCCGTACATTTGTCTTTCTTCATATTAGCATAAAAATGGCTAACGCGTACAGTTTTCAGGAAAGAAATCCTTGACAATATTGATTTGATTTTGTAAAATTAGATTTGATAAAATTTATCTAAGTAGTATGAAATGAATCTGTCTAAGTGAATCCAACGAAAGGCTTGATTATGAGCGAAACATTTGATATTCAAGAATACTTAACAAACGGGGTCAAAGATCTGATCAAAGACGTGTTAAAGGCAACCCTTAAGAATCCTCGCGAGGCCGCATTTATGGCCAAGTTTGCCGCTGCCACGACTGCTGCCACGAAGCGCCGTGAGGCAAATGAATCCGCAGGACTTCACGTGCCTTCCTACCTGATCGCAAGCATCACTTCCAACTGTAATCTGCACTGCGCCGGATGTTATTCCCGCGTCAACCGTGCGACCGAGGATTGCGAGCCCGTGGCACAGCTGACCGGTGAACAGTGGGGCAGCATTTTCGATGAGGCAGACGATCTGGGCATCAGCTTTATTCTGCTTGCCGGCGGTGAGCCGACGCTGCGCAAGGACGTCATCGAAGAAGCCGCCAAGAGAAAGAACATTCTCTTCCCGATCTTCACGAATGGCACGTTTTTAAACGAACGCTACTTTGATCTGATGGATCAGAACCGCAATCTCGTCCCGATCGTAAGCCTCGAGGGTGGATTTGAGACGACCGAGGCGCGCCGCGGTGCCGGGATCTATCAAAAGCTGATTAAGAACATGGAGGAGCTGAAAAAGCGTGGCATCATCTTTGGCACCTCGATCACCGTAACGACCGAGAACCTCGAGGAAGTGCTTTCGGATTCCTTTGTGGAAGATCTTGGCGAAAAAGGCTGCCGTGCGATGATTCTGGTGGAGTTCGTCCCTGTCACCGACGAGGCCTCCCACCTCGCGCCCGGTGATGCAGAGCGCGCACGCATGAATGAAAAGATCATGGCGCTTCGTGAGAAGTACCCGGAGATGGTCTTCATTTCCTTCCCGGGCGACGAGAAGAGCTCCGGCGGATGTCTTGCGGCGGGCCGCGGCTTCTTCCACATCAACTCCCACGGCGGTGCAGAGCCTTGTCCATTCTCCCCGTTCTCTGACATCAATGTCATAGAGACGTCCCTGAAGGATGCGATCTCCTCGAAACTCTTCGTGACGCTCCGTGAAAATGGCCATCTCCTTGAGAATCATGCCGGTGGATGTGTGCTTTATGAGAAGAGAGAGCTGGTCGCGCAGCTAGTGGGTCAAATGTCAGACCAATAAATGAAGTGGCAAATTGAAGTACAAAAAAAGAGCGTCAGCGCTTCGTTCGCTGGCGCTTTTCATACGCCCTTTCGATACTTTGCGGGCGTTTCACTGTACTGTTTCTTAAATTGCTGATAAAAATGGGTTGCGTTGCTAAATCCCAGGCTTCGCATGATATCGTCGATCGTCATGTCTGTCTGCGTCAGAAGCATAGCTGCCTTCTTCATGCAAAAGGTCATCCCGTAATCAAACACGCTCATGCCGCTATATTTCTTGACAACACGGTTGATGTGCGTTCCGCTGTAGCTGCAGGTCTTTGCGATCTCCTGCCGGGACATGCGTCCGTTGCTTTCTTCCAGCAGATGACTGATCTGAAGAAATAACAAAAAGTCTCCCGGAGACTCCAGGTTGATCTTCGTGATATGATATTTGGATTCGCACGACACAAATTGGATCAAGGAGCAGATGAAGCCACGAACGAGATAGGACGTGCCGAAAACCGGGTTTCTTGCCGTCTGCAGCAACTGTTCGGATAGCTGCTTTAACTGCTCAGAAAATGCATTGGATTGTACGAGAGGAAGGAAAAACAGATAGTTTTTCTCGCCAGGATGTAGCAAATCTTTCTGCATAAACCGCAACACGACATCATTGAGCTCGCTCATTTCTCCCGCAAAACGTGCCCTTTTATAAAACTCCAGCAGTTCTATGACAAACTCCGGTGTCAAATCAATAAAGAACAGCGTTGCTTCCTGGCAAAAAACTTCTGCGTGACGCACATTTCTGTTTAAAAGGCAGCAAGTTCCTGCGCTATATCGATACTCTTCCTCTTCGATCCGGTTGATCACCTCTCCTTCTAGAACAACCATCAATTCAAAGAATTCGTGATGATGTAAGGCACGGCTGCTGTTAAACGCAAGATATTGATGCATGGGAACATTTCGATCCACCGCCTTCTCTTCCGTCACATTTGTAATCATCAAAACATCTGTGGCGGACATTCCGCTGCAGTGTTCCACCGAGATCTGGTAAGGCGCGTCCATCCGGTAAAAGCTGTCGACATCGCTATTGTAATTAAAGATTTGAAACGTCGGTGCGTCCAACGTCGTCAGGTTCGGGTTCGCCGCCTGGAAAAAATCAAATCTGGACAAAAGCTTCCTCCCATCTGATCCTTCAATGAGGTTCGAATATGATAAAAATGCAGCAAGTATTGGTCTGTCACGACATTGTTGATCTTCTTTTCGTCCTGCAAAATGTAGATAGTAGCTATTCTCATTATAAGCGCAAGCTGTCAAAAAGCAAAGAGGAGAAACAACAATGAGCGAAAAGAAGTATTTAAATGGCTTCCAAAAACTAGCCTATGCCTCCGGGCAGATCTCAAGCAACCTCGGTTACGCCCTGGTCACAAGCTTCATGATGATTTACCTTACCAACGCGGTCGGCCTAAACAGTGCGGTGATCGGAACCTTGATCCTGGTCTCGAGAATCTTTGACGGTGTCACTGATGTCTTTTTTGGTTCCATGATCGACCGGACAAAGACAAAGCTTGGCAAGGCAAGACCTTGGCTATTATTTGGAGAGATCGGTGTGTGCATCGCACTGATCCTTGTATTTTGTGTTCCAGCCATGAGTGAGACGATGCAATACGTCTACTTTTTCGTCTTCTATACGGCTTTAAACGCCATTTTCTACACCGCGACCGGCATCTCATATTCGGCACTTTCCGCAAAAATCACACGAAATGCCAATGAGCGCGTCCAGCTTGGCTCGATCGGTGGCATTTTCGCAACCATCACTTATCTGATTGTGATGTCCCTCACGATGGGACTTGTTGAGGCCTTCGGCGGCGGTGCGAAGGGCTGGCGCATGGTCGCAATTTTATTTGCACTGCTTGCCCTGATCATCAATACCTTCTGTGTTCTCTCCGTCAAAGAGCTCCCGGATGAAGAGACCGATTCTTCCGCTTCGTCCGCACAGTCTCAAAGCACAGAAACGCTGGGGTTGCTGGCCTCTCTTCGTACGCTGTTGAAAAACCCTTATTTCCTTATAATCCTTTCGATTTATATCGTTTTTTACACAAGCAGCGGCTTATCTGCGGCAACCGTTTATTTCTGCACCTATTTCCTGGGAAATCCCTCTCTGCAGGGAATCCTCTCTCTGGTAGCCTCTTTGCCGATGGTCATTGTTGCCGCATTGACACCGGTTCTTGTCAAGAAATTCGGCTCCATGCGTAAGTTAAATCTTGTGGGCAGGCTTCTGGCTCTCGCGGCAGGAGTTCTCGCTGCCTTTGCAGCATTGCAAAAGAATATTCCACTGTTTTTGGCTGCTTCTTTCCTGGTCGGCATCGGAACCGCGCCTTTTAATGGTACCGGCAACGCACTGATTGCGGAAACGGCAGACTATACCTACCGGGTCGAAGGAAAACGTCTTGATGGAACCTTCTTTAGCTGCTCCGCGATCGGAGTCAAGGTTGGCGGTGGTTTTGGCAGTGCAATCGTAGGCATTTTGCTGGATCTCGGGGGTTTTGACGGACTTCTGGCAGTACAAAGCGACAGTGCAATCCATATGATCTATTTTATTCAGGTAGTTCTGCCTCTGCTCTTTGGTGTGCTTTTAATTGTACTGTTCCATTTCCTGAAGGTCGAACAGGCAAATAAATCCCTGCAGCCACAGGAAACCGAATGACATGAACTAATGCAAAGGAAGGAGAGTAACACGATGAGTTTTCAGAAAGATTTTTTGTGGGGTGCAGCAAGCGCAGCATATCAGGTGGAAGGCGCTTATGACGAAGATGGAAAAGGACCTGGCATCTGGGATGCCCTCTCAAGCGGCCATATTAAGCACGGCGAAACCGGCAATGTCGCCTGTGATCACTATCACCGCTACAAAGAAGATGTCGCCTTGATGAAGGAGCTGGGGTTAAAATCCTATCGTTTCTCTGTCAGCTGGCCACGCATTATGCCGAAGGAAGGGGTTGTCAATGAAAAAGGACTGCAGTTTTACAAAAATCTTGTCCATGAACTGGTATCCGCAGGGATTGAGCCGATGTGTACCCTGTTCCACTGGAACCTGCCCATGTGGGTCAACGAAAAGGGAGGCTGGCATTATGATGGAATCAGCGATGACTTTGCTGTCTTTACCAAGGTCGTCGTAGAAGCGCTCTCGGATCGGGTCTCTTACTGGATGACCGTAAATGAGCCGGCTACCTTTATCGGAAACGGTTACATTACAGGTTCGCACGCGCCTTTTGAACAAAATGCGCAAAGCTGGGAAGCGATCGGCGAGGTGATTCCGCCGTTGTGCAAAAACGTCCTTTTAAGCCACGGTAAGGCCGTTGAGACGATTCGCACCTATGCGAAAAAAACGCCTAAGATCGGCATGGCCTTGAATGGAAACCTGATTTTGCCTTGGAGCGAATCAGAGAAAGACATCGCCATTGCAAAAGAATCCACTTTTACAGACCTTGCCAGCTTCTTTGCGCTGCAACTCTGGGGAGATCCCATGATCAAAGGCGAGCTTCCCGCGATGCTTCAGCCGTTCATCAATCAAGAAGAACTTGCTCAGATCCACCAGCCTCTCGACTTTTTTGGCTATAACTGCTATAATTCATTTAACTATGAGGAACATTTCGGGCCGAACCCCGCACTCTATCCCGGTCTTCCCCGCACAGCGATGGACTGGCCGATCACGCCGGAGGCGCTTTATTGGGCGAGCCGGTTCATTTACGAGCGTTACGGTCTGCCCATCATCATCACGGAAAATGGTATGGCGAACATTGATTTCGTGATGTCGGACGGAAAAGTGCATGATCCTCAGAGAATCGAATTTCTAAAATGTTATCTGCAAGGTTTAAAACGTGCTGTCGAGGAAGGCGTCCCTGTCATCGGCTACCAGTATTGGTCGATTCTGGATAACTTTGAGTGGGCTGATGGCTATGACAGACGTTTTGGTCTGATTTATGTGGACTACCGCACACTGAAGCGCACTTTAAAGGATTCCGCCTACTGGTATGCACAGTTGATCAAGGAAAACGGAGAAACCTTGTAATCACGAACTCTTTATGGCAGATCATCGAATACGGATTATCTGCCTTTTTTCAGGCAAAGAAAGGAACCTCTTATGATTTCAGTCATCTCTCAATTGTTAAATGGCAGCGCAGACAACCATATCCTCCCCTTCTTCTGGCAGCATGGCGAGGATGAAGCGACGCTGCGCGGGTACATGCATGTCATTCACGAATCGGGCATCGGCGCGGTGTGTGTGGAGAGCCGTCCGCACCCGGATTACTGCGGCGAGAAGTGGTGGAGAGACATGGACATCATTCTCGATGAAGCCAAAAAAAGAGACATGAAGGTCTGGATCTTAGACGACAGTCATTTCCCAACCGGGTACGCCAACGGCGCTCTTGAGGACGCCCCGGAAGCACTGTGCCGCCAGGGGATCTGCTATGAAGGAAAGACCGTGAAGGGCGGAGAAAAACCGGTTTCCGTCGATGTTTCGCGCTTTTTGAAGAAAAAGAACGAGAAGTTTTCCCTGTTTGGTACATTTGCACAGTGGGGCGTGAAAAAGCGTGTCTTCTCAGGCGATGAACTTCTGAGCGTGACCGCTCTGCGCGTGGACGTGCCGGGTGAGGAACTGGATCTGACAAGCTTTGTGAAGGATGGCGTTTTGACCTGGCAGGCCCCGGAGGGCACCTGGCGGATCGGGCTTTGTAAGCTCTCCCGCAACTGCGGCGCACACCGCAATTACATCAACATGATGGATCCGGACTCCTGCCGCATTCTGATCGATTCCGTTTATGAGCCTCATTTTGCACATTATCAGGATGAATTTGGCAAGACCATCGCAGGCTTTTTCTCAGACGAGCCGGAGCTAGGCAACGGTGTCATCTACTCCAACGAAAAGCTTGGCGCTGATCAGGATCTTCCGTGGAGCTACACCTTAGAGCCGGTTCTTTTAGAGACCCTCGGCGAGGACTGGAAAAACTGCATGCCTTATCTTTGGGACGCAGACCTGGACCCCGACCGCACTGCCAAGATCCGCTTCGCCTACATGGATGCGGTGACGAAGGCGGTTGCGAAGGCATTTTCCGCGCAGATCGGAGACTGGTGCCGTGCACACGGGGTGCAGTATATCGGCCATGTCGTGGAGGACAATAACAGCCACGGCCGCACCGGCGGCTCTCTTGGACATTATTTCCGCGGTCTTTCCGGCCAGGATATGGCGGGCATCGATGACATCGGCGGCCAGGTGATGCCGCAGGGTGAGGACGGACCGGATACCTTCATGCGGGCGCTCAAGCGCGACGGAGAGTTCTACCACTACATTTTAGGAAAGCTTGGACCTTCCCACGCGGCCATTGATCCGAAGAAGCAAGGGCGCACGATGTGCGAGATTTTCGGCAACTACGGGTGGTCCGAAGGCCTGCGCCTCGAGCGCTTCCTGGCAGATCATTTCATGGTAAATGGCGTCAATCATTTTGTGCCGCACGCTTTCAGTGCGAAAGCCTTCCCGGATCCGGACTGCCCGCCGCATTTCTATGCGCACGGGCACAACCCGCAGTACCGGCACTTTAAGAGCCTCATGGACTACATGAACCGCGTCTGCACGCTGATCAGTGACGGTACGCATGTCGCACCGGTTGCCCTGCTCTACCATGCAGAGGCGGAGTGGGCCGGCGAGGCGATGCTCATGCAAAAGCCTGCGAGAAAGCTTTTAGATGCTCAGATCGATTTCGATATTGTGCCGACGGATGTCTTCCGTGACCGGGATGCTTACCACACCGATCTGACGAAGGAATTCCGCGTCAACACCCAGGTGTACCGTGCGCTCGTGATTCCGGCTTGCCAGTACATTTCCCCCGCCTTGACAGAGGCCATCAAGGAACTTCAGGCCATCGATGTGCCGGTCTTCTTTGTGGATCAGCTGCCGCAGGGGTACTACGAAGGGAAAGGATTTGACGCTTCACAACTGGATGGATGCAAGGTGCAGCCATTAGAAGGGCTTGTCTCTGCACTTCGCACTGCAGGCGTGACAGAGCTTACGCTCACGCCGGAAAATAACCGCATCCGCGTCCTGCACTACCGGCACGAGAAGGACCTTTATTACTTTATCAACGAAGGCACCGAGGACTATCACGGAACGGTCACGCTGCCGCAGGCAGGTCCGGTCTACGCTTATCACGCATGGGACAATGTCCTGGAACGAGTGCACTGGCAGGATACCGACGCAGGATGCGCTGTAACGCTGGATCTCGAGCCGTATCAGAGCTGCATTCTCGTCTTTGACGAAGCTGATTCTTCCCTGCTGCGGGAGCCTTTGCAGAAAACCGTCGCAGAAGGAAAGTCCGTTCCGTTTGTCGGTGCCTGGACACGCGCGACCTGCGAGAGCACAGCTTATCCAAACTTTAGGGAAGCCAAGACCGTGTCTCTCCCGGACAATCTCGCGAAAGAACAGCCGAAATTCTCCGGCCTCGTGCGCTACACAAACCGCGTCAAGCTGGAGAAAGCAGAGAAAACAGTCCTCGTGATCACGGATGCCTACGAAGGCGTGGAAGTCTTTGTAAATGGCAGAAGCGCCGGCGTGCAGGTGGTTCCGACCTACCGCTTTGACCTGACACCTTTTGTAAATGAGGGCGTCAACGAGATTGTCATTGAAGTCTCCACGACGCTTGAGCGAGAGCGGGCAGCCGCAAAGAACCGCTCCATGACCGAACGGCTGATGCAGCCGAAGGTCCTTGCCCCGACGGGCATCACCGGGACGGTGCAGATTTATCAGAGATAAGAAAAGAGGTGTGTTGGCAACCGTCAACACACCTTTCTTTTATACGCGAATGATCACTCTTGCATATCTTGTCAGCGCTGGGGTTCCTAAGACAATTTGTTTAGAATCGTAAGATTATAATTGTGAGATGCATCCGCCTATGATACACTGAATCAGCGAAAGGAGATACGTATGACTGGTTATATATCGGAACTGAGAAAAATCGTTGGCCATCGAACGCTCATACAGTGCGCAGCAAGTATTATCTGCGTAGATGAATCTGGCCGGATTCTTTTGGGCAAACGCTCAGACAACCATTATTGGGGATACTCTGGCGGCGCTGTGGAGATCGATGAGTATGTAGAAGAATGCGCAAAGCGAGAATTGCAAGAGGAAATGGGATTGATCGCCGATGAACTTGAATTCTTTTATGTGAATTCAGGGCCAGAAACGCACTACATTTATCCCAACGGAGATGAGGTTTCCAATGTTGAGATCGTTTATCTGTGCAGGCGGTGGCACGGGCAACCACATCCCCTTGACGGAGAAATGGAAGAACTGCGCTTCTTTACGCTTGATGAAATCGATCTTTCTAAGATCTCTCCGCCGACTCACCCTGTAATAGCCAAGTATATAGAAACGCAACATGGCAGAGAATAGGCCGGATCATGATTTTATCCGGCCCGCTCTGTTTATCCATTCTTCTCTTGTGATTCTTTCGATGTCTTTTTCAGCACATGCCGCAAAAGCAGCAGGGCAAATACCGCGCCGCACGCTTCTCCGACTGGAAGTGCAGAGGCCAGACCAATTTCTCCAAAGAAATGATCCAGCAAGAACATAAACGGAATATAGAAAATGAGTTCTCTCACGAATGCATGCAGCATGGTTGCTTTTCCCTGCCCCATCGCCTGCATGCAGTAAGAGGTATGATAATTGATCAATTGTACCGGTGAGGCGATGCAGCGAATGCGCAGGAATGTCGCGGCGTAGGCGATCGTCTGTAAGGCAAGCGAGGCATCCCCCTTGGAGGTGCTTAAAAAGACCCTTGAGACCGGATCTGCGAAGACTTCCAACAGCACAATCGATATCGCAGAGACAATCAGGCCAAAGGTCCGGCCGGTGCGAATTGTCTCGCGCATGCGCTCGTGGTTGCGCGCAGAATAGTTAAACGCAACGATTGGGAGCATTCCTTGACAGATACCTATGTTGACCGCGTTGGGAATACGCTCCACCTTCATAACAATGCCCATCCCCGCAAGGACAAGATCGTTGTGCGAGGATGCAATGATGTTGACGCACACATTTGCCAGATCGAAAAGACCTGTTAACAGTGCCGAAGGGATACCCACCGCAAAAAGCTTGCCAATACTGCCTTTTTGAATCTTCCTCGCATCCGCTGGGGAAAGACTCAGTGCACTGTCCTTGCCGACCTTCGCGTACGTGATCAGCAGGTAAATGCAGGCGATCAGGTTGGAAAGCGCAGTCGCGATCGCCGCACCAGTCACTTCCATGCCCGCTGGCAACAAGACAAACATGAAAAGCGGATCCAGGAAGACATTTAAGATGCCGCCGCCCGAAAGGCCGATGCTCGCCTGCGTCGAATAGCCCGCGTTGCGCAGCAGATGCGCCAGCGCCAGGGAAAGAACTGACGGCAGACAGCCAAGCACGATGACGATCTGCGTGTAGCTTCTCGCAAAGCCGATCGTCTGTGCAGAAGCACCCAAAAAGGTCAGCAGCGGATCCGTAAAAAGCCCGACCAGCGCAGCATAGACAATTGCAATTCCAATCGCTCCGAACACCGAAAACGAGCTGACGCGCCTTGCTTCTTTGACATCTCCCGCACCCATCAGACGCGCCATGAGGCTACCCCCACCGATGCCGAACAAGTTCGAGAGCGCGACATTCATCATCACCAGAGTTAACGTCACCGTCGTCGCAGCAATCATGTAAGAATTGCCGGTCCGCCCGATGAAAAAGGCATCCACCATATTGTAGATTAAGTTCACCAGCTGACTGATGATCGTCGGAACCGCCATGGTAAGAAGCGCTTTCTTAACCGGCGTGCGCGCAAATAATTCTATTTTGTCAGATTGTGATTTTGACGCCATAAGGCATTCACTCCCCTTAATTTTGATTGCATGGACAATTTTATCATGAGAAAAATGAAATCACAAGTTTGCAGGAGTAGACTTTTTTCCGAGACACTCTTGTGCGTGCGTTTTGCGTTGGCCGCGTTGGCCACATGGTTTGCCTTATGTCCCCCATTGAGACAGACAAATCTCGTTGCGATGCCAACTTCTTTGAGATAAATGACGAAAAGGTTTGCAAAATAAGCTTGTTAGAAGACGAGTTTCACAAGATTTGCCAACCTTTTGGAAAAAAGAATTGTTTTGGTTGGCACGCTCAAAAAAACAGACGGAAAAAAAGCAAACTTATGAATTAAAAAAGTCGAAAAGGTTGCAAGGCCCCAAAAAGTAAGATTTGTCCGAGGCCGCCGTTCATGCTACGCATGTCCGTCCGGGTCGCGTTGCTTTGTACGCTTTAACTTTGTCTGGCACTCTCCGCGATAAGAGAGCCCGAACAACGTGAGGTCGCCGTTTTGCTTCGCAAAACGTCCGACTCGCGTTGTTCGCCATAAGAGAACAAACGAAAAAGACAGGTTTCATGCAAGCCGAGGCCGCCGTTCATGCTACGCATGTCCGTCCGGCTCGCGTTGCTCGCCCTGAAAGACAAAAGAAAAACAGTCCCTTGTGCAAGCACAGGACTGTTTTTCTTTTGTCTTTCGCCTCGTTTATCGCGAATATCGCGGAGAAAGAGGGATTTGAACCCTCGCGCCGCGTCTAACGACCTACACCCTTAGCAGGGGCGCCTCTTCAGCCACTTGAGTATTTCTCCTCTTCTGAATTCTTTGCAGACTTCACTGCACTTATTCAGTTACACTTGCGCTTCCGCAAATGCAAATATGATTGTAGCAAAGCATCTTCGCTTTGTCAAGGTTTATGTTTTCTGAACGTTTCTATTACACCAGCAAGTTACAAAAGCGGTGCGATCACATTGACCCACAATGCGCTTACCGGCATCACGAGTACCATCGAGAGGATCATGTTCGCTACCGGGATCTCTTTGACCTTCATGATGGTAAATCCGGTCGCAAGGAGAACGATCCCTCCGCACGCCTTAAAGTCTGCGATCATCACATCCGTAGTGAGTGGTAAAATGAGTTTCGCGCCGAAGAATAAAAGCAGCATGATCACTGCCTGCGGGATGCCGATGAGCATCGTTGCTTTCTTCAGCTGACAGGCAAAGATCATCGCAGTGAAGAAGTCGAGCACCGATTTCGCAATCAGGATACTGTGGTCGCCAGTCATGCCGGAGGTCATAGAGCCGTAGATCCCCGTTCCGCTCGCGCAGAAGAGCACCATCGCGGTTACCATGAGCTGCTCGTCGATTGATCCGCCCATATGCAAGCCATTTAGCAGCTTTCCGGTTCCTTTTTTGATGAGTCCGTCGAGGTTTATAAGCGTTCCGATGAGGGTCCCGATGATGATTGCGAAAATGACCGCTGGCATGTTCTTCATGAGCACGATGGAAGAAATGCCCATCGCCATCGCGCACACACCAAAGACCGTGGTCATCTCCCGCTTCAATCTGTCTGATAAATGATTCCCGATGAGACTGCCAAGCAGCCCGCCAAGCACAACGCTCGCAACATTGATGATGATACCTGTCGGCATATGATGACTCCTTTCACTCACATAACTCCCGGCTCTTCCTCGTAGAAGACGCCGGGAGCTTTCTGTTATTGTATCACATTTTGAATCAAATCGGTCAAAAGATTTTCGCCCTCCAGCCACTCATCATAAAGGTTGACCAGGAAGCCGTGGCGACTCTGTGAAAAGCAATGATAGATGCCAGGAACACCGGCTTTTCTTAAAATCTCCTCGTATTGCTTTGCTTCCGGCATCAGATTGTCCAGTCCCGCGGTGATGATGTCGGTCTCAGGAAGATCTTTTACGTCTTCCTCATTTGCAAACACCAGGGAGACGTCCGAATTCTTCCTCTCTTCAAACACGCGGTTATAGAAGAATCCGTAATATTCTGTGGATTCATCCCGCGGAGATAGTTCTGCATTGCCAAACCGGTTGGTATAATTGTCCGTCGGCAGATAGCAGAGGATCTGTTTGAGAATCCCCAACTCTTTTGGCAAGCGTTTTCTCTGCGTGACCGCACCAACAAGATTGCCTCCTGCGCTTTGTCCACACAAAATTACGCGGTTGGGATCTCCGCCCCACTCCTTAAGAAGTGTGGGCAAATGATCCAAAAGCGCCTCAATCTCTTCAATCGCCGCAGGGTATGGGTGCTCAGGTGCAAGCACATAATCCACGTCCACCACCAGACACCCGGTGCGCCGCGCAAGTCTTCTGCAAAAGTAGATGTCTCTCTCTGTGTGTGGCAGGCACCATCCGCCGCCATGGACATTGACGATGACGGGCTGCAGATCTTCTTGCACACCTGCATTGCGAATCATAAAGACATGTGTCTTGCCCCAGGCCGTCTCCACAAATAATTCGTGCGCCTCCGTGACATCGTCCAGGCTGCGGAACTTAGCTGCTACCTCCGGCGGAATCCGGCTGCCGGACCGCACCCGGGACTCTTCGGCGATAGCAAGCAGCTCCGCTTCATTTAGCGTTTCTGCCTGTCTGATAAACTCATCTCTATTCATGTCAGACTACCTTTTACCAATCTTTCACGGATCCGTCAAAGTAGCGGAACGCATCGTTGCTCCCTCTCTCCTTGGCAGGATAGAGCTCCGAGGCATTTTCGCTCAGTTCTACGCCAATACCAGGTGCTTCCGGAATGACAAGGAAGCCATCTTCGAACCGAATCGGCTCTTCGACCATCGCATCTTCCGCACCATTTAAGCAGAACGTCGGAAGCTCCTGAATGCCTAGATTTGGAATTGCCGCGCAGATCTGCAGACAAGCAGCCGTCGAGACCGGGCCAAGCGGATTGTGTGGAATTAAGAGAACATCATTGGCCTCTGCGATCGCAGCAACCTTCATGGACGCGGTAATGCCGCCGACGGCGCAGACATCAGGCCGTACATACTGTGCGGCGTGGCGCTGCATTAACATCTCATACTCGCGGATATTTGTGTAGCGTTCTCCGGTAGAAATCGGTACCGGAATCTTGGACGCGACCCATGCCATCGTGTCAATATTGTCTGGCGTGACCGGATCTTCCAACACCATCGGACGATATTTGGCGACTTCATTTCCAAATGTAATTGCTTCCGGGGGCGTCATGCCGCGGTGCGCCTCTAAAATCAGGTCAAAATGCGGTCCAACGGCCTCACGTACCACGCGAACTTTCTCAAGCTCGTCCTCGATTCTGCCAGAATAGAACTCATCGAACCCGTTGTTGTCACTCTTTTGCTTTCCGTTGACGAAAACTTTCGCAGCGTTAAAGCCCAGATCCTGCAGCTTCTTATACTCCTCGGCCATCTCTGCGGGAGAGCCTGGCTTTGTCATGACAGATGCGTAAGCACGCACCTTTTCTCTGGTCTTTCCGCCAAGCAGCTGATAGACCGGAACCCCAAGCGCTTTGCCTTTGATATCCCAGAGAGCAATATCGATCGCAGAGATTGCGCTCATGATAACGGAACCTCTGAAATAAACCGCTCTGTACAGGTTTTGTGAGATATCTTCTGCACGGAACGGATCTTTTCCGATCAGGTAGGGCGTGAACTTGCGGATCGCATCCGCCGTGGAGCTTAAAAATCCCCAGTTGCCGGCTTCTCCGAGACCCACGATTCCGGCATCCGTATAGACATGGACAAACAGGTAATGCTTTGCGAAAACCAACTTCACATCTGTAATTTTCATTTGCATATCCTCCTAAATACTCTCTTATTTGCAAAAAGCGCAGCACCGGAGTTCCAGCGCTGCGCCGATGATCTGCTCATCAGAATGCGGGCAGAACGCTCATGGTGTAGAAAATGTAGATGATAGGTAAAATCAAGGTGATCAGCCAACCGCTCTTTAAGATCGCCTTCAGATCATAGCCGCCGTCAGCCATACACATCGGAACCGCAGGGGTTGCCATAGGCGTTAAGAATGCAGTCAGAGAACCTGCATTGACCAGTAAGATCAAACCTGTCGGGTTTGCGCCGAGAGCTGCACTTGTCAGTAAGCAGATCGGGACAAAGACTGCAGACACGCTGCGGTTTAACATAAACTGTGTCAAAACGAACGGAATGATAAAGAACAGCGCACCCAGGACGTAGTTGTTATGCGTACCGCCGACTGCATTTGCCAAAGCCTGTCCGATCAGATCGCCGGCACCGGTGTTAGTCAGCGCAGAGCCAAGTGCAAGCGCACCGACAAAGAGCATCAGCATATCCCAAGGAATATCACGAAGTGCGGTCTTAGAATCTACAACGCCAAACAGTACCATCAGTAAGCTGCCAACCAAAGCGACTGCCCAGGTCTGAAGCTTTAACTGTGCGGAGAAGATCAGGCAAAGGATGGTTGCGAAGAAAATGATGATGCCTGCGGTATCCACAAACTTGCTCAGTTTCTTCTCTTCCTTGCCTGCACTCCTCTTTGCCAGCGCTTCAATCGGAACCACAGGCTCCTTCGGGGTAAACTTCGGTCCGATAAAGAGTGCCCAGAGCGGAACCACGATTAACATCGGCCATGCACCCTTAAAGAAGGTAGTCGGTGCGAAGGTCATGTTCTCAAATCCATAGGTCTGTAAAAATCCAGTGAACTGTCCGGACATCTGAATCGCGGTCGGCAGCGGAAGAATGCCGCAGCAGGCAACGCAGATAACCATGATCGGGAACATATACTGGCTGCGGCTCTTGCCGTTATTGTCAAGCAGGGCTGCAAGCAGCGGGCTTACGATCGCGTAAACAACCATCGGGCTTGCAATGAAGTTGGTCAAAAGAACCGCAATCACGATGTAGCCAAAATAAGCAAGTGTGAAGCTTCCCTTGGTCAGCTTCATGATGCCGGAACACATCTTGTCGACCAAAGAGGTGCGCCTAAATCCTGCTGCCACGATAAACATGGTCGCCATCAGGATGGTGTTGACGTTGGAAAAGCCTGCCAGCGCATCCGCCTGGGCAACACACCCGGTAAAGTAAAGCGCTGCCATGGAGATCATAGCGGTAAGCCACATCGGAATCTTGTTCAAAATGTAGCTGATCAAAGTGATTGCAAAAATCACCAGACAAATGATCATCTGAGTTGTCATAGTTATTCTCCTCTCTTATTAGGTTGTAACCTTCTGCCACGTCTGCCGCGTGGTCTTATTGATGATTTCAACCTAACAAAAACAGAGAAAACTGTCGTTGCAAATCTTTGTTGATTTTTGCAAAGACATTTGCCTTACTTTGGGCTTCTTGCCTGTGATTTTAGGAAAATTCATTCGCAAATGATCCAAACATTTTCCCTGTAATAATCACGGATTCCTTCCGCCTTCCAAATTCTTTTTATTTTAATTCACCCGCATTTTCTTTACTTGTTCCTTGATTTATTATATATTATACCTAAATACAGTTGGCCGCAACTAAAAATCATCCAAACATTTTCCAGGGAAAATATTTGGATGACTGGGGGAAATTATTTTTATGGAACAGGCATATTACGAGGCACAATGGCCCAAAGATGGTATTTATTTCAATTGTTACATCCACGAAGTCATGAATTTTCGCTATCACTGGCACCCGGATGACTATGAGATGAACATTCTTTTACAAGGACAACAGTACTGCTGCAGGGGAAAAGAAAGCTTTCTGCTGCAGGCGGGCGATGTCCTCGTGGTGGATCCAAACATTGGACATGCCTCCTACGGGCAGACGCAGAATACGATCGCGATGGTGCTGCATTTTTCTTCGCGCGCATTAAGACAGCTGACGCCGAAAAACCAAGCCTTATCTTTCCCGCTCTGCCACTCGGATGAGACGACCAGAAACCAGCCTGGTTACCGGCTGATTCGGTGTCTCGCTTCCCAGCTGATTCTCGCGCTCGCAGACGGCAGTCCCTATGCGAACTATCTGGCCAAGGCCAGCATAGAGATGATCATCGGCACGCTCTGCCATCAGTTCGCGCCGGAGGTCGTCCCTTCCATCCCGGAAGTCGATGAAGATACCCAAAAAGCCATGCGCAGTATCATGTCCTACGTGGAACACAATTTTGCTGAAAAAATCAGCCTGGAGGACATTGCGCAGATGACGCAGTATAACCGCACGTATATCTCTACGTTATTTCACAAGTCGGTCGGCATCAGCTTTTACGATTATCTGATGCGGGTGCGTCTGCAAAATGCGCTCAAAGATCTTGTCATGACAGACAAAAATCTGACCGAGATCGCTCTGGCAAATGGATTTGCAGACTTAAAATCTTTTAACAACCGCTTCCGCGATCTGTTAAAGTGTCTGCCTTCCGAATACCGGAAAAATGTTCTTCTCACCCCGCCGCAATCGGACTATCACAGCATGAAGTATATCCCCTGCGACGATCCTCTCGTTGCTGAAAAACTTCAAGCATTTTCAGAGGGGATGGTGATGTAGGCGCGCTTTACGTCTCCACATTGTAAATAGCAGAAACCTCTTTTTTCTTTCCTCCAAGAATGAAGATCCCTGCAAGGAGATTGACTAACATAAATCCTGCGAGAACGACCCTCGGAGAAAATAAGCTTGCGAGCGCTCCTGCGATCAGTTCACCGGAAAGACTCCCGGCGGTGTTAATCATGTTAAAGGCACCGTTAAACCGTCCTTTTTTCTCATCTGGCACATAGTGCTGGGTGGCTGCGATGCGGATCGTGTAGCTCGTCACGCTTAAAATGCCGGAGCAAAACATCATCACGCGCATCACATGGAGTGGCATAAAGAGACATCCACCCTCTAAGAAGCAGATCGCAAGATAGACAAACATCGCAATCGAGAACTTTTTCTCGGTCGGCAGTTTCTTGCGATAATGAATCATGCCACCGATCGCACGTCCCAGGACAGAAAAGCCAAAGACGGTCATGTAGATATATTCCCCATTTTCAAAGGTGCCTTTAAACCAAGGAAGTACGATGACCGAAGACGCACCGCCAGCGAAGGATGAAAACATAAAATATACACCGATCGCAAGCAAACCGGTTTCGCTCGCCATATAGCGGAAGCCTTCCTTGATATCCGTGAGCATTTGCCGGCTCGTCTTATTCTCCGTGCGGGTTCCCTTTTGTGCTTCAATATACTTTTCTTCCGCCCGGATCTGTGTCTCCATCACTGCTGCAATGAAAAAGCAGACCGCATTGATCGCAAGCAGCGGAGAGATGCCGATTTTGTTATACAAAAACGCTGAAATCGGTACCATGAAGACCGTCAGTGTCTCAAGTACGCCTGAGATCGAGTAGGCTTTGGTGAAATTTCCCTCTGAGATCAAGAGAGGGTAAAAGCTCTGGTAGGCGACCATGTAAATGCTCTGGATCGAACCGAGCGTAAGCGCATAGATTAACAAGATCCAGTAATAAAATCTTCCTGAGGCGAAAATGAGTGCCATCGCACAGTAAAGTGCTGCAGAAAGAAAGTCCAGGCCATAGATCATCTTCTTGCGCGAAAACCGGTCTAAGAGTGCGCCGGAAAAGATCGGCATGACCAGGTTTGGCACCGTAAAAAGCGCAATCACCAGTGCATACTGGAAGTTGGAGTTCGTATAGTCAAGCACCAGAAGACTCAAGGCAAAGCCGGACATCGCATTGCCGAACATCGAAACCACCGAGCCAAGGGTGATAATCGTAAAGTCTCTGGTCCAGAGAGGTTGTGTGGTATGATTACTTCCCATGTTTTATATTTCTTGAGACTCACTATTGCAGAAAATACATTTCGTGAGTCTGAGTTTATCCTTTTATCAGATTGATACCTGACTCAGTATCTTAAAAATTGGCTATTGCGAGTCTAACTGGATTCCATTGATCGACTTACTTTAGACTCAGTATCTAAATGTTATGCTGTTGTGAGTCTCCACATCTTTCCATAAGTACATTTTTCGAGACTCTGCACATCTGAGATAGAGAATATTGAGTCCACACATCAACCATGTAAGAAATCCAAGACCCTGAAGAGCACTAATCACTCACAGGGTCTCGGTTATTTATTCTTCCGTTGTCTCGTCGCTTTCAGCTTCTCCTATGAGAATTCCCTCTTCTTCTATGATCTCTTCTGCTTCTTCCGTCTCTTCGCTGACCGTTTCGAAATCTTCTCTCGGGATGTCATCCCGGACCCTCGCGATGCTTGCGACGAAGACGTCTTCGTCATCGCCTACGTTAAAGACTTTCACGCCGGAGGCGCTTCTTCCCTGCACGGAGATCTGGTCGCACATCGTGCGGATGATGATGCCCTGGTTGGTGATCAAGAGAATGTCCTGTCCATCCTTCACGGCCTTCGCGCCGATCAGCTTTCCGGTCTTGTCGGTCAGTTTGTAGCAGATCACGCCCTTGCCGGAACGTCCCTGCGTGTGGAACTCTGTGATCGGGGTGCGCTTGCCGCGGCCATTTTCCGTGATCATCAGCAAATACTCACCCTGGCTTGCCAGCTGCATCGCAACAACTTCGTCATCGCCGGTTAGTGTCATGCCTCGCACGCCCATCGAACTGCGTCCGGTCTTTCTGACATCGGATTCCTTGAAACGAATACACTGGCCATTCTTGGTCACAAGAAGCACTTCCTGCTCGCCATTGGTCGGCTTGACTTCGATGAGTTCGTCGTCTTCCCGCAAATCAATCGCGATGATACCGCTCTTTCTGATATTCGCAAAATCGGTGAGCGGTGACTTCTTCACGGTGCCGTCCTTGGTGGCCATCATCAGGTAATCCCCTTCGCGGTACTCCCGGATCGGAATGATCGCGGTGATCTTCTCATCCGGCAAAAGCTGCAAGAGGTTTACAATCGCGGTGCCGCGGGACGTTCTGGATGCTTCCGGAATCTCGTAAGCCTTCAGCCGGTATACGCGCCCATGGTTCGTAAAGAACATCAGGAAATGATGTGACGTCGGCATCAAAAGATCCGTCGTGTAGTCATCTTCTAAGGTCTGCATGCCACGGATGCCCTTGCCGCCGCGATTTTGTGCGCGGAAATTGTCCACGGACATACGCTTGATATAGCCAAGCTTGGTCATCGCGATGATGACATTTTCCTTCGGGATCAGATCTTCGTTCGTGATATCATATTCATCTCTGCCGATCGACGTGCGGCGGTCATCTCCGTACTTTTCAGAGATCGCCATCAGCTCATCGCGCACGACGCCAAGCAGCTTATTTTCATCGGCAAGAATCTCTTTGTAATACGCGATTCTCTCCATCAGCTCCGCATATTCCTGCTCAAGCTTCTCCCGCTCCAGTCCGGTGAGCGCACGCAGACGCATATCCACGATCGCCTGTGCCTGCGGATCCGTCAGCCCAAAGCGCTCCATCAGTCTCGCCTTCGCGTCCGCTGTCGTACGGCTGCTTCTTACAATCTGGATTACCTCATCAATGTTATCCAGCGCAATCAGTAAGCCTTGTAAAATGTGTGCGCGCTCTTCCGCTTTGTTCAGATCATAACGGGTTCTTCTCGCGACCACTTCTTCCTGATGCTTTAAGTAATACTTCAGCATCTGGACGATATTTAACACCTTCGGTTGGTTGTCGACGAGCGCCAGCATAATCACACCGAACGTATCCTGCAGCTGTGTATGCTTAAAGAGGGTATTTAACATTACGTTCGGATTGACGTCCTTACGCAGTTCGATGCAAATGCGCATGCCGGCACGGCTGGATTCGTCTCTGAGCTCCGTGATGCCATCAACTCTCTTTTCCTTAACAAGGTCTGCGATCTTCTCGATCAGACGCGCTTTATTGACCAGATAAGGAAGTTCTGTGACCACGATGCGGTGCTTGCCGTTTTGCATCGGCTCAATCTCCGTGACCGCACGCACGCGGATCTTGCCCCGGCCGGTCCGGTAAGCTTCTTCGATGCCCATCGTACCAAGGATCTGTGCTCCCGTCGGGAAATCCGGTCCCTTGATGATCGTCATAATCTCGTCGATCTCGGTTTCTCTGTTTTCATTGACACGGTTGTCGATGATGCGCACCACACCACCAATGACCTCACGCAGATTGTGCGGCGGAATGTTGGTTGCCATACCAACCGCGATACCGGTGGTACCGTTGACCAAAAGGTTCGGAAAACGGGAAGGCAGCACGGTCGGCTCTTTCTCGGTCTCATCAAAGTTCGGCACGAAATCAACCGTGTCTTTGTTGATGTCCGAGAGCATCTCCATCGCGATCTTGGACAGACGCGCCTCGGTATAACGCATTGCCGCGGCACCGTCACCATCGACGGAACCAAAGTTGCCGTGGCCGTCCACCAGCGTATATCTCATCGACCAATCCTGCGCCATGTTTACCAACGCACCGTAGATCGAAGAGTCTCCGTGGGGGTGATATTTACCCATGGTATCACCGACGATACGCGCGCACTTACGATGCGGCTTATCGGGGGTGTTTCCAAGTTCTGTCATCGCATAAAGGATTCGTCTCTGTACCGGCTTTAAGCCATCCCGCACATCCGGAAGGGCACGCGCCGCAATGACCGACATCGCATAATCAATATACGATGTCTCCATCGTCTTTTTCAGATCGACTTCCTGTACTTTATCAAAAATATGTTCATCCATAAACTATAACTCCCTAAAACCAAAAGCCCTTAGATGTCCAGATTCTTCACATACTTCGCGTTGAGCTCAATGAACTCGCGGCGCGGCTCAACCTTATCGCCCATGAGTGTGTTAAAGGTCACATCGATCTCCGATGCCTGGTCTTCATCCATCACGACCTTTAACAAAATACGCCGCTCCGGATCCATGGTCGTCTCCCACAGCTGATCCGCATCCATTTCACCCAGACCTTTGTAGCGCTGGATCTTATTATTTCCATCACGGCCGATCTCAATGAGGATCTTATTTAACTCATCATCGCTGTACGCGTAATTGACATACTTGCCTTTCTCGATCTTATAAAGCGGCGGCTGTGCCAGGTAGACATAGCCCTGCTTAATCAATTCCGGCATAAACCGGTAAAGGAAGGTCAGCATCAGGGTCGCAATGTGCGCACCATCCACATCCGCATCGGTCATGATGATGATCTTGTGATACCGTAACTTGCTGATATCAAAATCATCCTGAATACCCGTGCCAAATGCGGTAATCATCGCGCGTATCTCGGCATTCTCCAGAATCTTGTCTGCTCTCGCCTTCTCGACATTTAAAATCTTACCGCGCAGTGGCAGAATCGCCTGCGTCGCACGGTCTCTTGCGGTCTTTGCAGAACCGCCTGCGGAGTCTCCCTCAACGATGTAGATCTCACACTTTGCCGGATCTTTATCCGAGCAGTCCGCAAGCTTTCCGGGAAGGCTCATGCCTTCCAGCGCCGTCTTTCTGCGGGTCAAATCTCTCGCTTTTCTCGCGGCATCCCTTGCTCTTTGCGCCAGAATGGCTTTCTCGCAAATGGTCTTGGCCACGGCAGGATTCTGCTCAAGGAAATACGTTAACTGCTCGGAAACCACGCTCTCCACCGCGCCTCTTGCCTCGGAGTTGCCAAGCTTCTGCTTGGTCTGGCCTTCAAACTGCGGCTCCGAGATCTTGATGGAAATGATCGCGGTCAGGCCTTCACGGATGTCATCACCGGTCAGACTCGCCTCGTTATCCTTTAAGATCTTCTGCGTTCTTGCATAGTCATTGAAGGTCTTCGTAATCGCATTACGGAAACCGGTCAAATGTGTGCCGCCCTCAGGCGTCGTGATATTATTGACAAAACTGTAAGTACCCTCGTTGTAGCCGTCGTTGTGCTGCATCGCAACCTCAACATAGACATCATTTCTCTGGCCTTCGCAGTAAATGATATTCTCATACAGAGGGGTCTTGTGCTTGTTCAGATACTGGACATACTCCTTGATACCGCCCTCATAGTGGAAGGTTCTCTTTAACGGCTCGCCAGTCTCCTCATCGGGATTTCTCTCATCAATCAGAATGATCTTGACATTCTTCGTTAAGAAAGCCATCTCTCTGAGTCTCTGCTTTAAGGTATCATAATCAAAAACGGTCTCTTCAAAGATCTCCTTATCCGGCAGGAAAGTCACTTCCGTACCGGTATGATCTGTCTCGCCGATCACGGTCAAAGGCTGCACCGTATGGCCGCGCTCAAAGCGCTGATGATGCAGTTTTCCTTCCTGGTGAATCGTGACTTCCAGCCACTCGGAAAGCGCGTTGACGACAGACGCACCAACACCGTGCAGACCGCCGGAGACCTTGTATCCGCCACCGCCGAACTTACCGCCGGCGTGCAGAATCGTAAAGACGACTTCGATGCCCGGAAGTCCGGACTTATGGTTGATACCGACCGGAATACCACGGCCGTTATCCTTGACGGTCACCGAATTATCTTCATGGATCGTCACCTCGATCGTGTCGCAGTAACCTGCAAGCGCTTCGTCGATCGAGTTATCCACAATCTCATACACCAGATGATGGAGACCTTTAGCAGACGTGCTTCCGATGTACATACCCGGACGCTTTCTGACCGCCTCCAAACCTTCCAGAATCTGAATCTGGTCCGCACCATATTCATTTTCAACGAAAGTATTCTTCATCTCATCACTCATGTTCTACTCTCCTTTGACGAGGGTTTCTTCCTCACTGCGGGGCATCACTTGCCCCTCTATTACTTCAAAGACCCGGTTGACCCGGACTCTGTTTTCTACAAATTCTTCCAAGCCGGTGCAGGTCATAATCACCTGCGTACCGGAAATGCCGGACAATAGATATGTCTGCCTGCTGCGGTCGAGCTCTGAGAGTACATCGTCCAAAAGCAAGATCGGCTTCTGCCCGGTTCTTCTTCGCACAATCTCAATCTCCGCCATCTTAAGTGACAACGCAGCCGTTCTTTGCTGGCCCTGCGAGCCAAATCTTCTCGCATCTGATCCGTTGATCTCAAAGACCATATCGTCGCGGTGCGGCCCGACGTGCGTGGTTTTTAGGTAAATGTCCCTGTCCCGGGAGTAAAAAAGCTCTTCCCGGTAGCGGTCCGCGGAAACATTTGGCTCATAGAGAAGTTTTAGCTCTTCCTTGCCGCCCGAAAGCTGGGCGTGAATCTCTGACACGATCGGTGCCAGCTCCTGCAAAAAAGAGGCTCTTCCTCTCATGATCTGAGTACCGTAGGAAATGAGCTGCTCTTCCCACAATTCCAACGTCTCTTTTAACGAAGGATCCTGCCCGATCTGCTTGAGCAAATTATTTCTCTGATTGAGTGCGCGGTTATAATTCGCCAGCTGATTTAAATAGACTTTATCCAGCTGACAAAGCTCCATGTCAAGAAATCGTCTTCGCTCGCCGGGACCGTTCTTGATAATAGAAAGGTCCTCCGGCGAGAAAAATACGACTTTTAAAAAGCCCACCAGGTCGCCGGATCTTCTGACGGGAACCCCGTCGATCGCAGCCCCTTTGGCTTTGCTTTGTTTCAAATGCAGATCCATGCGGTGATCCACATCATTCTGAGAAAGGAACAGACGAATGTGCGCCTCCTCCTGTCCGATCCGAATCATCTCCCGGTCTTTGCTTGCCCGGTGAGACTTCGTTGTACTGGTTAAATAAAGAGCCTCTAAAATGTTGGTCTTTCCCTGTGCATTATCTCCAAAGAGGATATTAATCCCCTCATCAAATTCCATCGCAAGCGACGCATAATTGCGGAAATTCTGCAGTTCTAACGAACGAATGACCATAAAGCGACCTCATTACCATTATTGAACAATCTGATACGATTCCCCACGATATTCGACCACATCACCACCGACAAGTTTCCGTCCGCGGCGCGTGTCCGTCTCCCCATTGACCTTCACAAGCCCGGCTTGCACCACTTCTTTTGCCTCCGCACCATTTTCCACCAGATGCGCAAGCTTTAAGCTCTGGCCAAGCTTGATAAAGTCATCTTTGATTCTAATCTCTCTCATGATTAATTTGCTGCACTGATATTGACCGGCAAAATCAGATAAATATACGTCTCATCCTTGTCTTTGATAAAACAAGGAGCCTTCGGGTTAAACAGATAGATATCCACAGTCTCATCATCGATGACCCGAAGTGCATCCATCAAGAACTTCGGGTTAAAGCCGATCATAATGTCGCGGCCTTCCATCTCGATATCGATGTCTTCCTTCATCGAACCAATCATCGTGTTGATCTTAAGTTCCAGTCCTGTCGGCTGAATCGTTAAGATGATCGGCTTCTTCTCCGACTCACGGATTAACAGAGAAGCACGGTCGATACAGCTTAAGAGTTCTCTCTTATTGACCGTCATCTTCGTCTCATAATCGGAGGATAACATCTGATCGATCTTATAATAATCACCCTCAATCAGGCGGGAAACCACAAGGGTATCTTCCATCTCGAATAAAATGTGCTTGCCGGTAAAGGAGATGACCACGTCTTTATCTGCTTCACCGGATAAGATCTTGCTGATCTCAGATAAGGTCTTTCCGGGAACGATCACCTTCGCATCCGGGTACTCGTTCTTAAGCTGTGTGCGGCGAATCGAGATACGATGTCCGTCAAGCGATACCACTCTCAGGCTATCCCCGCTGATCTCAAAGAGCTCACCGCTCATGATACGGTTGCTCTCATTGTCAGAAATCGAAAAGACAGTCTGGCGAATCAGCTCCTTTAATGTGAACTGGGAGAGCACGATCTGGCGATCCTTCTCAACTGCCGGCAGTCCCGGGAACTCCTCTGCACTTCTGCCAAGAAGATTAAAGTGTGCTTTCTCGCAGGAAATGGACACGCGATAATTCTCATCGACCGTGATCTCCACATCGGCATCCGGAAGCTTTCTGACGATCTCAGAAAATACCTTGGCATCCAGAGCAACCGTACCGGTTTCAAGAATCATACCGTCAACTTTTGTCTCAATCCCGATCTCCATATCATTGGAAATGAGTTCAATCTCTGCGTTCGTCACCTTTAAGATGATGCACTCTAAGATCGGCATTGTGGTTCTGGCCGGAATGGCCTTTAGGGCAATATTCACTCCGGCAGATAAGTTCGATTTGGAACAAATGATCTTCATAATGTGGGTAACGCTCCTTTCTTTCGGAACCAAAAGCATCGTCCGCCTCCGGCTCTATATAAAAATAGAATTATAATAGTAATTCGTCATCGTCATCATAAGTGCCGGTGGAATTGTGGAAAACTCCCGAAAGCCTTATAAAATGTCGATTTCTGAAAAAAATACTCTGTGGAATTGACTGTGAAATCCCGGTGAATTTTTTGTGGATGCATGTGGATAACTTTTGACCGTACATTGTGAAAAATGTATCATCAACATAAAATCCACGAGAATTCCACAAAGTTATCCACAAACTCACAAAAAAAGTGACTTATTCCGGCTTAATCCGCTTACTCAGTGCTTCTACGGTGTTCGCAGTGGTCGGATCATTTCTCATATCTTCCTCAATCTTACGGACACCGCTGATGACCGTCGTGTGATCGCGCCCGCCAAGTAACATCCCGATCTGATCATACTTCTCATGCGTGTAGGCACGGATCAGATACATCGTGATCTGTCTCGGCACCGAGATGTCGCGGCTCTTCTTCGTAGAGAGCAAATCTTCCACCGTGATTCCGTAATAATCTGAGACGATCTTCATGATGAGTTCCGGCGTGATTGCAACCCCATTCTCATTCGGTGAGATCAGATCCTTGAGTGCCTCTTCTGCAAGTTCCGGTGTGATCTCCACATGCTTTAAGCGCGAATACACATTGATCTTATTGAGCGCCCCTTCAAGCTCTCGGATATTCGACTTGATATTGGTTGCAATGTAGTCAAAGATCTTATCATCTAACCGCAAATGATCCGCCTCGGCTTTATTTCTCAAAATTGCCATGCGCGTCTCGTAATCCGGCATCTGAATATCGACCGTCAGTCCCATCTCAAACCGGGAAAGAAGCCTCTCTTCGATCTGCGCAAATTCTCTCGGCGGCTTATCCGAGGAAATGATCATCTGGCGGTTCTTGCCAAATAAGCTGTTAAAGGTGTGGAAGAACTCTTCCTGGGTACGGTCCTTGCCGATGATAAACTGAATATCATCGATCAAGAGCATATCGACATTGCGGTACTTGTTGCGAAACTCCGCCGTTGCAATGTCTGACTTACCGCCACGGATCGCCTCAATCAGCTCGTTCGTGAAGACTTCACTCGTCACGTACATGACGTTAAACGGAACGCGGTCCTTCTCCGGCAGATCTGCCTGCTTTCTCTCATGCTGCTCCATCGCATAGTGCGCGATCGCGTGCATCAGATGGGTCTTTCCAAGGCCGACGCCGCCGTAAATGTAGAGTGGATTGTAAAACTCTCCCGGCGCCTCCGCGACTGCAAGCGCTGCCGCATGTGCCATACTGTTGTTGTTGCCGACCACGAACGTGTCGAAGGTATAGCGAGGATTCAGATTCGAATTCTTCGCGGAGGAGACAGGCTTTTGGTTCTCCTGCGAAAGTGCGGCTGTCTTCGGCCCGTTGAGATACTCTTCTGCCTCTTCCGGCGAATAGAAGACGATCTCATAGTCCTCACTCTGATCCAAATATAACGGAATGATCGCGGAGAGCGACGGTCTCGCCTTGCGGTCCAACGTCACGGTGCCGACGAAATTCTTCTTCTTGTTCGTATTGAAATAGATCATAATCGTATGATCTTTGACGTCTAAGATGTCCAGAGGATAGATAAAAATCTCATAGCTGACGGAGGAAATATCAAATTCTTCCCGGCAGGTGTTCTTAATCTCCTCCCAATTCGCGAGTAGTTTTTCCTTAATTTCTGTGCTGTTCATAGGTACTTTCCTTGCCAAAAATTGATAACACATATACCCTTTCATTTTACCAAAAAAACGGCGTAATTTCAACAAAAAAGCGTGTTTTTGGCGGAGTTCTTACTTTAATTTATAAGTGTGAAAACCCGACTTGATAAAAAATGTGTCTGCCCCGGAAAATACCCCCTACATCTTGTGCTTGACTCTTTAAAAAAATGATAGTAGAATATACGCTGATATCGTTTGAAAAGAAGTATCTTAAAAACGAATGAGAAGGAGGTGTTTTGGGTATGAAGATGACATTCCAGCCGAAGAAGAAATCCCACGCAAGAGTGCATGGTTTCCGTAAGAGAATGCTGACTGCGAACGGCAGAAAGGTTTTAGCGAACAGAAGAGCAAAAGGAAGAAAGAAATTATCAGCGTAAGGCTCGGGTAATTCTTCTTGCAGGAAGGCTGCACGCAGAAGGCGGGGGCAGCCTCTTTTTGCTAGTCAGGAATGTTTCTTTTGAGAGGAAAAACCCTGACAGTTTGCGCAGAAAGGAGCGATCCCTTTGGTTTCACTGAAGAAGAATGCAGAGTTTCAGAGAGTCTATCACACAGGGGCTTCCCGCGGGAACCGTGTCCTGGTGATGTACATTGCCCCGAATGACTTGCCGGTAAGCCGCCTGGGCGTCTCGGTGAGCAAGAAGGTGGGCAACAGCGTTGTAAGACATCGGATTAAGCGGCTTGTAAAAGAGTGCTTTCGTCTAAACGAAGCCGCCATTTCACCCGGATACGATATTGTAGTAATTGCAAGAGCCGGTGCAAAGGGGATCGGATATCAGGAGATGTCCGAGGCATTTTTTAAAAATGTCAGAGCACACGGCATAGGAACTGTGAAAGTCACGGAGTGAAGAAGATGATCAAGAAGTTACTGATTGCGCCGATTAAGTTTTACAGAAAGTATCTTTCTCCTTTGAAGGGTCGTTCGACCTGCCGGTTTTGTCCGACGTGTTCCGAGTACGCGATCATCGCGATCGAGAAGCACGGTCCGGTCAAGGGCAGTGGTCTTGCGATCTGGAGAATCCTGAGATGTAATCCCTTCTGTAAGGGGGGATATGACCCGGTACCATAACAGCAGGACGATATCCATATTTTTCGATTTATGACAGGGTGTGCCGGAGACGTATGACGTAGACGTTTCACGTCTGGGAGGAAATATTGTTTACTATTTTTTTGACACAGAATAATTCGTTTATTCTGGGCCCGATCTCCAAGTTATTGGGCTATGTTCTGGAGTTTATCTACAAGCTGCTTGCGAATGCAGGAATCGAGAATGTAGCGCTTTGCATTATCATTTTCACAATTTTGATCAATGCAATCCTGATTCCGTTCAACTACAAGTCTCAGAAGTCGACGAGACTGACGCAGTTAATTAGCCCGGAACTCAACAAGATTACCGAGAAGTATAAGGGTAAGAGAGACGATGCTTCGCTTCGTGCGCAGCAGGCAGAGCAGCAGGCTCTGTATGATAAGTATGGCATTTCCCCGGCGAGCGGTTGTCTGCCGCTTCTCATTACGATGCCGATTTTATTTGCCATGTACCGGGTACTTTATGCAATTCCGGCGTATATCTCCCCCGTCAAGGAGTTATATTCCGCGATCGCTGAGCGCATCATTGCAACCCCTGGATATTTTCAGATTTTAAAGGATACGTTTAGTTCCTCTGTTTCCGTGACATCCTTCCGTTGGACCTCCGCAGATCTGACGGCTCTGACCGAGAATCAGACGATCGATCTTCTTGCGAAGTTCTCCGCAGATCAGTGGACGACGCTGGCAACCCAGTTCCCGGCGCTTTCCGGTATCATTGCGGAAAATGCAGCGAAGATCTTAAAGATCAACTCGTTCTTAACAATGGATATCACGCAGAGTGCGGGCTTCCATTTCCCGCAGATTATCATCCCGATTTTAGCGGGCTTTACACAGTGGCTTTCTCAGAAGACCATGACGAGCCGTCAGGTAGAGCAAAAGTCCGAAAGTGAAGCATTAAACACGATGAATAATTCCATGAAGTACATGTGGATTATCTCAGCGGTCATCTGCTTCTCTCTCCCGGTTGGTGTCGGCTTATACTGGATCGTCGGTGCGGTCTTCCGTATCATTCAGCAGCTCATCATCAATGCCCATATGGACAAGATGGATGTGAATGAGATCATTGAGCAGAACCGCGAGAAGGCGGAAGCAAAGCGCGCAAAGAGACAGAAGCGCGATGAGAATGTAGAGAAGTATTCTCAGGCAAATACCCGTTCCATCGAGAACAAAAACACCATCAGCAACTATGCAAAGGGCAGCAACGCCGCTAAGCCTGCGAAGGATGCGAAGAATGACGGCGCGAAGGATACAAAGAAGGATTCCTCCGAGTCAAAGCAGGAAAAGAGCAAGGATGCCAAGAACGCGGCAGCGGCCTCCGGCAGCATCGCAGCGATCGCGCATATGCTGGATCGTGAGTGAGCCTATAAGCAGTAATCATTTATGAGGTAAAAAAGTTTTTATGTCAGATTGGAAGAAATATACCGGCGCGACAGTCGATGAAGCATTTACCAAAGCCTGCATCGAACTGGGATTGCCGAGCAGTGAATTAGAAATGGTGGTAACACAGAAGGAATCTGCCGGACTTCTGGGTTTATTTAAGAAAGAGGCAGAGATCCAGGTGCGCGCAAAGAAGGCAGCCCCGGAAGTCAAGGAAGTCAAGACAGAAGCACCTGCAAAGAAGGTGGAAGAGCCGAAGAAGCAGGAAGTGAAGACACCGGTAAAGGAAGAGAAGCCGCAGCCTGTGAAGAAAGAGGAGCCTAAGAAGGCTGAGAAGCCTGTGGTTACCGAAGTAAAGGAAGAAGTCAAGGCAGAAGAACCCATCGAGGCTCCGAAGAAGCCGTCCCTTCCGTCTACAGTGAATGTCGTTGATTTCTTAAAGGACGTTCTTTCCCAGATGGGCATCGATGCAGACGTCGTGATGACCATGGACGAAGAGAATGAGACCATGAACATCGAGATTCAGGGCGATAACATGGGTCTTTTGATCGGTAAGAGAGGCCAGACATTGGATGCACTTCAGTATCTGGCAAGCCTGATCGTCAACAAGGGCCAGGAGTCCTACACGAAGGTCAAGGTTGACACCGAGAATTACCGCGAGAGACGCAAAGCGACGCTTGAGAATCTTGCGAAGAACATCGCTTCCAAGGTCAAGAAGACGCACCGCGCCGTGACATTAGAGCCGATGAATCCTTACGAGAGACGCATCATCCACGCTGCACTGCAGGGTGACCGCTATGTCGACACCCACAGCGAAGGCGATGAGCCGAACCGTTCTGTTGTGGTCACGCTGAAGAAAGAGTTCAGAGATTACGATTTCAACAACCGCAGAGGCGGCAGAGGAAAAGGCTACAACAACAATCGTAACGGTAACCGCAAGAACAACCGTTACAACAACAACCGCAGATACAACAAGAAGGAGCAGAACCAGAATCAGGAAGCTGCACCGGCTGCGGAAGAATAAGAACCAAGAAAGGGGATGGATGGTTCCATCCCCTTCTTTTCTAGAAATGTTTTTCGATTTTTGAGGAGTACATGTCATGGGAAGCTATTTGGAAGGAGATACGATCGCCGCGATTGCGACGGCTATGAGCCAGGGCGGGATCAGTGTGATCCGCATCAGCGGACCGGATGCGATCAAGGTCTGCGATGACATTTACCGCTCAAAGACCGGAAAAAAGAGGCTAGTGAACCAGCAAAGCCACACCATTCATTATGGCTACATCGTCGAAGGCGATCAGGTGATCGATGAAGTGCTTGTGATGTTGATGCGTGCGCCGCAGACGTACACGAGGGAAGACGTGGTTGAGATCGACTGCCACGGCGGCGTGCTGGTGACAAGACGCATTCTGGAGGCAGTGTTAAAGGCCGGTGCGAGACTCGCCGCGCCGGGAGAATTTACCAAACGCGCCTTTTTAAACGGCCGAATTGACCTCTCCCAGGCGGAAGCGGTCTCCGATCTGATCCAGGCAAAGAGCGATATGGCTCTCGCCTCCTCCATCAGCCAGCTGCGCGGTTCTTTGTTAGGGAAGATTGAGAGCGTAAGAGAAGCCATTTTACACGATTTGGCATTTATTGAGGCAGCGTTAGATGACCCGGAACACTACGACGTGACCGGATTTGGAGAAGAATTATCGGTTTCTTTGACAAATTACCGGGGTGAGCTTCGCAAGCTGATTGAGAGCGCAAAGAACGGCCGTCTGATCAAGGAAGGCATCAAAACCGTCATCGTCGGACGCCCGAACGCGGGCAAATCCTCGCTTTTAAACGCACTTTTGGGCGAAGAACGCGCGATTGTGACCGAGATTGCAGGCACGACGCGCGACACGCTGGAAGAGACGATCACGCTTGGAGGCGTGTGCTTAAATATCATCGACACCGCAGGCATCAGACAGTCCGAAGACCTGGTAGAACGCATCGGTGTGAGCCGTGCCAGAGAGATGGCTGCGGAGAGCGACCTGATCATCTACGTGGTGGACGGTGCGGAAGACTTAGATGAAAATGATGCCGAGATCATTCAGATGATCAAGGACCGCAAAGCGATTGTGATCCTGAATAAGACCGATCTGGAGATGAAAGTCACCGCAGAAGACCTGGAAGAAAAAACAGGCAAATGCGTCATTCCGATCTCCGCCCTAACCGGAGCGAACTTAGAAGCCATCGAGGCGAAGATCAAAGAGATGTTCTTTGCCGGAGACCTTTCCTTTAACGACGAAGTGACGATCACAAATGTACGCCAGAGGGAGACATTGAAAGAAGCACTGGAGAGCTTAAACCGCGTGGAAGAAAGCATCCTCTCAGGCATGCCGGAAGACTTTTATTCGATTGACCTGATGGCCGCGTGTGACGCCCTCGGACTCATCACCGGTGAAACCGCGCAGGAAGACATGATCGACACAATCTTCAAAGAATTCTGCATGGGGAAGTAAAGGAGCAAACTTATGTCATATACCTATGAATCTTATGATGTGGTCGTGGTCGGTGCCGGCCATGCGGGGTGTGAAGCTGCGCTTGCATGTGCGAGGCTTGGCTTTGAGACCCTGTTATTTACGATCAGTAATGACAGTATTGCTCTGATGCCTTGCAACCCGAACATCGGTGGAAGCTCAAAGGGACATTTGGTCAGAGAGCTGGATGCACTTGGCGGGGAGATGGGTAAAAACATTGACAAAACATTTATTCAGTCAAAGATGCTAAATGCATCGAAGGGGCCTGCCGTGCACTCGCTGCGCGCACAGGCGGACAAGCAGGAATACTCCCGCGAGATGCGTAAAACGCTGGAAAATACAGATCATTTGACCTTAAAACAAGGCGAAGTGGTCGATATTCTCACGGATGAGACTGGAAAAGTCTGTGGTGTGCGGACATATTCGGATGCGATCTATCCTTGTAAGACAGCGGTTTTGTGTACCGGAACGTACTTAAAGGCGAGATGCATTTACGGAGAAGTCAGCAATTATACGGGACCAAACGGGCTTGCTGCGGCAAATTACCTCAGTGACGCACTAAAGCAAAAAGGTATTGAGATTGTGCGCTTCAAAACCGGAACACCTGCGAGAATCGACAAGAGAAGTATTGATTTTTCCAAGATGGAGGAACAGTTCGGCGATGAGAAGATCGTTCCATTTTCTTTCACGAACCTGGACAAAGATCTGACTAAGGAGCAAGTATCTTGCTGGCTGACTTACACCAATGAAAAGACGCACGAGATCATTCGTGCAAATATCGACCGTTCTCCGTTGTATTCCGGAAATATCAAAGGAATCGGGCCGCGTTATTGTCCGTCCATCGAGGACAAGGTGGTGAGATTTCCTGACAAGGAACGACATCAGCTTTTTGTGGAGCCGGAAGGCAATTACACCAACGAGATGTACATCAGCGGGGCTTCATCTTCGCTGCCGGAAGATGTGCAGGTTGCATTTTACCGAACCGTGCCTGGGCTGGAACATGCAAAGATCGTTCGCAACGCCTACGCGATTGAATATGATTGCATCAATCCGAATGAGCTGAAGGCAAGCCTGGAGTTTAAAAAGGTGCCAGGACTATTTGCCGGTGGACAGATCAATGGCAGCTCAGGTTATGAAGAAGCGGCTGCGCAAGGCCTGATGGCGGGCATCAACGCGGCGCGGTATTTACAGGAGAAGGAACCAATTATTCTGGATCGTTCCCAGGCCTACATCGGTGTGTTGATCGACGATCTTGTGACCAAGGAAAACCACGAGCCATACCGTATGATGACTTCGCGTGCGGAGTATCGGCTGATTCTTCGTCAGGACAACGCGGATCTGCGCTTAACCGCGATCGGACATGAGGTCGGACTCATTGACGATGAGAGAAATGCTTGGGTAGAGGCGAAACGGGAAATGATTGCCGCAGAGATTGCGCGCTGCAGCGGTATTTTGCTCGGTGCCAATCAGAGAGTCAATGACTTTTTGGAGGCGCGGGGATCGACCCCTTTAAATACTGGAACAACACTTGCGGAACTGATCCGCAGACCGGAGCTTTGCTATGAAGATCTAGCAGAGCTCGATCCGGAGAGAAAACCGCTCCCGGCAGCTGTGATCCAGCAGGTAAACATTGAAATCAAGTATGAAGGATACATTTCCAGGCAGAAAAAGCAGGTGACAGCTTTCCAGAAGCTGGAAAAACTGCGGATTCCGGAGGATTTTGACTATGATCTGGTACCGAGCCTGCGTCTGGAAGCGAGACAGAAGTTAAAGTCTGTACGCCCACATTCCATCGGACAGGCCTCCCGCATCTCCGGCGTGTCACCGGCAGATGTATCGGTCCTTCTGGTCTTTATGAAATCGGAGAGAATCCATGAATGAGATCACGTATCTAACAGAACAGGTTCGCCTGGCAGTTCCGGACCTTTCGGAAGAACAGGCCGCACAGCTTTATACTTACTATCAAAGGCTCGTAGAGAAGAACCAGGTGATGAATCTGACCGCGATCACGGAGTTTACCGAGGTGGTCAGAAAACACTTTATTGACAGCTTGATGCTTTTTCAGGCGGTTGACAGGGAGATACTTCAAACACCGTTAAACGTCTTGGACTTAGGGACGGGAGCTGGGTTTCCAGGTATTCCTCTAAAAATCGCGTATCCGGCACTGAACGTCGTCCTCGTGGATTCCTTAAACAAGCGCGTAAAGTTCTTACAAGAAGTTATTGATGAACTGGGGCTGAAAGGCATCACGGCGATTCATGGCCGCGCAGAAGACGTCGGAAGAGACCCAATGTATCGGGAGAAGATGGATCTGGTTGTATCCAGAGCCGTCGCTAATCTTGCAACGCTTTCGGAATATTGCCTGCCGCTTGTAAAGCTGGGCGGTGCATTTATCCCTTATAAATCCGGTGCGGTAAATGAAGAGGCTGCGGATGCCAAAAAAGCAATCTATCTTTGTGCAGGCAAATTGGAAGAGATCATTCCGTATGAGCTTCCCGGGGAAACCGGTGCGGAAGTGATGGGTCGTTCCCTGATTGTGATCCGAAAAACCGGACCAATCAGTAAAAAGTATCCGAGAAACCCGGGGAAACCCGCAAAAGAACCTTTAAGATGATGTTTTAAATAATGTTTCACGTGAAACATTCGACTAGAAGAAAGCTGGTTCAATGTTTCACGTGAAACATTTTTCTTTATCTATGGTATGAGTGTTGGCGAAACGCATAGAATGTGGTATAATTCGAGGCGTGTCAGCAAAAATAAGATTATAGATAGGAGAAGCTGATTTATGGCGATGGTACTGGCAATAGCCAATCAGAAGGGTGGAGTCGGAAAGACAACGACCGCCATCAATCTGTCAGCTGCGCTGGCGGAGCTTGGCCAGAAGGTTCTGGCCGTTGACGCAGACCCGCAGGGAAACCTGACGAGTGGTCTGGGTCTGGAAAAGGATGAATATGAAGACAACACCTATGGACTTCTTTTAGGTGATAGTTCCATTGAAGAGGCGATTATCCCCAATGTCTTTGACCATCTGGATATCGTCCCTTCGAACGTGGACCTGGCAGCAGTCGAGATTGAGCTTGTCGGGATCGAGCGAAAAGAGTATATTCTAAAAGATGCACTGGATCAGGTGAAGGGTACTTATGACTTTATCGTAATTGATTGTCCACCTTCGCTAAACACGCTGACGATCAATGCACTCACTGCGGCGGACCGCGTGCTTGTACCGATTCAGTGCGAATATTATGCTCTGGAAGGACTAAGCCAGCTGATTTACACCATTGAGCTCATCAAAAAGCGGTTGAATCCGAATCTGACGATCGATGGTGTGGTATTTACCATGTATGATTCCAGGACCAATCTTTCTGCGCAGGTGGTTGAGAATGTTAAGGAAAATTTGGACCAACACATTTACCGATCTATCATTCCGCGCAATGTGAGACTCGCCGAAGCGCCCAGCTATGGCTTGCCGATCACGGAATATGATAGTAAATGCCCAGGCGCGCAGGCCTATCGAAGCGTGGCAAGAGAGATCTTGGATCATCTGATTTGACAAATGAAATGAAAGACTTCGTTTTGTGAAAAGTGAGGTAGAGATGGCTGCAAGAAAAGGATTAGGCAGAGGCCTTGGCGGAATGCTTGGTGTGGAAGCCGCAAAACCGCAGA
Source organism: Lachnospiraceae bacterium (assembly GCA_017480565.1). Lineage (GTDB taxonomy): Bacteria > Bacillota > Clostridia > Lachnospirales > Lachnospiraceae > RGIG1588. The sequence continues at coordinate 9,152 of JAFVAL010000060.1, read as the reverse complement.
CCGATAAGCCGGAAGAGAAGAAAACAAAAAATGTTTCACGTGAAACATCTCCGGAACCCGTTCTCACAGAGATGATGGTGAGTATCCGTGAGATCGAGCCAAACAGAAATCAGCCCAGAAAAAGCTTTGATGAAACCGCATTGAAAGAGCTTTCGGACTCGATCAAGCAATTTGGTGTGATCGAGCCGATTCTCGTACAGAAGCGAGAGAAGGGCTATGAAATCATTGCCGGAGAGCGTCGTTGGAGAGCGGCAAGGCTTGCAGGGCTAAAGAAGGTGCCGATTCTCATTCGAGAGTATTCTGAGCGTGAGATTGTTGAAATCTCTCTGATCGAGAATCTGCAGAGAGAGGACTTAAACCCGATCGAGGAAGCACTTGCTTACCAGAGATTGGTAAAGGAATATTCGCTGAAGCAGGAAGAGATCGCGGAGAGAGTTTCGAAAAACCGTACTACGGTGGCAAATGCGCTGCGGTTGTTAAAGCTCGATGCACGTGTGCAGGAAATGGTGTCGCAGGGCCGTCTAAGTGCCGGACACGCACGTACATTGCTCGGTTGTAAAGACAAAGAGACACAATATCTTGTTGCAGAAAAGGTGATTGAGCGCAACATGAGCGTCCGTGAGACCGAACAGCTGATCAAGCGCATGAACAACGAGATAACCAAAGAAAAACCTGAAAAGGAAGATCCCGCAGTGACTTTAGTCTACCGCAATCTGGAAAATCAGATGAAAGAGCATCTTGGCTCCAAGGTTGCGATCCGCAGGAATCCGGACGGAAAGGGCAAGATCGAGATCGAATACTATTCGATGGATGAGCTGGAGCGGCTGTGTGAGCTGCTCGGACGGGTCTGAGAGGATGTGATAAGTGTGAAAAATGCATCGATATGCATTTTTCATCACTGTCTATTTGTGACGGAGCGCCACAAATAGACTTGATGGCAGACAAGAAATTGCCTTCGCAATTTCTTGTCGCCCCGTCGCACAAAGCGCTCCGGAATGGAGATCATATGAAGTTACTGGATGCATTGGGACTGGAAGTCGGTACCGCGGTAAGCATTCTTCTCGTGCTCAGCCTCATTTTACTCGTCGCGGTGATTGTTCTCGGCGTCAGACTCGGGGAAATGATTCGCAAGTACAAGAGGTTTATGGCAAAGGAAGCGGGTGCTTCTTTTGAGCGCAGAATGCTGGATCGCATCACGCGCGTTGGCGAGCTGGAAGAACAGTATGATAAGATGCAAAATGATATGCGTACGATTGAGCGCGCGGTTCGATCTTCTTATCAGAAGTGTAGCATCGTCAAATACAATGCCTTTCGCGAGGCGACCGGAAACATCAGTTTTGTGCTCTGCTTGTTAGACCACAACAATTCGGGCATTTTGCTCAATTCCATGTATGCAAATGATGGCTGTTACAGCTACATCAAGGAGCTGAAGTTCGGCAACTGTGAGATTCCACTCTCAGAGGAGGAGACGCAGGCGCTGAAGGAAGCGATCGCGAAGGGAAACATTTTACGAGAAAAGGATCTGTTTGCATAAGGACAGATTTACAGGAAAAGGAACTTGCAAAAAGAAAAACACTGTACTATCATAGATGTACTGTAAAAAGTAACCTTAAGGAGTAGATTTTACCATGTTAGATATTAAGTTATTACGCAGCAATTTTGAAGAAGTTGAGAAGGCACTTGCGACGAGAAACGAGGACTTCGATCTGAGCAAGTTTAAGACATTAGACGAGAAGAGACGCAGCCTCTTAGCTGAGGTAGAAGTATTAAAGAGCAAGCAGAATGCGGTTTCCAAGGAGATCCCGAAGCGCAAGAAAGCGGGCGAGGATGTTACCGAGGTGCTTGCCGAGATGAAGGAGCTCTCTGATCAGATCAAGGAGATGGACGTAGAGGTCAAGGAAGTCGAGGATGAGCTGAATGCCTGGATGTTAACCATCCCGAACATCCCGCATCCGTCCGTGCCGCAGGGCAATTCTGATGCGGACAATGTGGAAGTACGCAAGTGGGGCGAGCCGACGAAGTTTGATTTCGAGCCGAAGGCACACTGGGATCTGGGCGCACAGCTTGATATCCTGGATCCGGAGATGGCTGCGAAGGTTTCTGGCGCGCGGTTCCATTTCTACAAAGGCGCTGGTGCAAGACTGGAGCGTGCGATCACGAATTTCTTCCTAGATGTGCATGCAAAGCAGGGTTATGAGGAAGTTTTCCCTCCGTTTATGGTCAGCCGTGAATCTATGACCGGTACGGGTCAGCTGCCGAAGTTTGAAGAAGATGCTTACAAGGCTTACGGCGATGGCAAGGAGTATTTCCTGGTACCGACCGCGGAAGTGCCCGTCACCAATATGTACCGTGAGTCCATCCTGGACGGCAACAAGCTGCCGATCAAGCATGTGGCGTATACCGCTTGCTTCCGTGCAGAAGCAGGTTCCGCAGGCCGCGATACCAGAGGTCTGATCCGTCAGCATCAGTTCAACAAGGTAGAACTTGTGAAGTTCACGAAGCCGGAAGATTCCTACGCAGAGCTCGAGTCTCTGACCAGGGATGCCGAAGAAGTGCTGCAGCTTCTTGGCCTGCCTTACCATGTGGTGAAGATCTGCATCGGTGATCTGGGCTTTACCGCTGCGATGAAGTACGACATCGAAGTGTGGATGCCGAGCTACAACCGTTATGTAGAGATCTCCAGCTGCTCCAACTTCGAGGCGTTCCAGGCAAGACGTGCCAACATCAAGTTTAAGAACGATGTGAAGGATAAAGCGCAGTTTGTGCATACGTTAAATGGTTCCGGTGTTGCGGTCGGAAGAACCACCGCGGCAATCCTTGAGAACTTCCAGCAGGCAGACGGATCGATCGTGATTCCTGAGGTGCTGCGTCCTTACATGGGTGGCCAGGAAGTCATCACCGGCAGATAATTCATTTCTAAAAAAGTACATACTGAGACGAAAACAGAGCCTGTGAATTTTCACAGGCTCTGCGATTATCTAACCATATTCGAATTAAAGTTCTTCCCGTTTTGCAAATATATTTGGCTCAAAGAGGGCTTCCACCTCGTTCATCACCAACAGAGCATCGTGCTCGGAGCGATAACCGGTACGGGAGAAGACCTCGATCGGCTTGACGCTTGGATTGGTCTGACCAATGAGTGAGGTAAGGAAATTCTCTGCATTTTCCACCGTTGCATCCAGTGCATACAGATACAATCCGCTGACATCAAGATCTCCGGCCTGGTCACGAACTGAGGCACGCAGCTTCATTTCTTCTAACGAAGGATATAACTGGAACATGTACTGCTGCAGGACTTCTTCCGTCGCGATGATCTTGATATAGACGATCTCTTCCGGGTGGAAATCCTCGCCTTCCAGATAGCTGCGGTAAGGGGAGCGCTTCATGCTCTGGAAAATGACCTGCTCCTCCTCGGAGATTGTTCCGTGGTGGAAGATGCAGGTTTTATTGTCGTGAATGGTGTAAATGAAATAGCCTGCGCCAAGCTCGTCGCACTTTTGCATCAGCCAGGCGGAGGATGCAGGATCCATCGGCCTCTGATAGAGATACTGGTTCGAGTTGATGTCGTAAACCGCGGCTCCGTCCATGACAATCAGCGGAACATCAAGTTTGGTCGAACTCATTTGCAACGTGAAAAAGGCGGGTGCATGATCCGAAATCAGGCAGACTTTCGCGCCGTGTTCATGCAGATAATTGAGTTTAAACATGATAGAAGGCGCGACCTGCGCGTAACGGTCCGCGATCAGGTCTTTTGTGCGAACAAAAAACAGATAGTTCGGGTTGCGCCTGTAGGGCAGCCGGAACACGTTGACACCGATCGCGACAAAGGTTCCAATCAACACGTCCCCGACGCGGAAAAACGCGCTTCTAATCGGCGCATCAATGTCCGGAAAGGCAATCACGATACAAAGAAATACGATGGCTGCCAGGCCGGAAGCATCGGGACTTCCTACAACAACGGCACTGTACAAAGAAAACAGCACGCCGACGCCCATGAGCGCGTAGAGAAAGATAAAGTGCGCATCTTCCAGGTGAAACGCGTAGAAGATCCACAAAAAGATGAGTCCCCAGACAACGCCGATCAGCGTGCCTTTGACGCGGTTAATGGCAAAAGCACGTGAATCCCTGACAAATGGCTGCATGCAGATAATCGCAGTGATTCCGGCCTCTGCAGGCATCGCATCCCCTTCATAACCAAGCAAGATCCGGTAAATGAGCAAGCAAAGAAAGACAGCGATGGCGGTCTTCCCGATTCGCTGCCCAATATGTGGGAATTCCCGATGTTTTGTTCCTCGCGACTCATGTTGGTTCATCAGATGCAATCCTCTGTCTTTCTTTCAAATGTCAATTATCTCTCGTGGATTAAACAAAAACTGGAGACTGCAACCGCAACAATGGAGACACAGGCAACAATTGCGATGACCATACGTTTCATGATAACTACCTCCCATCGAATTTGATAACATAAGTATATGCAAAAAAGGGTTCCTGGTCAAGAATGCCTCTGGACAATTGCAGACTTCCATGATATAACTTGATAGTACTTTTCGGAAAGGAGGCAAGCCATGCATCGTTTTTTACAGGCCGTTGGATTTGGCGAATTGAATAGTTCCACAACGTGGCGTCGGATTGCGGATGTTTTGATCAAGAATCCGGACTGGCGTCTGTCACAGACGGCAGAGGACGGCACCATCGTGTCTTTCTGCGCGGGCGAGGTAGCTCCAGGCATCGGTGTGATGTTCTGCGGGGAAGAAGATGATATGGGCGAGTACCACCTTTCCTATTATTATCCGTATTTTCGCGGCGACAGCATGATCGGACCGGAAGAGACGGTGATCAACCGTCGTATGGATACGGAAGCATTTACCGGCATGTGCGATGATATGCGCATCGGCGTATCGCTCATTTTCTATCTGCAAAACCCGTGGGAATACCGCGATGTCGCCAATATCTTGGAAAATGAATCCTTTGTGACAAATGTACAAATGTCAGGCCTTTCATTGTCCGGCAAGATTCTTTTAGGTGCACAGAAGCGTGAGGATGAAGAAGAGATTCGCCTGCAGGAGACGAAGCGGCGCGACTCCCTGATTGCGGAAGCGAAAAAAGGAAACCCGGAAGCAATTGACAGTCTGACGATGGAAGACATCGACACGATCACGCAAATTCACCTCCGGGCAATGGATGAAGACCTTTATTCGATTATCGATACCACATTTATTCCGTTCGGATCCGAATCGGACAACTACTCCGTGATCGGCATCATCGAAGGGTTTGAACTGGTAAAAAACCGTTATACAGACCAAAACATATGGAAGTTGCAACTGCTGTGTAATGGTCTGACCTTTGATGTCTGCATCCGCGAAAAGGATCTTTTAGGAGAGCCCGCGATCGGCAGACGCTTTAAAGGAAATATCTGGATGCAAGGAACCGTCTTATTCTGACGGTTCTTTTTTCTTGACCGCGGTATCGATGCTGGCGCCAAAGACGAAGAATCTCTGGTAGAGAAACTCGGTCACAAGATTGGTCACCATAGCGAGTGCATCCGCAAAAAGCGGCAGCCAGTGTGCGGTCTCGGTCAGATACTTCACACCCCAGGTAGAGAGCGGAGTGAAGACCACGTAGAACGCTGCGACTTTTAACATCGCGACGGGGACATTTGCCGCAGATTGGAACGTAAACTTGCGGTTTAACGTGAAGTTCCAGAGCACCGAGAGCACCAGACCGATGAGATAACAAGCCCAGCTGGGAAGCGAGGAAAACGTCTCTAACAGATAGATCGTCGCCGCCTGAATGAGGCCCGCACTCGCGGAGAACAGGGCGAACTTGATCGCCCGCACCACTTCTTTTTTCTTTTTTTGATCCATTCTTGCCATCCCCGATTACTTTGCAAGCTTCGGCTCGTGATATTCCATACCTTTGTCGTAACGAACGCTCGCAGGAGGGTCTAATAAGAGTTCCGGCTTATCCAGATAATGCTTCACATCGCGGAAGAAATGCGCGTAGTGGACACCCTGGCAGACACGCTCGTCCGCGGTGATACCGATCGGCAGATAACGCTTCATGCGCGCCTTTCCGCCTTCCACAACCGCAATCTTCTCCGGCAAACCCATGCCGAGGAAGAGGCTGACATTTCCGAAATTGTAAATGTGATGGTTGACGTCATGCAGACCGATGGAAGCAGTGTTTGTGATGTACATGCCCACGTAGAAAGGCAGCTCATCCAACATCGAGCCGGGCATCAGTCCGTAACGATCCAGCAAACCAACCAGACCGACGATCAGATTGGGCATGCCGGGAAGCGAAAAGGCAATTCCTAAGAGCTTATCAACCAGACCAGGCTGCGCTGCAGGACCACGGTTGGCGTCGACACCTGCCACGATGCGGTCTCTGACATCATAAATCGTATCGGTCGGATCAAACTTAAACTTGACAACCGCTTCGCCCTGATCGGGATCGTTCGGGTCCTTTAAAATAGTCAGTGCAACCGAGCAATTGTTGCGGGAATAGAGCTGTTTATTCATGATAAAACGGTTGACTTCCGGGTTCTGACTGACCGCACGCACATATGCTGCAATGACGATCTGCATATGCGTAAAGACAACACCCTTTTCCGCCTTCTGCTGATTGATAAAACGAGACAGCTTCTCCATATCTGCACGGTGCTTGAGCAGCACCTGCGCATCACAACGCATCGGCATCAGATACGGGGTAATCTGTACGACCGGATCCACGCCCTTGACACGCCGACCATCGGCTCTTCTTCCAAACATAGTTTCCCCTCCTGTTCCATCATTTTCCTCAAATGGAATTCATTTTTAAAAAACAACCAGTGCCATCATACCACACCCGCGGAGAAATTTCATTATTATTTTATTTTACATACCTAAGTGGTTGGTGTTAAAATCTTCGGTGGGAGTAAGGGGGATTACTTCATTGTAGGGCAAATGAATCGAAAGAGTGAAGGAATGAAAGAAAAGAAAAAGTTTGGCTCCCGACTTTATCCTCTGATCGAGTGGTTGGTTTGGCTTTTTACGCCGAAATTTCACATCGAGGGCGAGGAAAACCTGCCGGAAGACGGCAGTGTCATCATCTGTAATCATTGTCACATGTACGGACCGATCACCGGCGTGATCTACACGCCCGGTAAGCACGTGGTCTGGTGCATTGGGGAAATGATGAACAAAGAAGAAGTGGCTGATTATGCCTACCAGGACTTCTGGTCGAAGAAACCGAAGTGGATCCGGTGGTTTTACCGCATTCTCAGTTACCTCATTGTGCCGATATCGGTAGTTATCTTTAACAATGCCGGCACGATCCCGGTTTATCATGACTCAAGACTGCTTACGACATTTCGCGAGAGTCTTAAAAAACTGCAAAAGGGATACCGTGTCGTGATCTTTCCGGAATGCTACGATGAATACAACCACATCGTGCATCAGTTCCAGGAAGGCTTCGTTGAGCTCGGGCAGCTTTACTACCGAAGGACGAAGAAGCCGCTGGCTTTTGTGCCGACTTATCTGGCACCGAAGCTGCGCACAATTTATTACGGTGAGCCGATTTATTTCAATCCGGAAGCACCGCTTAAAGAGGAAGAAGCGCGCATTACCAAGGCGCTTATGGATGCCATCACGGAGAAGGCAGAGTCCCTGCCGGAGCACACAGTGATCCCTTATCCGAACATTTCCAAAAAGTATTATACGAAAAATCATGTTTCATAAGGGGTGGGTGACGACATGAAAAAGCAATTATACGATTATCGGGGGTTTTCTCTTAAAAAGCTCACCGATCCACGCTTCTCGCATATCCTGTTGCTGGGCGGCTGGATCGGATACTTTTCGCTGTATTTTATCACAGAGAATCTGATCCCGATTGAGAAATGTCATCTCATTCACTGTGCGTTAGATGACATCATTCCGTTCAACGACTTTTTTATCATCTTTTATGTCGGATGGTATGCGCTGGTCTTTGGCTCCCTTGCCTACACGTTGTTCTTTGATGTGCCGCGGTTTCGCAAGCTGCAGATCTTCATCATGATCACGCAGGCGGTAGCGATGGCCTGCTATATCATTTACCCCTCCTACCAGAACCTCAGACCGGAGGTCTTCCCGAGGGGAAATCTGCTGACGATGGTGATGGGAGCGATCTACGCATTCGACACACCGACCGGCATCTGCCCGTCCCTGCACATCGCGTATTCGCTCGGCATCGTCTCGGTCGGCTTAAAAGACAGACGCCTGCCGGCGATCCTGAAAGTGCTTCTCGTCTTTGTGGTGATCATGATTTCGCTTGCGGTCTGCTTCGTCAAGCAGCACTCTGCAATCGATGTTTTTGCGGCACTTCCGGTGGGGCTTCTCGCGGAGATTTTGGTCTACGGGAAGGACTACTGGCTTCCCAAATTCCGAGGGGAAAAGACCTGCGAGGATCGGTAATCTTCCCGTAGAATGAGAGAAATGAGGGCGTTTTCCTTGCAAGGAGACGCCCTCTTGTGTATAATAACAGGTGTCCGCGATGAGCGGATCAGGCATACATTTGCCTGAAGTAACAAGTCCTCGTAGTTTAACGGATAAAACAAGCGCCTCCTAAGCTTCGGGAGGACCTAACGCCTCGGGGTCGTTAAAAAAACGAGTGCGGAGTTCGAATTGTGACGGAAGCCAATATCACCTAACGCCAAAATGGCGTCGGTCGATATTTGCAAAATAGATGCCTTCGCAGCTGGTTGATTAGACAGAAACGAGACATCACCGGGTGGCTCCGGAGGGCTCAAAAAGCCCGGAAATAAGCCAAAAATTGAATATGTCTGCGTAGCTCAGTTGGATAGAGCGACCGCCTCCTAAGCTTCAGCGGGACCTAACGCCTCGGGGTCGTTAAACAAACGAGTGCGGAGTTCGAATCGTCTCGGACTTGAGTAAAAAGCAACTTGCACCTAACGCCAAAACGGGTTACATGACTTGTTACCTTTTTATAGCTTCTGAAGCGGCTGTCCATTAGACAGAACCGAGCTTCACCGGGTGGCTCCGGAAGGCTGAAAAAGCCCGTAAATAAGCCAAAAATTGAAGATGTCTCCGTAGCTCAGCAGGATAGAGCGTCCGCCTCCTAAGCGGAAGGTCGTGTGTTCGAATCACATCGGGGACGCCAGTAAATTCAGCGGATTT
>JAFVAL010000059.1 GCA_017480565.1 Lachnospiraceae bacterium | reverse complement strand
TGTCCTTAGTACGAGAGGACCGGGATGGACTGACCGCTGGTGTATCGGTTGTACTGCCAAGTGCATGGCCGAGTAGCCAAGTCGGGACGGGATAAACGCTGAAGGCATCTAAGCGTGAAGCCCCCCTCAAGAAGAGATATCCCTTTAGTAAGACCCCTTGAAGACGACAAGGTAGATAGGGCAGAGGTGGAAGTGCAGTAATGCACGTAGCTGACTGCTACTAATCGGTCGAGGGCTTGACCAAAAGAGATAACGCAGACGAGATGAGGCGAATCGCAAGCTTGCTTGCAGGATTCGGCGGAATCGAGTCTGGGAGTCAGGCAATGGCAGCCGGACGCTCTGGAAGAGCGGCGGCCTGACAGTGACTGATGCTCTGCGAAGCAGAGAGGTTATCTTTCGGATGGTTATTTCGTTTGCAAAGAGTCATATGTAGTTTTGAAGGTACGGAAGATATTCCTCCTTAGCTCAGTCGGTAGAGCACGCGGCTGTTAACCGCGGTGTCGTTGGTTCGAGTCCAACAGGGGGAGTTAGACTAACGCTTCGCGTGAGTCTTAAAGAATGCTACGCATTCTCCTTTAGTAAATGGCGAGCCGGACAAATCCGAAGGATTCGGCGGCACGTTATCTTATATCTTGTGGCGACATGGCCAAGTGGTAAGGCAAAGGTCTGCAAAACCTTCATCACCGGTTCAAATCCGGTTGTCGCCTCTTTAGGATGAGCTGTCTGTAGAGATACAGGCAGCTTTTTTCTATATCATTTTCTTTATTTGAAAAATCCCCTTGCGTTAGGGGTTGCTTGTGACGCTGCGTGATGTGATAAAAAGGTAGTGTAAGGAAATCGGAAGAAACACTTTGACATACGGTTTTATAGGATAAGGAGGACGTAAGCCATGAAGTATGACAAGAAGAAAATACGGTACTATCTGATTTGGACGTTTGTGATTGCCTGGATTTTGCAGGGGGTTGCAATTTATTGCGTCTGGAATGGTATAGCTGATGTGTATCAGGCGATTCTGGCGGTTAGTATGTTTGCACCGCTTGTGGGTGCTTTGCTTTCGAAGCATTCGCTGAAGGGACTTGGCTGGAAGCCGCAGCTAAAGGGTAAGGTTCGTTATTATCTGCTTGGTTGGTTTGGACCTGCCGTTGTTAGCGTGCTTGGAGCTGCTTTGTTTTTCATTCTATTCCGAGGAGCATTTGACCCGAATGCGGGGTTGCTTGCGGCAACGATTGGAGCGACCGGGATGGAGCAGCTTGCTGCGCAGGGTCTGACACCTGCTAAGTATCTTTTGATCAGTTCAGTTTCTGCAGTTACCTATGCACCTCTTTTGAACATGTTCGCTGCAATCGGTGAGGAGGTCGGCTGGAGAGGTGTACTATCCCCTGCGTTAAGAGAACGTTTTGGCAAAGTGAAAGGTTCGCTTCTGATGGGTCTCATCTGGGGTGTGTGGCACTGGCCGATTATCATTCTCGCCGGGTATGAGTACGGACTTTCTTACGTGGGTGCGCCGGTGTTGGGACCGTTTGTATTCCTTGTGTTTACATTTTCTGCTGGCGTGATTTTAGACTGGCTCTACAGGAAGAGCGGATGCATCTGGCTGCCTGCCATCACGCATGGTGCGATCAATGCATTTGCCGCGATTCCGCTTTATTTTCTCGCGGTAGACAAGGTGCAGCTGCAGATCTTTGGACCTGCTCCGGTTGGACTTGTGGCGGGCATTCCTTTTCTGATTGCGGCGATTGTCATTTTGTGTTATGATAAATCCAACCTTAAGACAGATGAGAAGTCTGGGGAGGAGGGATGACCTCCGGCAGGTTTCATTGTATGGGAGGAATTAAGTTATGTGGAAGATTTCTGCGCTGAAGGGCAGAGCGAAAGTTGCCTTTAAGGCAAATTATTGGAAATGTGTTGTAGCAGCTCTGATCATCGCTGCACTGGTCGGCGGGCCGGCAGCCAACGGAGCGAAGAATGGTGTCGATACTTACAATCAGATGCAGCAAGAGTTCAATCAGAATGGCGTCTATTATGAGTATGATTTAGAGGACGAGGATAGTAATCCGCTTGCTGGTTTCTTGAATTCGAATTCCGCTGGGCAGTCATCTGGTGTGAATGTTCAGTTTGGGGCAAGAACAGGCTTGTTGGGCACCGTTTTACAGTACCTGGTCTTTAATCCGCTCATCATCGGTGTGTGTGCATTTTTCTTTGTCAACAGCTACAAGAAGGCTGAGCTTGACGAGATCAAGAAGGGCTTTCAGCCAAGCTGGGGCAGAAATGTACTTGCGATGTTCCTACGTGGTTTGTTTAACGGACTTTGGTTTTTGCTTTTCCTGATTCCTGGATTTATTAAGGCGTATTCCTATCGGATGGTGCCTTACATTCTGGCAGATGATCCGGATATTGATGCAATCGATGCGATCACGAAGTCTCGTCAGATGATGGATGGCAATAAGTGGAAAGCATTTGTGATGGATCTGTCGTTCCTTGGCTGGCACATTCTGGGCATTTTGACGTTGGGGATTCTTGAGATCTTCTATGTTGCGCCGTATCATGAGCAGGCAAAAGCTGAACTGTACCGTGTTTTAAGAGCAGAACAGAAGTCTCAGGACGAAGTATACGAGGCATAACTTGCAATCAAAGAATCATTTTTTGAAACGGAGCCTACCCAAGGCTCCGTTTTCGTTTTATAATAGAGGACAGAGAGCGCTACAGCGCGGCACGTGAAAAGAGAAAGGATTTGTTGTGATGGATGACAAACAGAGATTAAAACGGAACTTGTGGATGTTCCCGCTGGGAACGGTCGGACGCGATATGGTCTATTGCTTGTTTGCGAATTTCCTGCTGACGTACATTTTATTTACGAGGTCGTTAACGAACAGCCAGATCTTTGCGATCACGGTGATTATGGTTTGTGCGCGTGTCTTTGATGCGTTAAATGATCCGATCATGGGCAATATCATCGAGCGGACGCGCACAAAGTGGGGCAAGTATAAGCCGTGGCAGCTGATCGGTATCTTGTCAACCGCGGTGGTGGTGTATCTGACATTTAATTCGAAGTTAGAGGGCTGGAGCTTCATCGTGTTCTTTGGCGTGATGTATTTCTGCTACAGTATCACTTACACGATGCACGACATCTCTTACTGGGGCATGGTGCCTTCGCTGGGATCGGATGCGGATGCGAGAAATATGTTCACTTCGCGCGCAACGTTGTTCGCGGGTGTGGGCAGCACGCTGGCGTCGATCTGCATTCCGATGTTTACGGCTGGTTCTAGTGCGATCGGTGGTAATGCGGCCACTGCTTACGGTGTGATTGCGCTGGTGATCGGATTGATTTCGATTGCTTTTATGTGCTTTACGATTTTTGGCGCGCAGGAGTACCGGACGTATGAGAAGGAGCCGGCACCGCGCGTGAGTTTAAAGAAGATTTTTTCGACGATCACAGGCAATGATCAGTTACTGTGGATTTCGGTTATTTTCCTGATCCAGCAGGTCGGAAATGGACTGGTGCTCGGCGGTCTGGGTTCGAGTTTGATCTATTTTGAATTCGGATATCGCGGCGGCTTGTACTCGACGTTTTCGACGGTCGGTGTGGCTGCGACCGCATTTTTGATGATGTTTTATCCGGCCATTTCCCGGAAACTGCACCGCAAACAGCTGCTCAAGGTGATGATGGTTGTCGCGGTGGTTGGTTACGCGGTGATGCTGGTCTTTGGCCTGATGGGCGGCACCGGGATGTTCCGTTTCTGGGGTCTGACGATCGGTTACATGCTTTCCAACCTCGGTCAGTACAGCTTCTATCTGGTGGGTATGATTTCGATCATTAACACGGTGGAATATAACGAATATAAGCATGGGACGCGCGATGAGGCGATCATTGCTTCCCTGCGGCCGTTCCTCACAAAAATGGGTTCGGCACTGATTGCGGCGATGACTTCGCTTGCGTACGTGATCTTCGGGGTGACGAAGCTGACCAATCAGATTTCGGAGCTGGAGCAGGAGGCGTCCCGCGGATTGATCGCGGAGGCTGCGAAGCTTGACAGTATCGATGCGGTGATTGCGAGCGCAAGCCACGGACAGACGGTTGGCCTGCTCATTTGCATCACAGTGCTTCCCTGCATCTTGATGTTCATCGCGTATCTGCTGTACCAGAAGAATTATACCTTGGATGAGGAAGAATATGACCGCATCTGTGCGGAGTTAAAAGAAAGAGCCTAAGTGCGCTTACGAAATGGAGATACTATGAGTAAAATGTTGACGCCTGACAGTACCGTCAGAGAATTGTATGCAACGCCGGTCGGGCACGATGTGCTGGCAAAAGTGCTGATGCAGCTGGGGATTGCAGAGGGGTTACTCACCAATCCGGTGGTAGGAAATCTGAAACTAAAATGGATCTTTTCGCTCGCGAAAAAGCAGATCAATCCGTCATTTTTGGACACGTTGCTTGCGCTAGTGAATTCTGAGAAGGATGTACCGGCGGACCGTATCCCTGGCGCGGTGCCGGAGACCGTTCGGCCTGCCTGGTGGAAGGAAGCCGTCTTTTATCAGGTGTATCCGCGCAGCTTTGCGGATGCGAACGGAGATGGGATCGGTGATCTGAAGGGTATTCTTGGCAAGCTGGATTATCTGAAGAATCTGGGGGTGAATGCGATCTGGCTTTCCCCGATCTATGATTCACCCAACGACGACAATGGTTACGATATCCGGGATTATCGCAAGATTATGACCGAGTTTGGGACGATGGCGGATTTCGATGCGTTGCTTGCGGGCGTGCACGAGCGCGGAATGAAGCTGATCATGGACCTCGTGGTCAATCATACTTCCGACGAGCATGCGTGGTTTGAGCAGGCGCTTGCGGATCCAAGTTCGAAGTACCGCGACTATTATTTCCTGCGCGAAGGCGAGGTGGCGCCGAACAACTGGACCTCATTTTTCTCGGGTACGGCCTGGAATCACTATGAGGAGCAGGGGCTTTGGGGACTGCATTTGTTCTCCAAAAAGCAAATGGATTTAAACTGGGATAACCCGGAGGTGCGCCGCGATGTGATCGATATGATCAACTGGTGGCTGGATAAAGGCGTTGACGGGTTCCGCATGGACGTGATCAACTACATTTCCAAGGCAGAGGGGCTTCCGCAGGGCGATCCTTCGATCGGGGAGATGATGGGCTTTGCGGGAATCGAGCACTATTACTACGGACCGCATCTGCATGAATATCTCAAGCAGATCCACGACGAAGCATTTGCACCGCACGAGGCGTTCTCGGTGGGTGAGACACCGGGAATCGGCATGGAGATGGGCAAGCTTTTGACCGGCGAAGAACGTGGCGAGCTCAACATGATCTTTTCTTTTGACCAGCTGGAGACGCCGGGACACATCCGCGGGGATGACTATGTCTATGATTTAAATTATTACCGCGACTACATTTGCGATTGGATGCTGCATTACGGGAACAACTGTTGGATGTCGCTCTTTTATAACAACCACGACAATCCTCGTATGGCAAATAAAGTGACCAGAGATCCGGCGCTCATAAAGGACGTGCAGAAGCTTCTCGCGGTGATGCAGTTTACACTGAAGGGAACGCCTTTTATCTTCCAGGGCGATGAAATGGGCCTTACTAACTACGATTTCCGGTCGATGGAGGAGCTCTCGGACGTGGAGGCGGTCAATTATTTCGCAGAGCATCGCGGGGAGGTCTCGGACGAAGAGCTGTTTGCACACATCAGGCGCGGGACGAGAGACCACGCGAGAGTGCTTCTTCCGTGGAATGAGAGCGCGAAGGCACTGCCGGAACATTTGCAGCAAGAAGCCGACGGGCAGATGCGAAAGTTGTATCAGAGCCTGATTCGGATGCGGCGAAATCACAGGGCATTGATCTACGGCGAGTTCGTGCTGGAGGATGGCTCGAAGGATTCGTTTGTTTATCGCAGGCGAGATGAGAACGAGGAGTTTGTGATTGAGTGCAATCTCGCGGGGCGGAAAAAGCGCACGAAGTATAAACGTGAGGATGGCATGCATCTGGTGTATCCAAAGCGCGTGAAGCCGGGGCAAATGGAGCCGTACGAGGTGCGGATCTGGCACAAAAACCTGAAATGAGACTTGGGCTTAACGACAGAAGTAGAACAAATAAATAACAAGGGTGAATGATAGATGAATGATGTTTTAAAGAGACGATTTTTAAAGGTTGGGCTGCGGGTACCAGAGATTCTGATGCCCGCCCCGGAGGTGGATCTGTCGAAGTTCGCGGTGATTGCCTGCGACCAACATTCTGCAGAGCCCGCGTACTGGGCGGAGACTGAACGCATTGTTGGGGAGGCACCTTCCGCGCTGCGGCTGATGTTACCGGAGGCCTACCTTGCCGAGAAGGAACGGTATGAGCCTAAGATTTCAGAGGCGATGCGGCAGTATCTGGATGCAGGGATTCTGACGTCGGTGGGCGAGGGCTTTGTCTATGTGCGCAGAGAGGTTGCGCCGGGTGTGCTAAGGCGCGGTCTGGTGGCGGCGATCGATCTGGAGAGCTATGACTACAAGCCTGGTAACCATAACCGGATCCGAGCGACGGAGGCGACGGTCAAAGAACGTCTGCCGGAGCGAATTAAGATTCGAAGTGGTGCACCGATTGAGCTGCCGCACGTCCTGGTGCTTTTGGACGATGAGCGAAATCATTTGTCAGGTCTGCTGGAAGAAAAATGTGCGACGCTGCCGAAGCTTTACGACTTTGATCTGATGCAGGGCGGCGGCCATATCGACGGGACGTTGATCGAGGACGAGGAACTGCTTACGGATGTCGCAGACGTGTTAGAAGAGCTTGCGGCGAAATGTGAGGACAACTTCCTGATGGCGGTCGGCGATGGCAATCATTCTCTGGCGGCAGCCAAAGAGTGCTGGGAGGCCAGAAAGAGCGAACTGATGGAGAGCAACTTCATTTCCACAGAAATGCTGACGGAAGATCCGCTGCGCTATGCGCTTGTCGAGCTGATCTCGGTCTATGATGAAGGACTTTCCTTCCATCCGATCCATCGCCTGATCATGCACGTGGATCCTGAGGATCAGGCGAGGATGGTTGACGAACTTGGACTTGACAGGCAAGATTTGGATCTGCAAAAACTGCAGCCAGCCCTGGATGCATGGATGGGAGAGTACCGAAAGACGCACCCGGCGGTGGAGCTGGAGTACATTCATGGCAGAGAGGAGTGTCTGGCACTGGGCGATGCACCAGATTGTTACCCGATCGTGTTTGATAAGTTCGAGCGAGGCTCATTTTTCAAGACCGTGCTGACAAATGGTACTTTTGTGCGCAAGAGTTTTTCGCTGGGGGAGGCCAGAGAGAAGCGATATTATCTGGAGAGCCGGAGAATTCGGTAAGGAGGAAATAAGACCATCATGCTGGATAAAGATTCCGAGCTTGCCGGGATCCTCTACGGAAATTGAAACGACTAAGCAGAATTTGCATCAAATTACATTTTCCTATGGCATTTTTAGGGATAAACCACTATAATAAACACAAGATGTTGATCGTCAACACTTGATAACAGTAAAGGAGAATAGTTTACTATGGCGGAAAAGAAAGAGCATAAGCTGGTCAATGCAGAAACCGGCGAAGCGTTAAAGCAGGGAGAGAAGCCCGCGAAGGTGGAGAGACCTGAGATGAAGGAAGCTGCCCCGGTGGGCAATGCGACAGGCCTTCGGATCGGCGCGATTTGCCTTTGGGTGGTTGCCATTCTTTTTGAGGTGCTTGCACTTTTGGTTGTGCTTGGAAAGCTCAATCTGAAGTTCATGCCGACCATGTGGCAACTGATTATTTTCATCGTGCTGGATCTGGTTTGTGTCGTTATTGGTTCTCAGCTTTGGAAGAAGGCAAACCACATCAAGCCTGCTTCCGAGAAGAACAAAGTGAAGTTCTGGCTGTGGAATAACCTTGGCCTGATCGTCACAATCGTTGCATTTGTACCGTTGGTTATCCTGATTCTGACGAACAAGAATATGGATAAGAAGACCAAGGTCATCGCAACCGTGGTTGCTGTGATTGCACTGTTGATCGGCGGTGCATCGAGCATCGATTACAATCCGGTTTCCCAGGAGCAGCAGGAAGCTGCGATGGAAGCCATCACGGATACCGTTTACTGGGCACCGTTTGGCAAGGTGTATCACACCCATGAGGACTGCCAGGCGCTCAACCAGTCTGACGCTCTGACCTACGGAACCGTAGAGCAGGCGATCGCGGCAAACCGTACACGTCTGTGCTCCTTCTGTGCACACAGAGATGAGATCACCGGTGTTGTGACAGATGACGCAGATATCTCGGATTATGTAGAGCCGGGTGCAGGAGAATAATTCATTTCGCATGACGGAGGGTGCCCAGGCGGCACCCTCTTGTTGTCTGGAGGAAATGTTTTATAGGGACTATCTATCCCATGGTGCCTGGCTGGGCTGCATTATTCGTGCTTGGCTTGGGGGGAGCGACAGGGGCTTGCCAGAGGATTCATCCTTGATGCAAAAAAATGGATTTGGGATGCCCGCTTTTACATGGCCGACTTGTTTTGAGCATCTCAAACTGGGGTTTGTAGAAAAAAGGATGCATGTGAATGTTGGAACAGTCTTGTTTTAGGCATCTAAAACGATAGATATTGATCAAAAAGATGTAGCAGCTGTTTGTGAAAGGAGAAGAGCCATATGACGATTCAGGAGAAATGTGAACAATTATATCAGTGGATCGAAGAGTCGGATAACATTGTATTCTTTGGCGGTGCGGGTGTCTCAACAGAGAGTGGCATCCCGGACTTTCGAAGTGTGGATGGTCTATATCACATGAAGTATGATTACCCTCCGGAGGAGATCATCAGCCATTCTTTCTTCATGCGAAATCCGAAGGAGTTTTATCGGTTTTACCGGGACAAACTATTGCTTGAAAATGTGCACCCTAACGCAGCACATTATGGCCTTGCCAACCTTGAAGCACAGGGAAAGGTGCGTGCGGTCATTACCCAAAACATCGACGGGCTGCATCAGCTGGCTGGCAGCAAAGAGGTCATGGAATTGCATGGAAGTACACAGCGCAATTACTGCATGCGGTGCGGAAGGTTTTATTCGGCGGAAGATTTAAAAGACATGGAACTTGTGCCACGCTGCAGCTGCGGAGGCATCATCAAACCGGATGTCGTGCTTTACGAGGAAGGGCTTGACCAGGATATCCTGATGAAATCGGTCGATTACATTTCCAAGGCAGATATGCTGATTATTGGCGGAACGTCTCTGGTGGTGTATCCTGCAGCAGGCCTTGTGGATTACTTCCAAGGCAAGCATTTGGTTGTGATCAACTTGCAGCCGACCGGGCGGGATCGGTATGCGGATCTGGTGATCGAGGAGAAGATCGGAAAAGTGCTGGGGAAGTATGCGTAATGAAACATACTTGAAGGAGCATAAAAAATCTGGTATCCTCAAAGTACAAGAAGAAAGGAGGACGTCATGGAGAAATATCAAGGATTGTTCGATGAATTGACAAGAGGACTGGTAAGAATTCTCGGAGAGAAAATAGACCGCATCGTGCTTTTTGGTTCTTTTGCTAGAGGCACACAGACGGAAGAATCGGATATCGATATTGCGACTTTCGTAGAACCGTTTACGGAAGAGATGCATGACCAGATGACGGATCTGATTGTGGATTTACAGCTGGAATATGATGTCGTTCTTTCGGTTGTATTGATTGATGTGCAAAATTATCTGGGATGGCAGAATGTTTTACCATTTTACCGAAATGTGAAAGAAGAGGGGATTACACTATGGAAGGCAGCTTAAAAGAATTATCTCAGTATCGCCTGGAGTGTAGTCAGGAAGCATTGGAAGATGCGAAACTCATGTTTCAAAATGGTAGATACAAAAACACGTTAAATCGCGCGTATTACTCCATTTTTCATGGAATTAGAGCAGTAAACGCTTTAGACGGATATGATAGCAGCAAGGGATGAAGCCGAAAAACAAATAAAGAGAGCAGAGACATTTTTGTCCTATGTGAAGAATTATTTGAAGCAACAATGACTAATCACAGTCTGGCAGTGCAGCAGCATGCCAGACTGTAGTTCTAGTAGTTTAATATCTCCGAAATCTCTCCGGACACCAGTAATGTAATCGTTGACGGATCGAGTCCTTGGGTGCGGATTTGCGCGTCCATTTCTTCTGGCGAATACTGATAGGTGTTTAGGAAAATGCTTTCTAACCCGCAGGATTGCGCGATGCGGATATCACTTGTGAAATCATTTCCGACCATCACGGTTTCTTCCCGGTTTAGATGATGGTATGCAAGCAGATCCGCCATGAATTTCGGTGCCGGTTTGCGGACGTGGTAGTCGGAAGAGAGACGAATCTCGTCGAAGACATTTGCCAAACCGCAATCGGAAAGTTCTTGATTCGTAAAACAGCTCTGCGCGTTTGAAAGCAGATAGAGGCGTTTCCCGCGAGCACGAAGCTTGGCCAGGGTCTCAAGGGTTCCGGGATAGGGATAGAGATATTCGCGGGAGGTCTTGCGAAAATAAAGGGCAAGCTCCCCAGCGAGGGCATCAATCTGCTCGTCAGAAAGACTGTGGGGCTTCATTGGGTGCGCAATCAGCGTGCGAAAAACATCCAGAAGCTCGATCTCTGGAAGGTCGGTGTTTAATTCTTTTCGGAGAGCATCGTCGGCCTCGTGGCAAAGACGAAGGTAGGCGATGCGGAGCATCTGCGGCTGCCAGCAGACGCCGCGGCGTTTTAAAAAAGCGGCGGTATTCCGCCAGAGGGCAGGCTTGGTCTCGTCCGTGTGGATGTGAACCAGCGTATCATAAAGATCAAAAATGTAGTTCGTGTATTCTTTCATAGCGAGACTATTGTAGCATAAAATGTCATGGGGGAAAACAGGAAATGGAGATTCAGATTGGCGATGTGATTCGAATGAAGAAAAAGCACCCGTGCGGAAGCGATGCTTGGAGGGTGCTTCGGATCGGGGCGGATTTTCGGCTGGAGTGCGCTGGGTGCGGGCATCAGATTATGATTCCCAGAAGACAGGCGGAGAAGAATATGCGAGGGTGGACGAGAGATGGAGAAGAGAGGGCGCTTAGGTAAGCACCCTCTTCATTCATTTACTCACGAAATCCCGGGAAGCGTTCCTTCCTGGTGCGCAGTGCTTCCTTCGAGTCCGGTGATTGACAGTCCGGGTCTTCAAAGAGAAGATACGGAATGGAGTCGTAGATTTCACCAACTACTTTGTGGAACATGGATGGAACTGGCACGGTGTAAACCATCGGGAGGATCCCGTAGTGGATGAAATGCAGTGTCTTTCGCATCGCCTGGTTGGGGGAGCAGATGCAATAAAGTTCGGAAAAATGCTTCTCTTCTTCCAGAAAATACTGCGCAGCGATATAACATTCATCCGCGGAATTGTAGACACCCCTCCAGTAACGGCGGTCATCGTAACGAGTGTTCAGATCGTCTCCGTGTACAATCTCCTCCGGGACGCCGTGCTCTAGCAGGTAGGTGACGCCGGCTTCTGCGAGGGAGATGTCATCCGGTATGCCTTCAAAGTCCAGGTGCACGCTGCCAGGCACGTAGAATTCCACTTCATAACCGGCGGCAGCCTTCTCCTTCCAAAGTTTGATGCCAAAATCGAGCCTTGCCGCGAATTCTTTGTCAGGATAAAGGCCATCCTTCAGAGGATGTTGCGCAGCCACTTCGATTAAAATCTTCTTGCCGCGGCGCCTGCGGGCCGCTTTCATCGCTTTCATCTGCTTTTCTTCCCAGACTTCCCGATTCTTAAATGCCTTTTCTTCTTTCTTGCAGCAGCGGTTGTATTCGGCGAGAAAGTCGGTTTGATCCGTGATCTGAATGACTTCGCCCATGAGGACTGCTGTCTTCCAGACGATATCAAAATGATCCGCGGAGGCGCGCATGAGGTTTTCGTTCGGATCATCTTCCGGCTTTTGTTCGATCTGCAGACTGATCATGTCCAGGCTTTTCTCGGGGGGCAGGGTGAGCGTCAGCCAGCCCCATTTTACATCATCGGATTGATGCGCGACCAGCAGAGAACTGCGGAACAGAGTGCGGCTGTTGGCCACTTCGATGGTGCCGGTCGGAACCGTCAGACCTTGCTCTTTGGACTGCAGCTTTGCGTTGGCGTAAATGTGTCCGAGCGTCTTTATAACTTCCAGAAACTCGTCATGAATATCGTCGCGATTGCCATACTTATACTTCTCGACGGCTGCGACATCCGAGAGAAAGTCGTACCGAGGAAATGCGCAGAGAAGCTTTAGATTGCTCCCCTGTGCCAGAAGCGAACCGATCAGCTTCTGGAATTTTGTGATAAAGCCACGCCCTGTGGTGTAGAACAAATCAAGCTCCTGCACCAGCGGAAGGCGGTCGCGAAGCTCGTCTGCGAATCCATTTCCATCCAAGGTCAGCTCCAGAATGCCGGCGCGTCTCGTGCGGGAAATCATCGGGTCTTCCATGCGGCGCACCCAGCCAAGATCGCGGTTTTTCTTGTCGCTGACCAGGAAATTGAGTGAGTCTAAGACACCCCGCGTCAGTTCGTCGCGGGTCTTCCAAGCCTTCGCGGTATGGTCAAATGAAGTCCCGCAGAAGTTCGTGATGCGGTCGCTTAGAGCCTCGCCCGGGGCGGTATAGACGAACGCGAGGATCTTCATTTTCAGTGCCTGCGCGAAAATGTATTCGACCTGGGTGAAGGTCAGTTCCTCCGGCGTGCAGCTGACATTTTTGCAAAATGCGTTTAAGGCCGGGGGGATGGACTCATTTTCCACAGCTAGCTTATGGAGGAAGGCAGCTCCTTTTTTGCCAATCGGAGAGCCGAGAGAATCTTTTAAAATGAGAACGTAGACATCAGAGTCCTGCAAATAACGATAAAGCAGTGTGATGGTACTGTCATAAGCCGGGAAAAACTCCATGGCGATGGGGAAATAGCGGTTCGATTCCAGCAGATGTTTGATGATGGCCGCACGGTCTTCGTGCAGCTCGGTGGAAACTGAACTTAAGAAAACTTGATATTTAATCATATGAATCCCTTTCCTGGCAGAGGCGGTCTGCCCTGCGATGAAATTATTGTATCATGAGACAATTTCCCTTGCAATTTCATTTTCACCGTGCTAAAATATTTGCTTGTGATACATTTTAATTCCTTGCTCGCGCGTGCGCGGGCCAGAGACCAGAAGGAGGTACAGACAACTATGACACGTTATGAGTTATGTTTGGTTGTAAGTGCAAAAGTTGAAGATGAGGTTAGACTTGCTACTCTTGAACAGGTAAAAGAGTACATCACTCGTTTTGGCGGAACCATCGTTGATGTTGACGATTGGGGCAAGAAGAGACTGGCTTATGAGATTCAGAAGATGAACGAAGGCTATTATTACTTCATTCATTTCGATGCAGAGCCGACCTGCCCTGGTGAGTTAGAGCATCGTGTCCGCATTATGGAGAATGTCATCCGATATTTGTGCGTGAAACAGGAAGCATAAGCAACAGATTTTGACGCGAAGCGTCAGCTTATGGAGGATTTCGTATGAATAAAGTTGTACTGATGGGACGTCTCACGAGAGATCCCGAAACCCGTTATTCTCAGGGCGAGAATAGTATGGCAATTACGCGTTACACCTTAGCCGTGGATCGCAGATTTACCCGTAATAATGGCGACGGTTCCCAGACCGCAGATTTCATCCCTTGCGTCGTGTTTGGCAAGCCCGCAGAGTTTGCGCATGATTATTTTAAGCAGGGCATGAGAGTGACGGTGTGCGGCAGAATTCAGACCGGCAGCTATACCAACCGGGAAGGCCAGAAGGTTTATACAACGGAGGTTGTTGTGGAGGAGCAGGAGTTTGCTGAGAGCAAGGGCGCTTCCCAGAACAACGGTCAGATGAATTATTCGAATAACAATTATTCCAACGGTTATCAGAATAACCAGAACCAGAATCAGAATCAGAGCACACCGAAGCCGGATACTGCGAATGCAGCAGGCATCGATGGGTTCATGAACATTCCGGATGGAATTGACGAGGAACTGCCGTTTAACTAAGTGACGGTAAGAGATTAGGAGGTCTAAACATGGCATTCAGCAAAGATAGAGGCGACAAGCAGGACTCTTTCAAGAGAAGAGGAACACCCGTCCGCAGAAGAAAAAAAGTGTGTGCTTACTGCGCAGATAAGAACGTTGTTATCGATTACAAGGATACCGGACGTCTGAGAAAGTACGTTTCCGAGAGAGGCAAGATCCTTCCTCGCCGTATTACCGGTACTTGCGCAAAGCATCAGAGAGCGATCACTTCTGCTATCAAGAGAGCTAGACACGTAGCACTCATGCTTTACGTAGCAGAGTAAGAGCGATAAGATTGATCACAAAAACAGCCATCCACTCACTTGCGGGGTTGAATGGCTGTTTTTTTGTGCGGCGTTGGGGGAGGGAGGCTTGCAGTTGACTCTGCGAGGCGGGAAGGGGGTTGGTGGAGTCAAAAATTGGCGGGGCGACAAGCATGCATTTGACTCTGCGGGGCAGGAAAGACCTTGAGTGAGTCAAGAACTGCGAGCAAGATAACTGTGTACTTGACTCTGCGGAGCAGGAAATGGTTTCGCAGAGTCAAGAAGCCCAGTCGCTACGAATCTAGTTTTCCTTTCCTTCTCTTTGTGTTATAATCCAACCAAAGAGGACAACCAAAGCAAAGAGACTGGTGATAATAATGAGTATTCAAATCAAGAATGATGCTCTGCGAAAAGGATGGACACGATTTACCATTATGCATAAAGATCGCAAGGTTGCTTCGATCCGAGAGGATGGCGCGTGCACGATCTATTCGCAGAAATTTATGCCGTACAACTTATATCTGGAGCATGCGGAGACAAATGATCTGGAAGAACGCATTAACAATCTAAATAATTTTTACTACTGGTGCTCTTCTCGCGTGTTAACACTTGATCGCACGTATGTGAAAGAAATTCTAAACAGTATTGGCGCAAAGCAGGCGGTCACAGACCGGGATCGTGCTCTGATTGCAATTTCTTATCATGGTCTAAGTCTGACGGATGTTTATTGGATCAAAAGTGACCGGGAGAAGATCTCATTTGCAGAGATTAGCTTGTACAGACATTCTCTCTCCGGTGCATTTGCGGATGTGAGTCTGCGAGGAAAAGCACTGACTGCACAAAACGCCAATCTGATTGCGCCGGGCGACGTGGCAGGCGATGTCGGTACGCAGGGAATTGCACCTAAGGCATGGATTCGAGAGAACGGACAGTTCTATCTCTTGAAAAATGGTGACACAAGGGATGTGGAGGCCGAACTATTAGCATCAAAGATTGTCCGGTGTTTTGACATCGAAAGTGTGGCGTATGAGCCTGCGGTATTTGAAGACAGAGCGGTGTCTAAAAGCCGGATGATCACGTCTGAGAAGGAAAGCCTCGTTTCGATGGAAGCCGTCGATCTTTATTGCGTGAACCATGACCTGAACCGGGATACATTTGTCCTTGAAAAGAACGCATATCGGTATCATATGATGAATCTGGTTGACTACCTTGTTGGCAACACGGACAGACATTGGGGCAACTGGGGATTCCTTGCTGATAATGAGACAAATGTACTCAAAAAACTATACCCGTTGATGGACTTTAATAAGTCTTTTCAGGCGTATGACAGGTTAGAAGGAGCACTTTGTCAGACAAACGCGAAGAGAATTTCACAGATGGATGCAGCAATCGAAGCGGTGCAGAGTGTCGGATGGAACCAGATCAGTGAGATTGATGAGAGATGGTTTCAGAATGATGCCCAGAGGGAAATGTTCTTTCGAAGGGTCGAAGGTGTAAAGCAGGCAGTGAAGAAGTAAGGCTATGACTGGGAAAGTGAATAATATTTGAAAGAGACAATCGTCGAAAGATGGTTGTCTTTTTGTGTTTTGGAGACAGAAGGCCTGTGGAGGTATATTGTTATAAATCAATATATAAATGGAGGTGCCACCATGACACAATTTGCGTATATTCGCGTTTCTACGAGAGAACAGAATGTTGACCGCCAACTTCTGGCATTGGAATCATTTGAAATACCGAAGAGGAATGTCTACATTGATCACCAATCGGGTAAAGATTTTGAACGGCCGGCTTATCAGCGGATGATCCGGAGAATGAAAGAGGGTGATCTGCTGGTTGTAAAGAGTATCGACCGACTGGGCAGGAATTACAGTGAAATCCTCGTGCAATGGCAGTACATTACAAAGGAGCTGAAGGCCGACATTGTGGTGCTGGATATGGATTTGCTTGACACGAGGAAGAAAGATAACAATCTGACCGGAACCTTGATTGCAGACCTGGTGCTGCAGATCTTTGCTTATGTGGCGCAAACGGAGCGTGAATTCATTCACCAGAGGCAGGCGGAAGGGATTGCTGCTGCGAAACAGAGAGGCGTGCAATTCGGACCGAAGAAGAAAGAAGTGCCGGAGGAGTTTGAGGAGATATGTGAAATGTGCAGGCAAGGGAAGATATCAATCCGAGGTGCAGCAAATCGATTGAACATGAGTTCAAGCACTTTTTTCAGAAAATTTAAAGAGGAAAGTGTTTAAAAAAGTAGACATACTGAAACAGGACGTTTAATTGACAAATCCAATGATTCAGGCAAGAAAATGTCCTGTTTTTTGCTTAACTTTTATTATAGTTACTTTGTTCCGTGATGTCTACTTTTTGAAACATTGTGGTCAAGAATAGAGTAAGTCGAGGAAGAAAATATGGCAAAATTTGTAATCGAATGCCCTCACTGTGGGAGATATGCGGAAGCTTCTACAGGAGGTTTTTTAGGAATTGGGAAAACAAGAACCATTGATTGTTCGTGTGGTTATACCATCAATGTTGCTACAGACAAAATGGGGTCAAAGATCTGCCCACATTGCGGAAATGTAGTAATTTATGACCAGTCAAAAGGCAAAGACGCAAGATGTCCGGTGTGTCACGAAAAGATCAATACGAGAGAAAGCATGGCTGCGTTAGTCGAGTTTTCGTGCCCATCTTGTAACTGTAAGCTCTCTGCAGACAAGAATGCTGCGACATACACGTGTCCGCTGTGCAATACGAAAATCCAGGTACAGGAGCAAATTGCAAAAGAGAACGTAAAAAATCAGGGCCTTGCTTCTGTGATTAAGTACGAAGGCGACAATACTACCTTTGTCTGGAAGCATCCGATTGAGGACTTTAACCTAGGTTCTCAGTTGATTGTTCACGAGTCACAGGAGGCTATTTTCTTCAAAGACGGCCGTGCCTTGGATCTGTTTGGTGCGGGTCGATATACGCTTGCCACACAGAATCTTCCGATTCTGGAAGAGTTATACAAATTGCCGACCAATACGGACGAAGTATTTCATTCAGAAATATACTTCATCAATATGACGACCCAGATGGGGATCAAATGGGGCACCGACAGTAAGGTGCGTTTATTTGATCCTGCTTCAGGGCTTCACATCGAACTGGGGGCATGTGGGAACTTTTCTTTGCATGTCAATAATTCCAGAAAACTTGTCATTAAGCTGGTTGGTGCCACAGCAGAGTTGAAACAACAGGACATCAACGGCTCGACAGGTATCGGTACTACAGCAGTTACTGGCAAGTTTAAAGCACTGATCATTAATAAAGTGAAATCTAATCTGGCACGTGCAATCCGGGAAAATGAGATCAATGTGCTTGAAATTGACGAACACATAGATACATTGTCTGAACAGTTAAAAGATGTGATCAATGAAACCCTTGATGATTATGGCTTGGAGATGCCTGAGTTTTATATCACATCAATTATGACACCGGATGACGACCCGAACTTCCGCAGACTGAAGCAGCAGTATGCTGATAAGACTTTGCGCGTACGTGAAGAAAAGATCCGTGAGGCTGAGGCAAAAGCCGCACAGAGCCGCAAGATTCTGGAAGCACAGACTGAGGCTCAGCTGAAACTGGTTGGTGCACAGGGAGAAGCAGAAGCATTGAAACTGAAGGCGCAGGCGGAAGCGGAGGCTTACAAAGCACAGGCATTTGCAGAAGCAGAGGAGATGCGGGCAAAGGGATACACTTATCAGCAGGAGACAGCACGCAAGGTTGGACTTGAAGCTATGAAAAATGGCATTACCGGAGGTGAAGGCGGCTCTGCACTGGGAGATATTGCTGGACTGGGCATATCTCTAGGGGCAATGGGAGGCGTGATTGGCATGACAAAGGAGGCCATGACCCCGATTCTCTCCGAAACTGAAAAGATGGGATCTGGTGTGATGAACTCTATGACAGCGGAAGATACCTGGGACTGCCCTGTTTGTGGCACTCAAAAGATCCGTTCAAAGTTCTGTCCAGAGTGCGGGAATGCAAAGCCTAAACCAGCAGATACCTGGGATTGCCCAGTGTGTGGTTTCAAGGCGATCACGTCAAAGTTCTGTCCAGAGTGCGGCCAGAAAAAACCCGAACCACCGACAGTATGGAATTGTCCAGCATGTGGACATAAAGGGATTACATCTAAGTTCTGTCCAGAGTGCGGAGCGAAAAAACCAGAAATCCCTCTGACGTGGGACTGTCCGGAGTGTGGATGTAAAGGCATCACATCAAAATTCTGCCCGGAATGCGGACATAAGAAGGAGGGCTGACAGATGCTACAGAATCTAAACAAAAAAGCAAAGTCGATTTTAGTAGTTTACGGTATTGTTTTCTTACTTTACATCGTTTTCTTTGCCTGTATACCCTTCCACAAAGTCGGAGCAAGTTGGGTTGCGTTTGTCTTTGCCTTGATTTCTTTGATAGTGAGTATTTTTATTACAGCCAAAGCCTTTCAGGGACAGGACGCCTTGAAAAGCAAGCTATATGGAGTACCGGTATTTCGTGTGGGGTTACTTTATGCTGCAGTCCAGCTTATTGTGACTGTAATTATCTGCATCCTCGGAGTGTTTTTCAGAGTACCTGTATGGGTTGCTCTGGTGCTGGGAATGGTATTGTTTGGCTGTGCCGTGATTGGCTTTATCGGAACAGATAACGCAAGGGATGCGATTCAAGAACAGGAGAAAGAGGTTCAAGAGGCCATTCAGCAGACAAAGATGTTTCGTTTGAATATCGAGAGCATCGTAGATCGCTGTGGAGATCCGGGGCTTAAGAAAGAGCTGAGAAGTCTGAGTGAGGCGATTCGGTACAGCGATCCGGTATCGTCGGAAGCAACAGAAGAGATTGAGAGAGAGATCGAAAGCAGACTCGAAGCGTTAGCAACGAAAGTGGAAAATCCAGATGAGGCAAGTAATCTGGTAAAAGAATTGAAAAATTTGGTCGTAGAGAGAAATCGCGTATGCAAGGTGGAGAAGAGATGATTACAGAATTATCACTTGACACCAAATACATAGATGTCTTCAGAGCGTATTTATACTGGGAAGAGAAATACGTTCTCGATAACTATATTTTGGACAGAAAGCTTGTTGATGTTAACTATTACAATGCTACAACTAATATCAGACATTTAAGGGAAATAGTGAATTCCGCCGAAGGAACTGCACTAATCGTAATACGAGATCAGACGTTAATCAGCCAACTACAGTTGTTCTTGTATGACAAAGAAGAATATTTGAAGGAACTAAAATACGATCAAATTGAGAGGGTAAGAGAACTATTTAAAGAAATCCAAAACCAGTACGAAGAAAACGACAAGAGTAATTATTGGGGTTGGTAATGAGCTTTTGTATGGATAGATGAGGATATAGAATGGGCCAAGAAATTATCGTAGGACTGTTAACAGGAGTAATTAGCGGTATCGTTTCAGGTTTTCTCGTATATCATATTACGACAAAAAAGAATACGAGCGCAAACTATACCAATATTGGCAGGATTTTTTGTTAAGAGCAATGAAGAAAGCGGATATTTATATTCCCTCTGAACAACTTAGGTACATCTCTCAAATTGATAAAAAAGGCAGCAAATGGTACATGGCAGTTTATAAGGGATTAGAGACATTGAATCCAAATGAGACAAGTGAGAAGGAACTATCAGAGAAGGACACTGTTCTTGCAGAGAATGTAATAACTGCTCTGCAGGAACTAAACAAATGGGCAGAAAGAAAAAAGATTGGGAGATAAGGATATGTCAATTTTTCGTTGCAAAATGTGCGGTGATACATTATGTGGATTACAAATGAGCCATGAAAAATAAAAACCTTAAGCCAATTGGGTCAGTCTTAAAGTCGGTATTTCGAGGTATGAGGGTAGTCTTTGCCTCAATTATTATCTTGAGCCTTTTACTGTGCATAGGATCGTTTTTCTTTTGGAAGTATGCCCTATATTGGATGTCTGACCTGCTCTTGGCAATCGCAGCGGGATTGGTGTCCGGCTTGGTTTTATATTGCTTGACGAATCGCAGAAATGCGCTTCAAGCAGAAAACGATTTAGAATACACAATGTTGGATGAACTCCGAGCTCGGGAATACAAAGTTGAAATAGAGCTTTTCTATTATTCAAAATATAGAGAGCTCATTTGTCGTGATGAGCAAGAATTGAAAGAGTATTCGAATACCCTTCTAGATCTGTATCAGAAAGTTGTTGACCAACTGCTTGAGCTGCCAGACAAGCTGTTTGCCGAATTTGGGATAGATCCTGAAGAGAATGAACTGTTGGATGTTGAACAACTATACAAACTGTTTGAGAATACTGAAAACCAATCAGAGATTGACCGTCTGACTGATCTAATAAAGAAATATATTGATAATATCAAGGCATGTCAAAAAGCCCCAACAATTATAAGAAAAGCGATGAAAGAAGAGCTCTCAAAGCATTTGTTCTAAACCTGCCAACAAAGCGCAACTATTGGAAGTACAAAGCAACATCTTAGAACGCTGAAGAATATACAATAGAGAAAGCTATCGGAGGAATAACATACCATGACCATTATCCGTTGTAAAATGTGCGGTGGCAACCTAAGTTTTAAAGAAGGCGCTACCGTTTGCGAGTGTGAATATTGTGGTTCCTGGCAGACCATACCCACTGTCAATAATGAAAAGAAGATGAAGCTCTTTGAACGAGCGAATCGCCTTCGTTTAAATTGTGAGTTTGACAAGGCAGCTAGCGTCTATGAGAGCATCATTGAGGAATTCCCCGAGGAAGCTGAAGGTTACTGGGGAAATCTTCTGTGTAAGTATGGCATCGAATATGTGGATGATCCGATTGACGGGAGCAAGGTACCTACCTGTCATCGTTCTTCTTTTGACAGCGTGATGGACGATCCAGACTTTGAAATAGTCATGGAATATGCCGATGTCATCGCCAGAAGCATCTACCGGGAGCAGGCAAAGCAGTTGGAAGAGCTGAGAAAAGGCATTGTCGCAGTTTCTGCAAATGAACAACCGTATGATATTTTTAATTGCTATAAAGAAACGGCGGAAGACGGGCAGCGTACCATCGATTCAGTAATTGCACAGGATGTTTATGACACGCTTACAGCTAAGGACTATCGTGTTTTCTTTAGCCGGATCTCTTTGGAGGATAAGCTGGGGACGGAGTATGAGCCATATATCTTTGCGGCATTAAACTCTGCCAAGGTGATGTTGGCTTTTGGTACCCGCTATGATTATTACAACGCTGTATGGGTGAAGAATGAATGGAGCCGGTATTTGCGCATAATGGCAAAGGACAAGACAAAGCATCTGATCCCGTGTTACAAGGATATCGATGCGTATGACATCCCAAAGGAATTTGCCAAGCTGCAGGCGCAGGACATGGGCAAGGTCGGCGCTGTTCAGGATTTGATCCGGGGCATAGACAAGCTGATGGGAAGGGACGTGGCATCTCAGAAACAATCAATTATCCAACAAGTGGGTGTTGGTGGTCCGAATGCTTCCGCACTTCTTGATAGGGGCAATCTAGCTCTGGAAGATGGAAAATTTGAAGATGCATGTAGGTATTTCGATCAGGTACTAAGTATGGATGCGCGATGTGCAGAAGCATATCTCGGCATGGCGATGGCCGCAACCTACAGCCATAATTTGGAGGAATATGGGGAAAAGATTGCTGAAGGTACTCAGGTAGATATTAATTTCAATCGGGCAAAACAGTTTGCTTCGTTAACCCTGAGGGATAAACTAGAAAGCTTTGAAGAAGAGAATGTATTACGGTTAAAGAAACTTTGGGAAGAAAAGGTAAGGAAGCAAGCAGAAGAGGAAAAAGCTAGAACAGCGATTGCGGAACAAAAAGCAAAGATAAAGGACGAGGTGGAAGAGATCAAGGCAAAGATAGCTTCTATTGAGTCTGGAAATTATGCTCTTAGTTCAGAAGATGAACAGGAATACGAAAGGCTAAAGCAACAGACAGAAGCAGAAAAGAAAGCGTATGAAAAAGCTTCTGCAGAGCTTGTAGGGATGCCCGAAAGGACAGAAGAGGTACGACTAAAAAAAGAGATTGAAAAGAAGAATATACAGATAGCTGGGCTAGGAATTTTTAAAGCGAAAGAAAAGAAAACTCTACAAGTTGAAATCGAAGAACTAGAACGTGCGAGAGAAAAAGCAACTCTTGCTGTAAAAATGAAATCTCAATCCGTTGAACAATTGAAAACAAAGTATTTGGAGGCAAAGACAAAGGAGGATACTTTTTTTGATAGCAAATTTGCAGAAGCAAGGAATAGTCTAATGCAAAAGGTAACCCCAATGTTGCTGGCTATTGCAGACGAAGGAGACGCCGTGCCATTCGGGCATTATTGGACGAGAGAGAATGAAGAAGACTGGATTTCATGGATTGTACTGAAACAATACGAAAAGCGGTTGCTCCTAATTAGCGAGTAAGCCTTAGACTGCCAAGCCTATCATAATTTCTATGAATATGATGAGGTTACATGGGAAACGTGCACTTTGCGCGAGTGGTTAAATGAGACTTTCATTAAAGAGGCATTTTCTGATGAGGAATTAAAAAGAATTCCGTTTGTAACTGTGAATCCTGATAAGAACCCGGACTTTGATACAGATCCGGGAAATGCTACAAAAGACCGGGTATTCTTGCTCAGCATTACAGAAGCAAACGAGTACTTTTCCTCAGACTATTCTAGAAACTGTAAGGCTACAGACTATGCCATTTCGAAAGGTGCGATAATGGCCACTGCCGATAATAATTTGCTGGGCACTGGTTGGTGGCTGAGGACGCCAGGCGCGACAAGGCTTGCAGCAACACGCGTTACTGCTGGTGGCGAGATGCCAGCAGAGAATAGTGTTCGCGCAGGGATAAGCCGTATTTCTAAGCCTTGCCTTGGTGTTCGTCCTGCCATTTGGGTTGATTTAGAGTTTTAAGCCAATATATACTGGCAAAACAGAAAGTGCTCAAGAACAAGAATGTGTGAATCAATGACAACTTCAAGCCCCACAACCAATGTTATCACCAGGTGTGGGGCTTGAAGTTTACCATCATCTTACCATTTTGCTAGAAACTCTGTTGGGGTAGTCGCTTTTACTTTACTGCCTGCAAAATCCTTTACATTCCTTGTAATGATATAATCTGCGTGGATCCGTTCTGCTGAAGAAGCCTGCAGAGCATCTTCGAAGTCGTTCCAATGCATCTTGGAAGCCTTGCTCAGATCCGTTGCGGTAAGCTCCGTGATCTGGAAGATAAGACCAAGCTTATGAATGACATCTTCAATCATCGCTGGAGAGAGTTCTTTCCGCATCACATAGACAAGGTTTGCAATGGTTAGTGCGGAGACGCAGCCACTGGCTTGTTCTGTCTCACACAACTTCCAAATCATCGAGGAATCCTGATAGTGTGGTTCTCTTTTCTGTAGAACATCAAGAATAATGTTCCCATCAATGAATAATTTCATACTTCTCCCTTAGCCCTTCTGCTTTTGCTTGGGAGATATCTTCGCTGCCGCTTAATATACCGGTCAAAGAGTCTGTCAGATATGAGACGACTGCCTCCCGGGGAATTAGGCGACCAACCTCTTTTCCGTTCTTCGTAACAATCACTTCCTTTCCATCCATGACTAGGCGCAGATATCTTCCAAAGTTGTTCTGCATCTCTGTTGCTGTTGCTGTGATATCTATCATGCTGACACACCTCGCTTTAAATTAGCTAAAAATATTATAGCATAAATTAGCCAAAAAGCAATTCTATTTTGCGCATATTCGCTTCTCTTTCTTTTCATTTGCTTATCTTGCGGGAGCGTGGTATAATATCTCTTATCTATGACAAACTCCAGTGAGGTTGAACACTATGTCGAAGAGTAAGAAGAAAATCGGGAGTGGTGCGATTGGCCGTTTCCTGCGCTGGCCTTTGATCCTTTCAGTGGTCTGGGCTTGCCTCATTGTTCATCTGGCATTTGTGAATACCCAGGCAGCGATCTATGCGGGGGCTTATTTTGCTGCGTATTTGCTTTTGGTTTTGGTCTATTATTTCGTTAGGAGAGCACATTTGCAGCGCGAGCTGATTGCGTATGCGGCGGATTATCACTGTGTGCAGAGCAAGATGCTTTCGGAGCTTGAGATTCCGTTTGCGGTTCTGGATGAGAGTGGACATTTGCTCTGGGGCAATGACGAGTTTTTGGAGATCATTGAGGATGAGCGCGCGGCGCGCAAGAACATTCAGAATGTGATCCCGAGTCTGCCGTTTAAGAAGGCTTCGGATCAGGGAAAGGATGTCGAGTTCCTGACGGAGGTAGGCGAGCGCAAGTACCGTGCGGTGATGCGAAGGGAGAACCTGCAGGATGCGAAGCAGGGTTCCGACGAGCTTGCGTTGCCGGAGCTGGTGCCGCTTGAGGATGATGCGCCGGTGATTATGCTTTATCTGCATGATGAGACTGAGCTGCGTCATTATATGAAGGAGAATCAGGAAGAGAAGGCAGTCGTTGCTCTGCTCTATGTGGATAATTATGACGAGGTGCTGGAGAGCGTTGAGGAAGCGAGACGTTCGATGTTGACGGCACTTGTGGATCGGCGTGTCAGCAAGTATATGTCGCAGTTTGATGCGCTTGTGAAGCGGACTGAGCCGGATAAGTATCTGATTTTGTTCCGTGCGAAGTATCTGGATGCGATGAAGGAGAATAAGTTCCAGATCATGGAAGACGTCAAGAGCGTCAAGATTGGCAATGACATTTCTCCGACGATCAGTATCGGTATTTCTGCGGGCAGAAAGACGTATACGGAGAATTATGAGGCAGCGCGTGCCGCGATTGATCTTGCGCTTGGGCGCGGCGGTGACCAGACGGTGCTGCGAGAGGGCGAGAATATCACGTATTTTGGCGGCAAGAATGCATCGCTTGAGAAGAATACGCGCGTAAAGGCGCGTATGAAGGCGCATGCGCTGAAGGAGCTCATCGAGGCGAAGGATCATGTGGTGATCATGGGCCATGCGATGGGGGATGCGGATTCGCTTGGTGCCGCAATCGGCGTGTACCGGATCGCGAAGACACTTGGCAAGCGTGCTTACATTGTGTTAAATGAGCGCACAAGGACGATTCGTCCGCTGCTGGGCAGATTTGAGAACAATCCGGAGTACGAAGAGGAGCTGTTTGTGCGTAGTGAGCGCGCGAAGGAGCTTGTCGACGCGGAGACATTGCTTGCGGTTGTGGATACGAACCGACCGAATTTCACTGAGTGCCCGCAGTTATTAAACCAGACGTCAACGATCGTCAATATCGATCATCACCGCAGAATCGGCGGGGAGACGATCGACAACGCGGTGCTCGCGTATGTAGAGCCATTTGCGTCCTCTGCGTGTGAGATGGTTTGCGAGATTTTGCAGTACACGGGCGATGGGATCAAGTTGAAGCCGGCAGAGGCCGATGCGCTTTATGCGGGTATCATCATCGATACGGATCATTTCCTGGCAAAGACTGGTGTGCGTACGTTTGAAGCGGCTGCGTACCTGCGGCGCAACGGTGCGGATATGAGCCGGATCCGCAAGGCCTTCCGCAGCGACCGGGATGAAGTGATGTTCCGGGCAAATGCGATCGGCAACACGGAGATTTATCGGGGCTGTTATGCGATCGGCCAGTGTACCGGGGAGGGCATGGAGAGCCCGACGGTTCTGGGCGCGCAGGTGGCCAATGAGCTTTTGGATATTACGGGAATTAAGGCATCCTTTGTCCTGACCCCGTTTAACGATAAGATCTACATCAGCGCTCGCTCGATTGACGAGCTGAATGTGCAGCTTTTTTGCGAGCGGCTTGGCGGCGGCGGCAATCCGAGTGTGGCCGGCGCGCAGCTTCCTGGCGCGACGCTTGAGGAGGCGACCGAGCGCGTGAAAGCGGTGCTGGATGAGATGACAGAAAAAGGAGAGATTTAATCCATGGAGATCATTTTATTAGAAGATGTTAAGACCCTGGGCAAGAAAGGTGATCTTGTCAAGGTCAATGACGGTTATGCAAGAAATTTTATCCTGCCGAAGAAGCTTGGCATGGAAGCGACCGCGAAGAACAAGAATGACTGGAAGCTGCAGAAGCAGAACGAAGAGCGCGTAGCAGCGAAGCAGCTGGCCGATGCGAAGGCATTTGCAGAAGAATTAAAGGACAAGACTGTCACGGTCAAGATCAAAGTTGGCAAAGATGGCAAGGCATTTGGCTCTGTCTCCACGAAGGAGATCGCGCAGGCAGTGAAGGAGCAGCTTGGGTATGAGATCGACAAGAAGAAGATGGTTCTTGACGAGCCGATTAAGAATGTTGGTAATTACCGGGTGGCGGTGAAGCTTCATGCGAAGGTGACCGGCGAGCTCGGTGTGAGCGTGGTTGGCGAATAAGTTTTGGCAAATGTGCGCGCGGAGGAGGTGAAGAAGCCTTGGATGATGCGACAATCAGACGCAATCTCCCCTATTCCAGTGAGGCGGAGCAGTCGGTGCTGGGATCGATGATTTTGGATCAGGATGCGACCGCTGCGGCGATGGAGCTGATCACGGGAGATGATTTCTATTCGAAACAATACGGCACGTTGTTTGATGTGTTGGTAGAGATCTATAATGAGAATGCACCGATCGATCTGGTCGTGATTCAGAACAAGATCCGTGAAAAAGGGCTTCCTTCCGAAGTGTATACCTCCGAGTTTATTGCCGGGCTGGTCAGTGCGGTGCCTTCTTCTCTTAATATCAAGGCTTATGCGCAGATCGTGCGGGACAAATCGGTGCGAAGACGACTGATTCATGCGGCGGAGGAGATTGCCAATGACGGCTATTCTGACCGGGATACGTTGGATCATCTTCTGGACTCCTCCGAGAAGAAGATCTTTGACGTCGTGCAGGGCAGAGGCGACCGCGATTATGAAGATATCAAGGATCTGGTGATTAAGAGTCTGGAGAATATCGAGGCTGCGGCGCGCAGCAAGGGCAGTGTGACGGGCATTCCGACGGGCTTTTACGACCTTGATTATAAGATGGCGGGACTGCAGAATTCGGATCTGATTCTGATTGCGGCAAGACCTTCGATGGGTAAGACTGCATTTGCCTTAAATGTCGCGGAATATGTGGCGGTGCGGGCAAAGGTGACGACCGCGATTTTCAGCCTGGAGATGTCGAAGGATCAGCTGGTGAAACGTATGCTTGCGATGAATTCCCGGGTCGATTCGCAGAACATCCGTACCGGTAATCTGCAGGATGCAGATTGGCTGAAGCTGGTCGAGAGTGCACGCGTGATCGGAAGTTCGAACCTGATCATCGATGATACACCGGGTATTTCGGTGGCGGAAGTGCGCTCGAAGTGCCGGAAGTATAAAATGGATAAGAATCTGGGACTGGTGATCATTGATTACCTGCAGCTGATGGGAAGCAATGGGCGCAGCGATTCCAGGCAGCAGGAGATTTCCGAGATCTCCCGGAGCTTAAAAGCGCTGGCAAGAGAGCTGGACATTCCGGTGATTGCGCTTTCGCAGCTTTCCCGTGCGGTGGAAGGAAGACCGGATAAGCGGCCGATGCTTTCGGATCTGCGTGAGTCCGGTGCGATCGAGCAGGATGCGGACGTCGTGATGTTCTTATACCGCGACGAGTATTATAAAAAAGATACGGAGAAGCCCGGGGTGGCGGAGGTCATCATTGGCAAGCAGAGAAATGGCCCAACGGGCACGACGGAGCTTGCATGGCTTGCGAAGTATACGAAGTTTGCGAACTTAAGTAAATAACCATAGTTGTTAAGAAATAGAGTTTAAGAGGAGGACGACATGGAAATTCATGAATCTGCGGAAGATTATTTGGAAGCCGTCTTGATGCTCAGTGAGAAAAATGTAGCCGTGCGATCGATCGATGTTGCTGCGCAGCTTGGGTTTTCCAAGCCAAGCGTGAGCATTGCGATGAAGAAACTGCGCGAGAATGGGTATGTCGTGATGGACGCGAGAGGATTTATCACACTGACCGAGGCTGGCCACGAGATCGCGGAGAGAACGTATGAAAAGCACAAAGTGATTTCTAAGGTGCTGATTGCGATGGGCGTATCGCCCGACGTTGCTCTCAATGATGCATGCCATATTGAGCATTCTTTAAGCCCGGAATCTTTCGAGGCAATCAAGAAGTATGTGGCGAAGCAAGGTTTGATTGTGGAGTAAAAACGCATAATAAAAAGCCGTCCGAGTGGACGGCTTTTTATTATGAATGATAATTATTCGTCGATGATAGCGCCAGCAGGGCAAGCGTCTAAGCAAGCACCGCACTCTACGCAAACGTCCTTGTCGATGACATACTGAGAATCTCCAGCGGCGATAGCGCCAACAGGACATCCAGCCTCACAAGTTCCGCACATTACACAAGCATCAGTAATGGTCATGATATGTTCCTCCTTTTTCAATACATCCTATCTGTGAACCCTGACGGGTTACGTTTTTGGTTTGTGAGTTTATTCTAGTATGATTAGTCTGAAAATACAAGATTTTTCCGAATTGTATACAAATAAATACGTTAGCGTAATCAAACTCCTAGTAAATTAGTTTGGATTAACCTGGTGTTATTCACGCAAGTGTACTGGCGGGGATGCCGGAAAACTTATGGAAAAAAACAGGACAAAAAAGAAAAAATTGGTTGACAGATCGAGGAACGCGTGGTAACATGATTAGGCATTGTTGATCAGATGCATCATACATGTATGCCCAGATAGCTCAGTTGGTAGAGCAGGGGACTGACAATCCCCGTGTCGCTGGTTCGATTCCGGCTCTGGGCATTTTTTCTTAGGAGAGAACTCCTAGGGAATGGAGTTCTAGAGTTCGAGCGGCTCTGCAGCCTAACGGGCACATAGCGTCGCGGCTTCGCCGCGAACATACGCACCCAAGTCTGAATTCGCAGATAAGCGAGCTTATCGCGAATCCATCCTTGTCTGTTCCGCTCTCACTCATTGAACGCGGGCTACTAGCTCAGGTGGTAGAGCACCTGACTTTTAATCAGGTTGTCGGGGGTTCGAGTCCCCCGTGGCTCATGCAAAGGGCGCTGTTTATGAACTTGTTTCGTAAACAGCGCTTTTTGCGTATCAACCAAATCAAGAGACCCTGCGGGGCGAATTGTTGGCCGCAGAGTCCAAAGAACAGCTGAG
>JAFVAL010000058.1 GCA_017480565.1 Lachnospiraceae bacterium | reverse complement strand
TGTGGACCGTGCGCAGTCCCAGAACCTGGAGGTGTGGGCACTGATCGATGACTTCACCGAGGACGTCGATATGCATCAGGTGCTTTCACGGACCACAACCAGAGAGCAGCTGGAAAACGAGCTGATCTCTGCAGCCATCAAGTACAACCTGGATGGTATTAACATCGATTTTGAGAAGATTTCACGGGACACCGGCGTGCATTACGTGCAGTTCCTTAGAGAGCTTTCCATCAAGTGCCGCAACAACGGCGTGGTGCTTTCGGTGGACAATTATGTGCCTACGGCTTACTCGCAGTATTACGGCTATGCGGAGCAAGGCGAAGTCTGCGATTACGTCGTGATCATGGCGTATGATGAGCACAATCGTTCTTCCGAGACCGCCGGATCGGTTTCCTCCCTGCCTTATGTGCAGTCAGCGGTTTCCAACACGCTGGATCTGGTGCCGGCAGAGAAGATCATCATGGGCATCCCGTTCTATACCAGACTTTGGATCACGTCCGAGGATGATGAAGGGAATGAGACCTTAAGCTCTGAAGTTTACGGTATGAACTCTGCGGCGAACATGTTAAAGGATAACAATGCAACCGCGGCGTGGGATGAGTCGACGGGTCAGAATTACGCACAGTTTGAGAACAGCCGGGGCTTCTGCCAGATTTGGCTTGAGGATGAGGAATCCATTGAAGCGAAGATGAAGGTAATCTATGACGCGAAGCTTGGCGGCGTCGCGGAGTGGCGCCTGGTCTATGAGCGTCCGGATGTCTGGAATGTGATCATAAAGTATATCAACTAAGAAAATCCTTCGCTTTCGAGGGATCCAAAGCGGATTTAAAAGAAATGAAGAAGCATAAACTATGTTTGATATCCCTGCTGCTCGGCGTTGTCTTGTTTGCACTGGGGATTGCCGGTTGCCGAACGATCGTCTACGATACCGGGACGACCACCGAGATCGAGACGGCAGTCTTTGAAACGGTCGCAGAGCCTTCGGGGAAAGAGGCTGAGGCAGATACGACGTCTCCTGCCATCGTCAAAGAGGAGACGACCACAGAGCCTTTCTCCGAGGAAGACGAGCTTACGGTTTCGGAGGACGGGGAGTATACTTCGAAGGACGAAGTTGCACTTTATCTGCATCTGTACGGACATTTGCCAAGCAACTTTATTACGAAGAATCAGGCAAAGAAGCTTGGATGGGTGAGTTCAGAGGGCAATCTTGGCAAGGTTGCGCCGGGCAAGAGCATCGGCGGTGATTATTTTGGTAATTTTGAAGGAAATCTTCCTGAGAAGAAGGGCCGCGATTATTATGAATGTGATATCGATTCGACCGGCGGATATCGCGGGGCGAAGAGAATTATCTATTCGAACGACGGACTGATCTATTACACGGAAGACCATTATAATACATTTACACTGCTCTACGGAGAGGAGGGGTAAGCGTGAAGGTTAAACTCGACACTTATCAGATGATCGACCGAGAGGACGCGCATGAATATCTGAAGAATAAGTTTCAGTTCCCGGATTATTACGGGCGCAACCTGGATGCGCTTTATGATCTGCTCACGGAGATGGATGAGACTGAGGTTGTGATCGTACACCGAGATGAAGCTTGTGCCTATTGCAAGCGTATTCTGCAAGTGTTTATGGCTGCTTCACGCATCAACGCCGGACTGGTCCTTCGCATCGTTGAATAAACTATAGATGGATTGATTACGGGCGGGGCATTCCCGCCCAATTTTGTGAGGAACATGGAAACAATTTTTAAAACGATTGAATTAGATCACTATACAGAGGAAGATCTTGCCGAAGCGGTGCAGATCATCCGCGAGGGCGGCCTGGTCGCATTTCCGACAGAGACGGTCTACGGGCTTGGTGCGGACGCACTCAAAGAAGAGGCGGCAAAGAAGATCTATGCGGCCAAAGGGCGTCCGTCCGACAATCCACTGATCGTACACATTTGCCGCTGGGAAGATGTAAGCGAACTAGCTGCGGAGATTCCTGCTTGTGCGAAGAAGCTTGCGGACGCGTTCTGGCCGGGACCGCTGACCATGGTGTTTCCGAAGAAAGAGATCGTGCCGTTTGGGACGACCGGCGGGCTTGACACTGTGGCAATTCGGATGCCTTCACATCCTTTGGCAAGAGACTTGATCCGCTTTTCAGGGCGCTATTTAGCGGCTCCGAGTGCAAATGCGTCCGGCAGGCCGAGTCCGACCAAGGCAGAACATGTCAGAGATGATCTGGACGGCCGGATCGACATGATTTTGGACGGCGGGGAAGTGAGTATCGGCCTGGAATCCACCGTGGTGGATGTGACCGGGGAATATCCAGTGATCTTGCGGCCGGGTTATGTGACGCTTGAGATGATGCAGGACGTGGTCGGCAAGGTTGGCGTAGATCCTGCGATCTTGGAGGAGAATCAGGATCTGCATTTTATCCCGAAAGCGCCTGGCATGAAGTACCGGCATTACGCACCGAAAGGGAGCCTGACGATCGTGGAAGGCGAAGAGCAGGACGTGATCCGAACCATCCGAAAGCTCGTGCAGGAAGGGATCAATGCGGGCAAATGTGTCGGCGTGATCGCTACGGAAGAGACCAAGGGAGCATATCCGGAGGGTGTTGTTTGTGTCATCGGGTCCCGGGCCTCGGAAGAGAGTGTCGCGCATGGCCTGTTTGGCATTTTACGAGAATTTGACGATCTGGGTGCAGAACTGATCTACTCGGAGGGATTTGGAGAAGAAGGCTTGGGAAGGGCGATCATGAACCGGCTTTTAAAGGCGGCCGGTCATCAGGTCATCTTCGCAGAGCGTGAGGTATCCCATGATTCATAAAGTGATATTTGTCTCTGCTAACGACGCCTCCCGCGGACCAATGGCCGAAGCCATTTATAAAAGAATGGATACGACAGGGGAAGTGGAAGTGCTCTCCCGCGGCACGGTGGTTTTGTTTCAGGAACCGATCAATCCGAAGGTACTTCTGGTGCTTGGCAATCACGAGACGCGGTGTGAAAAAGAGCGTTCGACTCCATTTGACCCGAAAGAAGTGACGGAGGACACCTTGGTTTTGACGATGGATGAGAGGCAAAAGAACCAGATTTACGATAATTATGGGATCTCGAACCGTGTCTATACAATCAAGGAGTTTGTGAGTGAACGTGGGGATGTGATTGATCCGTACGGACTGAGTCTGATGGATTATCAGGATTGTTACATGGAACTGGTTCGGCTGATTAAGAAAGTGATCTATCGGCTGACAGAAAATAGAGCGTAAAGAATGTAAGAAATCTAGGAGGTTTTGAGATGAAAGTTGCATTGGGATGTGATCACGGCGGGTTTGAGCTGATGAAGGAGATCAAGGCGTACCTTGAGAAGGAAGGCATCGAGTATGTCGATTTTGGTACGGATAGTTCTGCAGCGACCGATTATGCGATTTATGCGAAGCGTGTGGCAAAAGCGATCCTGGCGGGCGAGTGTGACCGCGGCGTGCTCATTTGCGGAACCGGTATCGGAATCTCGATCACCGCAAATAAATTCAAAGGTATTCGTGCAGCACTTTGCAGTGATTGCTTCTCCGCGCAGGCAACCAGAGAGCACAACGATGCCAATATCGTCGCATTTGGCGCACGTGTCGTCGGCCCTGGGCTGGCAGTGAAGATCGTCGATACCTTCCTGCACACGGAGTTTTCCGGTGCGGAGAGACATGTAAGAAGAATCGCACAGATCGAATCTGACATGGAGTAATCAGTTTAAGATGAGTGAGCAGATCGTTTTGATTGGAACGGGATATCTGGCGGAATATCTGATCCCTTGCTATGAGAAATGTTTGGGCGATGTTTTAAAGGGCCATATGATCGGGATTAAGGGAAGCCTGCCAAGGCTTGAGGAGCGTCAGAAGGTATTCCCCTTTCCGCTTCGCGTTTTGGGTACGGAGCATGTGCTCAGGGAGAGAAAGCCAGAACTGATTTTAATGGCGGCAAAGCCCAATCAGGTGCCCGGGATCGTGGAAGAGACGTTGGTTCCGTATTACGAAGAGGTGCGGGCACGGGGAGAGAAGCTCCCGGTGCTTTACAGCTTTGCACCGAGCCCTTCGGTCGGGTGGCTGACCGATACGCTGGGGGAGGACGCATGCATTTGCAATATGCTGCCCAGCATGCTAAGAGAGATTGCGGGGGTGGACACCGCGGATGCCGGCATCTCGTACCTTTCCTTTGATCCGAGAGCGCCTTGGAGCGAGGAGGAGCGGGCGGCTGCGTGTGCATTTTTACGGCCGACAGGACAGATTCTTGAGATCGCCGGAGAGCAGGCCGCAGCGTTTCTGGGGATTCACGAGGGAACGCATGTGGTCTATGAATTTACGATGATCTGCTGCGATGTGCTGCGGGAGAGAGGCGAGGAGCTGAGCTACGCCGCGGCAGCCGGGGCAATGCGAAAGGCACTGCGCGAAGCGA
Organism: Lachnospiraceae bacterium; assembly: GCA_017480565.1. Classification (GTDB taxonomy): domain Bacteria; phylum Bacillota; class Clostridia; order Lachnospirales; family Lachnospiraceae; genus RGIG1588. Next base: position 6,310 of record JAFVAL010000058.1, on the reverse strand, counting down.
TCCATCGAGACTATCTGACACCGATTCCGATCGCGGAAGGGATGCGCGAGGAGCACTATCCGTTCTGGAAAAACCTGATATACTCGTATCTTGGCGGCATTTTAGAGTATGCGGCCGAGGTGGGGATTGATCCGGAGAAAGCGATCTTAAAAGTGGCCGCTTCGATGGAGATGAACCTCATGTTTGTGCAAAATGCAACGCCGGAGAAGATGCGGCAGGCGGTGGCAAGCCATGCGACGAAGGGCGGCGTGCTCGAGAAAGAGAACACGTCTTTTCGAGAGTTTGGGTATGAGAAGCTTGAAGAGGGCTGGCGAAAGTATCTTGATGGGCAGTTTAATGACTGGGAAGAAGCGGTCTTTGACGATGAGATGGCCGATGTTGCCTATGAGATTGCAGGGATTGTCTCGAGACATACCGCAGGCCTTTCCGGTGTGACATGGAAATGATGGAATGGAGTAATTGGATATGATACCTGTCATTTTGGCGTCTGGGTCTCCGAGACGCAAAGAACTGTTGGGACATTTTGGCATCGAGTTTGAGATTCGGCCAAGCGAGAAAGAGGAAGTGATCGCGACGGATGATCCGGTGGAGGCGGTCAAGAGCCTTGCAAAGCAAAAGGCAGAGGATATCTTTTCGCAGACCACAGGAGACTGTATCGTGATCGGTGCAGACACGGTTGTGGCAAATGAAGGGAAGATCCTCGGAAAGCCAAAGGATGAAGAGGATGCGAAGCGGATGATTCGCTCCCTTTCCGGGCACGCGCATCAGGTGTGTACCGGCGTGATGCTCTTGATTCGTCAGGGCGAAGACGTGAGAAGACGCAATTTCGCGGTGGAGACCAACGTCCATGTCCACGAGCTGACCGAAGATCAGATTGCACGCTATGTGGCGAAAAATGAATCGCTTGATAAAGCCGGCGCTTACGCGATGCAGGGATGGTTTGCACCGTTCATTGACGGGATCGAAGGCGATTACTTTAATGTGGTCGGTCTGCCGATCGCAAGACTTTACGAGGAACTGTTAACAGAAGGCATTGATTTATACCAGTGAGGATTGCGCTGATGAAGATTTTAAATTTTGGTTCGACAAACATTGATATGACATTTACCCTGGATCACATCGTGCAGCCGGGCGAGACCATTTCTTCCTACGGAATGGAGATTCATCCGGGCGGAAAAGGACTGAACCAGTCGGTAGCGCTAGGGCGCGCAGGCGCAGAGGTCTGGCATGGCGGCCTGATTGGCAATGACGGCGCTTTCCTTCGGGATGTGCTTGTTGATGCGGGAGTGCACTGTGATTATCTGTATGATACGGACGGCCCGAACGGCAATGCGCTGATTCAGGTCGATAAAAACGGGCAGAACTGCATCGTGCTTTTTGGCGGCAGCAATGATAAGGTGACCGAGACGCTGGCGGATGAGATCTTGTCGCATTTTGATGCTGGAGATTATCTCCTTTTGCAAAATGAGATCAATCTGGATGCCTACATCATCGATCGTGCCTATGAAAAGGGAATGATCATCGTCCTCAATCCTTCTCCTTATAATGAGAAAATGGAGCAGTGTGATCTCTCCAAGGTGACGTATTTCCTGATGAATGAGGTGGAAGGCGCTCAGATTACCGGAAAGACTGCTCCGAAGGAGATCCTTGCGGAAGCGCTCAGAAGATGGCCGCATGCGAAGATCGTGCTGACGCTTGGCGGTGACGGCTGCTGTTATCAGAATGCCGAGGAATACTGCGAGCAGGGCATTTTTAAAGTCAAGGCGGTGGATACCACGGCGGCTGGCGATACCTTTACGGGCTATTTCCTGGCTTCTGTGATGCGAGGCGAGCCTGTGAAACGAGCGCTGAAGCTTGCAAGCAAGGCGTCTTCGATCGCGGTGGGAAGACCCGGTGCGAGCCCTTCGATCCCGATGGCAGATGAAGTGATCATCGATTAAAACTTGTGGTAACCTGCCATGAATGGTGATTGAAAGTCGAGAGGTTTTCCAGTATAATAATCTATCATCGTAAGATGTTTTTGATTTTGTTTAGACGAGGATTGAGATAGATGGCAGGCACTGATATTGGAATTGATTTGGGGACAGCCAACATTTTGGTTTATGTCCAGGGTAAGGGCGTTATCTTAAAAGAGCCCTCTGTGGTCGCGATTGACCGCGACACCGAGCGTGTGATTGAGATTGGTGAGGATGCGAGACGAATGCTGGGGCGGACGCCCGGCAACATCTCCGCAGTGCGCCCGTTAAGACAGGGCGTCATCTCCGACTACACGCTGACTGAGAAGATGTTAAAGTACTTTATCCAGAAAGCCGTCGGAAGGCGTGCCTTCCGTAAGCCGCGCGTGGCAGTCTGTGTGCCGAGCGGCGCGACTGAGGTGGAGAAAAAGGCCGTTCGCGATGCGACGTATGCCGCAGGCGCAAGAGAAGTTGCGATCATCGAGGAACCGATTGCGGCGGCGATCGGCGCGGGGATTGACATCTCTGAGCCACAGGGCAACATGGTCGTCGATATCGGCGGCGGCACTTCGGATATTGCAGTGATCTCGATGAACAATACCGTGGTGAGCACTTCGGTAAAGGTCGCGGGTGATGATTTCGATGAAGCGATTGTGCGTTATATGAGAAAGAAGCACAGCCTTTTGATCGGGGATCGCACCGCGGAAGAGATCAAGATGAAGGTTGGCTGCGCATATCCGAGACCGGAGATTGCGACTCTGGATATCCGCGGGCGCAACTTGGTGACGGGCCTTCCGAAGGTCGTGACCGTGACGTCTGAAGAGACGATGGAAGCTTTAAAAGAACCGGTGATGCAGATTGTGGATGCGGTGAAGAACATCCTGGAGAAGACACCGCCGGAGCTGGCGTCGGACATCTCCGACCGGGGCATTGTGCTCACGGGAGGCGGTTCACTTTTGTTCGGGCTGGAAGACCTGATGGAAGAGAAGACCGGCATCGCGACGATGACGGCAGAGGATCCGATGACCTGCGTTGCGGTCGGAACTGGACAGTTTGTGGAACTGTTTGGCGGCAGCAGTTATAACTACGACGCAGAATAAAGAAGAATGTATTGACAGGCCGGAGGGCGACTTCCGGCCTCTTTGCTTGTTACAGGGGTCTTGTGATGGAGAGAGCAGAAGGATTCGTTGAGAAAATCGTATATCGCAATGTGGAGAACGGTTACACCGTGCTCTCTTTAAGTACGCCCGAGAACGATGAGATCACCTGCGTCGGCATTTTCCCGACCGCGCCGGAAGGCACCTACATCGAGGTCGAAGGGGAGCTTAGCGTGCATCCGGTCTATGGAGAGCAGATCCGCATCAGCTCATTTCGCGTGAAAGATCCGCAGGATGCGGCTGCGATGGAGCGTTATCTGGCATCCGGCGTGATCAAGGGTATCGGGGCGACGCTCGCTGCGCGGATTGTCAAAAAGTTTGGCGAGGATACCTTCCGCATCATCGAAGAGGAGCCAGAGCGGCTCTCGGAAGTGCGGGGGATTTCGGATCGCATTGCGCGCGAAGTAAGCGTGCAGTTTGAGGAGAAGCGTGAGCTGCGCCAGGCGATGATTTTCCTGCAGGAGTTTGGAATTTCGAACCGGCTTGCGGTGAAGATCTATGAGAAGTATCACGAGAAAATGTACGCGATCATGCGGGAGAATCCGTACCGGCTGGCGGAGGACATCACCGGGGTCGGATTTAAGACCGCGGATGAGATTGCGAGGCGCGCGGGGATCTTGGCAAATTCGGAGCACCGCGTGCGTGCAGGCATTCTCTACACGCTCTCGGAGGAGATCGGCAACGGCAACGTGTATCTGCCGCAGACGATGTTGATTGAAAAGAGTGCGGAGCTCTTAGAGATTGAACCGGAGCAGGTCGAAAAACATATCATGGATCTCGTGATCGACCGCAAAATCATTTTAAAAGAAAAAGACGGAGAACAGATCTTGTATCTGAGCCTCTATTACTATATGGAGTGCAATGTCGCGCGCATGCTCCTGGATTTAAATGTCGAGTACGACGTGACCGCAGAGGATATCGATCGCAGACTGGCACGCGTGGAGCGCGGCGAAGGGATCACGTTAGAGCCGGAGCAGAGGCAGGCGATTATCACATCTGCGCTGCGGGGACTCGTGGTGATCACGGGCGGTCCGGGTACCGGTAAAACGACCACGATCAACACGATGATTCATTTCTTTGAAAATGAACGCATGGACATCTTGCTTGCAGCACCGACGGGGCGTGCGGCCAAACGCATTACGGAGACGACCGGACACGAGGCGCAGACAATCCACCGGCTGTTGGAGATTTCTTCCGGTATGATCGACGGAGAAGTGCGTACCGGAGAAGTGCTGCGGTTTGAGAGAAATGAAGAGAATCCGCTTGAGGCTGATGTGATCATCGTCGATGAGATGTCGATGGTGGATCTGCCCCTGATGCATTCCCTTTTGCGGGCGATCGTGCCCGGGACGAGGCTGGTGCTCGTAGGAGATGTGAATCAGCTGCCGAGCGTCGGGCCTGGGTGCGTCCTCTCAGATCTGATTCAGTCGCAGGCATTTCCGGTGGTGAGGCTTGAAAAGATTTTCAGGCAGGCAGAGCAGAGTGACATCATCGTCAATGCGCATAAAATCAATGCCGGTGAGCCGATTGCGATGGACAATAAGAGCAAAGATTTCTTCCTGATTGAGCGGGCAGAGGCGCTGCAGATTCAGCGTACGGTGCTCTCTCTGGTGATGGAGAAGATGCCAAAATATGTGGATGCGAAAGTGCAGGAGATCCAGGTGCTCACACCGATGCGAAAGGGTGAGCTGGGGGTTGAGACGCTCAATAAGATTCTGCAGCGCTACTTAAATGCACCGTCCGCCGAGAAGCCCGAAGCAACGATCGGAGAGACCATTTTCCGACAGGGCGATAAGGTGATGCAGACGAAGAACAATTATCAGCTGGAATGGACCGTGCGGGGCAACTATAACCTTCCGATCGACACCGGTGTCGGAATCTTTAACGGAGATATGGGCATCATCAAAGAGATTTCCCTGATCGGAGAACTGATCACGGTGTTGTTTGATGACGGAAAAGAAGTGGAATACACCTACGCGGATGCACAGGAATTGGAGCTTGCCTACGCGGTGACCGTGCATAAGTCGCAGGGAAGTGAATATCCGGCGGTTGTGATTCCGCTGCTTTCCGGGCCAAAGATGTTATTTTACCGAAATCTTCTTTATACGGCCGTGACGAGAGCTAAAAAATGTGTTACGATAGTTGGGAGCAGACAGAAGGTGCTTGACATGATTGCCAACATCGGTGATCAGAAGCGATTTTCTGGATTGGCAGATCGGATTATTGATTATAATGAAAGGACATAAACCTATGAACAAGACAACTTTAGTAGTAATGGCAGCAGGTATGGGCAGTCGTTACGGTGGCATCAAGCAGTTAGAGCATGTGGGACCTTCCGGCGAGATCATCATGGATTATTCGATCCATGACGCGGTGCGCGCAGGATTTGACAAGGTTGTCTTCATCATCCGCAAGGACATCGAGCAGCCGTTCCATGAGGCGATTGGCGAAAACATTTCCAAGTTCGTGGAGATGGAGTATGTGTTCCAGGATCTTCACGATATCCCGGAAGGCTTTACGGTGCCGGAAGGCCGCAGCAAACCTTGGGGCACCGCACAGGCAGTCCTTTGCTGCAAGGATGTCGTTGACACGCCGTTTTTAGTCATCAATGCAGATGATTACTATGGCCAGGAAGGCTTCAAGGTTGCACATGATTATCTGGCAAATGCGCCCGAAGAGACAAAGTACTGCATGGTCGGTTTTGAGCTTGGCAACACCTTAAGTGAGAATGGTACGGTGACCCGCGGCGTCTGCAAGGTGAGTGAAGAAGGCTATCTGACCGATGTCGTGGAGAACTTTGGCCTGATTAAAAAAGGCGATGTCGTTATCAACGATGCGAACGATGAATACGCACTCACCACGCCGGTTTCGATGAATATGTGGGGCTTTACACCGGACATTTTCAAGGAGCTTGAGGAGCGCTTTGTAGGCTTCTTAGAGGAGAAAGGTACGGAGCTGAAATCCGAGTATCTGCTTCCAAACGAGGTTGGCAAGATGATCGTGGAAGGCAAGGCTTCCGTAAAGGTTTTGACCTCCTCTGATCAGTGGTTTGGTGTCACCTACCGTGAAGATAAGCCCACGGTGGTCAGCCGTTTTGAGAAGTTAAAAGAAGATGGTACTTACACAGATCCGATCTTTGCGGATCTGGAGGAGCGTGCGTAAGGGTAGTGCGAGAGCCCTCTACGAACGAATCTTAGA
>JAFVAL010000057.1 GCA_017480565.1 Lachnospiraceae bacterium | reverse complement strand
CGTCCCAGTCATCATAATCATAACGATCATCGTCATCGTCGTCGTCATCATCATGATGTCTTCTAGTCGTCTTTTCTTGCGCCTTTGTGGTGGTTTCGCGGCGGTCATCGTCATCTTTGTCATCGTCATCATGATCATCATCATCGTGATCATCAAGATCGTCAAGGTCGTCTATTTCACCGAAATCTTCCAGCAGGTCTAAGAGTGCGTCTGCCGGATCGTCCCCTTCCGCAAGGTCTTCATAGTAATCACGAAGGTCTTCTTCGGAGAAGATCGGATCGCCGGAAAGGTGGGTATAATCCTCGATTTTCAGCCCGTTGGTCTGCAGATAAGCGGACAGCTGTCTAATGTTCATCTTTGAAAGATCCTCGAAGGACAAATCCGGGTTTTTCTCGGTGATCGAACGAATCAGAGCAGCTTTTCCGAGGGAAATGCGGTAGCGCTCGGAAAGATCCTCCAGATGATCATCATCTTCGATTCGCTGGTCAAAGACGGTGCCATGGCCTACGAGCTCTTTTACGCTGGTTTCAATTTCCTTGGCAAGTGAGATGCGCAGATCTTCTACATACGCACTGTCAGAGCCTTCTACGGACAAGAGTACCATGTTCGCAGCTTCGGAGAGGTATCCATGCTTGACCATGGAACCGATCAGCGCATTGACGGCGACATTTAAGTCCGCGTGTTTTAAGTTCATATTTTCTAAAATGATTTTGCCATCCGCATTGTTTGCCTGCGCACGGATGACTTGATTTTTCGCGTTGACATCGAGCTCGATGCTCGGATTGACATCCAGATAAATGGTCGCGCGTGTGGCCATATTTGCCTGGAAATACATCATAAACAGGATCGCAAAACAGGCGGCCAGCGAGAGTGCGCCGATCACATACGGACGTGCAGACACTTTCTTTTTTTCTGCGGTTCCGTCAAGATACCATTCATTGCCGGAAGCCTCCGTGTAAGGCGTCTCCCAGAGCGTTTCCGGGTTCGCCTGCGGCAGTACGGAAACAGCCTGATCGATATGCTGCTCTATCTGATGATTGTTTAACGTGCTCATAGCTTTCCCTCCAATTCTTTGCGAAGCTTTTTGGTGCCGCGGTTATATTTCGATAAAACGGTCGAAAGCGGCAGCTGCATGAGTTCTGCGATTTCGCGGTGTTTGAGCCCCGAAACGGCGTGCAGCAAGATGATCTGACTCTCCTCCGGTGATAACATGGACAAGGCCGCGGTGAGAACGATGCGGTCCTCTGATTGGTGGACGGTCTCACGCAGAGGTGCAGCAACCGCTTCTTCAAAGGAGACGGCCATGAGATCCGAAGTTTTTCTTAGTTTCATCAGGCAAAGATTGCGGGTAATGGTGAGAATCCAGGCCATCGGCTTGCCTTTTGCTTTGTATAAATGTGCCGCTCCGTGAATCTTTAGGAAGGTATCTTGCATCACATCCTCCGCATCACTCACATTGCGAAGCATGGAGAGGGCGTAAGCATACACGGAAGAACTGCACTGTTCATACAGTTTTAAGAAGGCCTGACGGTCACCGCCAGCGATGCGGGAAATGAGTGACTCATCGATTTGCTTTTGTTTTTGCACTGCAGTTTGCTTTGCTGTGATCGCCCATGCCGGCATCGTTCTCACCTCCTCCTGTGTTCTCATTTGTTCTATGCTCATTATAATTCGTTCCTCTCTCTTTGCACAAGCCCCAATAGTACAGTTAAATTGCCATTACGGCAGCGGATCGCGTCAATCAGCTCTTTTTCCTTCTTCGGATCTCGCATGATGATGTGATAGCAGAGTTCGTACATGGTTCCCATATTTGTTGTCTTGACGTGGGAGAGCTCTGCAACCTTCGTGTATTCTAAGAAAAGATCATCGAAAATCCCGTTGTAACTGAGATCTTCAGGGATCGTGATGCGCAGCTCTTTTTCCTTTGCGATGGTCTGCGAGAAACCGGTTTTTTCCATGACGATGACGCTCAGGCCCACAAGGATGGTGATGATGAGTGCAAGGCTTAAAAAGCCCATACCACAGGCAAGCCCAACCGCCATCGTAAAGAAAATGAACATGATTTCCTTGGCGGTGCCCGGCGCAGAACGGAAGCGAATCAGTCCGAACGCCCCGAGGACTGCCACAGAGGTGCCAAGGTTGCCGTTGACGATCAAAATCACCGAGGCCACCAGTAAGGGGAGCACTGCCAAAATCAAAGCAAAGGTGCCGCTCTGCAGACAGATTTGCTTGTAAATAAGAGCAATCACAAGGCCTAGGAGGATCGCGGTGCCAAGACTTAACAGCACGGAGCGAAGATCAAAGGTTCCTGCGTGTAATAAACTGCTTAACATGAGAGAATCTCACCTGCCTTCCCAATTTGTTCTTCATGTGTGATCAACTGGCCGTAATCCCAGACTCCCAGACCTTTTTTGTAGAAGTTCCCGTACTTGGAGAAGGAGACCGGGTAAATGTGCAGCTCGGAGAGAATTCTGCTAAACCAAAGAGGCGAGGCACCTAAGATTTTTGTCTCCATGAGCACGTAGCCATCCGGCAGTAAAAGCTCGCCGACATCCCCTTCTTCTAAACCCATGTGGTTTCTGCGGGAGCGAATTTTGGTGTCAAATGTGATCCGAAATCCGGGATCTTCCTTGCCTATCAGCGCGAGCCTGTCATAGGCCAGATAGATGGATCTTTTTAGCTGGTACCGGTGGAGCAGAAAGTCGATTTCGCGCTGCACCTGGTTTTCTTCTGATGGCTTTCTGCCGCATTCCACATAGTCGTAAGCTTCCTTTAACGTAAGCGGAATGCGCCTTTTGGCAACGACTTTGTTGATTTTCTTCTTGATCTCGAGAAAGACCGTGGAATCCATCGTTGGGACACCGTAGCTGCGAAGTCTCAGTTTTTCTTTATAGATCGGATGCTCGATGGAGCGCCGGATTAACTCCGAGGAATCCGTATCATAATAAATGTTACAGACCGTGGTTTCTCCGAATTCATCCGGCTGCATGTGAGGCTCAAGACGGGCACGCAGGGCTTCGTAGGTGAGCCTTGACATCAGGTATTTCTTTTCATACCTGCAAAAATCTGTCTGTATCATCAAACGCACCTCACTTCACTTTTTGTTTCAGATAAAGATCGATGCCATCGCTCGTGATGGTGATCTTTCCGTTTTTGGTTTCCAAAACATCCACGCCATAAAGCTTCAGAGTTTCTAACGTATCCGCGCTTGCCGGATTTTTGGCAGAATCGCAGATGACACTGTATTGTGGCTTCACGGTCTCTAAAAGCTCCGCAAGCGCTGTGTTATACACGCCGTGGTGCGGTAGTTTTAGAAATGCACAGGTCTTCGCATTGTCCGAGGAACACCACTCGCGGATGCGTTCTTTCTCAGCATCTCCGGTAAAGAGCATGCGGTTTTGGCCGTGTGTCATCATCGTGATGAGAGAGAGGTTATTATCGATATCGAACCCCGCAGCGACTGCATTTGTCGCTTCTTCATGATCCATCAGATGCGAGGGCGAGACGAGGACTTCGGCTGAACCGAAGGAGAACGTAACATCGTCTGTTAAGACCTCCGGGGTCAGATTCGCGCGCTTCATCGCGGCGACAAAATCGAAGTATTCGGTGCTTGCGCCTTTGTAATCCGGCAGCAAAATGCGTTCTACAGGGATCTGTTCGATGAGCTGATCCGCACCGCCGACGTGGTCTTTGTCGTAGTGTGTGATGATGAGGACATCGACCTTTTCAATGTTTCTGTTGGTTAAAAAATCAATGACTTCCTGTCCGTCATCTTCCTCGCCGCAATCGATGAGCATCGTGTGTGCTCCCTCGCGGATCACAATCGCATCGGCCTTGCCCACTTTTAAAATGGTTGTGGTCAGGGGAGGAAGCGCATCCGGCTTTGACTTGTTATGGCTTCTCCAAAGAAGCAGCAGGACTGCGATCAGGATCGCGGCAAACAGACCGATCAGGATATATTCGGTTTTTCTTGAAATTCTTCGGATCATCCACTTACCTCCCTTGTAAATTTCATCTGCCCTTTCAATAAGATAATGCAGAAGCGCTTTGTTTTATTGCAATCTTTCCGTGAAAATGTTATACTGGCGAATTGTGGTAAATGAGAAGTGACCAAGACGCAGAAAGAAGGGAATCATTTGGTTATTCAGAGAGAAGATGTAAGAAATATTGCGATTATCGCGCATGTAGACCATGGCAAAACGACGCTGGTGGATGAGCTTTTAAAACAGAGCGGCGTCTTTCGCGCCAACCAGGAAGTTATGGAGCGTGTCATGGATTCCAACGACATCGAGCGTGAGAGAGGTATCACGATCCTGTCGAAGAACACCGCGATTCATTATAAGAACACGAAGATCAATATCATCGACACACCGGGACACGCGGATTTCGGCGGCGAGGTGGAGCGTGTGCTCAAGATGGTCAACGGCGTGATCCTGGTGGTGGATGCGTTTGAGGGACCGATGCCGCAGACGAAGTTTGTGCTGAAAAAAGCACTGGAGTTAAACCTCCCGGTCATTTGCTGCATCAACAAGATTGACCGCCCGGAGGCGAGACCTGCCGAGGTGATCGATGAGGTGCTGGAGCTCTTTATCGACCTCGATGCAAACGATGATCAGCTGGACTGCCCGTTTGTCTATGCTTCGGCGAAATCCGGAATCGCGATCCTGGATCTGACCGAGACACCGAAGAACATGAAGCCGCTCTTTGATACGATCTTAGACTACATTCCGGCGCCGGAAGGCGACCCGGATGCGGATACGCAGGTGCTCATCAGCACGATCGATTACAATGAATATGTCGGGCGCATTGGTGTGGGCAAGGTCGATAACGGAACCTTGCGTGTGAATCAGGACGTGGTGATTGTCAACCATCATGACCCGGAATACCGCAAGAAAGTGCGTATCAGCAAGCTTTACGAGTTCGAAGGCTTGGAGAAGAAGGAAGTGCAGGCGGCGACGGTCGGATCGATCGTAGCCATTTCCGGTATTGCAGATATTCATATCGGTGATACGCTTTGCTCGCCGGAGAATCCGGTCGCAATTCCGTTCCAGAAGATCAGTGAGCCGACGATCGCGATGGATTTCATGGTCAATGATTCTCCGCTGGCGGGCCAGGAAGGCAAGTATGTGACCTCTCGCCACCTGCGCGAGCGCTTATACCGTGAGCTTAACACCGACGTGAGCCTTCGCGTGGAAGATACCGAGGATATGGATTGCTTTAAGGTGTCCGGACGTGGTGAACTGCATCTGTCCGTTTTGATTGAGAACATGCGCCGTGAGGGGTATGAGTTTGCGGTCAGCAAGGCAGAGGTTCTTTATAAATATGACGAGAAGGGCAGACGCTTGGAGCCGATGGAGCAGGTGCTCATCGATGTGCCGGAAGAGTATGTCGGTGCTGTGATTGAGAAGCTCGGCCAGAGAAAGGGCGAGATGACAGGCATGTCCTCCGCAGCTGGCGGCTATTCGCGCCTGGAGTTTCGCATTCCGTCCCGTGGCCTGATCGGTTACCGCGGTGAGTTTTTGACAGACACCCGCGGCAATGGAATCATGAACACCATTTTCGACGGCTACGAGGAGTTTAAGGGTGAGATTGCTTACCGTAAGAGTGGATCGTTGATCGCTTACGAAAGCGGTGAATCTGTGACCTACGGCCTGTTTAACGCGCAGGAGCGTGGACAGCTCTTTATCGGACCTGGCGTGAAAGTTTACTCCGGCATGATCATCGGCCAGAATGCAAAGACCGATGACATCGAGTTAAATGTCTGCAAGACGAAGCATTTGACCAACACACGTGCTTCCGGCTCGGATGAAGCGTTAAGACTTTCTCCGCCGCGTATCTTAAGTCTTGAGGAAGCGCTTGACTATGTGGATACCGATGAGCTTTTGGAGGTCACGCCGCAGAGTCTGCGTCTGCGCAAGAAGATCCTGGATCCGACGCAGCGCATGCGTGCAGCGATTCGTGCAAAGCAGCAGGCGGAGGCATTGGCAAAGAAAAACCAGGCTTAATATGGAAGGAAAAGAAAAAGGGGATTTATGTTAACAAAACCGGAAAAACTGACACCGCAGTGTGCGGAAGTTTTTTGGAAATTTGCGGATCGCAGGCCGATCTACATCTGTGAGGGGCAGTTTCTGACCCAGCTGATCTGGGCGGAGCAGTACGAGGTGCTCTGGATGCAGTCTGACCTTGCTTTTTACCTGCTTGTCGGGGAGGAGAGCGGTCATATCGCAGCGATGATGCCACTATGTGCCGAGGAAGACATTCCAGCCGCGGTACGTGAGCTGGAGGATTATTTTGCAAATGAGGTCGGCAGAGACTTAAAAATCTATGCGGTGGACGAGACATTTGCAAAGGTTGTGAGTGAGGATCCTGAGCTTTCGGCTCGTTATGAAGCGGTCGAGACCAGAGATTCGTTCGATTACATTTACGAGGCAGAGAAGTTAAAGACGCTTGCTGGCAAGAAACTGCATAAGAAGAAAAATAATCTAAACCGGTTCCTGAAGGACTACGAGGGACGCTACGAGTACCGTGCACTGGATTGTGCCAATGTGTGTGAGATTGAAGCCTATCATATGCGCTGGGTGGAGAACCGCGAGCAGAATCTGGAGGATCCGGAAGGGTTCCTGACCGGTGAGGAGCGAGGAATCTTTAAGGTCTTTCGCAATTGCGCCGCGATTGACTGTGAGATGGGCGGTATCTACATCGACGGACAGTTAGAGGCATATTCGATCGGGACGTACAATCCGAAGCTTAAGATGGCGGATATTCAGGTCGAGAAGGCGAACCCGGAGATCCGCGGGCTGTATACGATCATCAACCAACTCTTCTTAGTGAATGCATTTCCGGAGGCGGAGATCGTCAACCGCGAGGATGATATGGGAGAAGAGGGTCTGCGGCAGGCCAAGGAATCGTACTACCCGCTGCGCCTTGAGAAGAAGTTTAAGATTCAGAAAAGAGGCTGAGACATGAGAGCGAAACGATGGATTGCGGTGCTGCTTATGGCAGTCATTTGCGTGATGAGCCTGTCGGGCTGCACCGGCACGAAGATCCCGGAGGGGATGACAAAAGAAGACATCGAGAAGGCCGCAAAGGAAGTGCTGGATCTCGTGCATGAGAAGGATTACCAGGCAATCTGGGACAGATCCGATACGACGTTTCAGGCAGCGGTCAGTGCAGAGGCGCTCAAAGAAGCGGTGGAAGGCCAGATTGGTTCCTACGGTGCGTTTGTCGAATACACGCAGCAGGCGATCGGTGGTTCGCACAATGCGAAGGCCGGGGATTTCGGTGTCGCTGTCATTACTGCGAAGTATGAAAATGGGAAGGCTGTTTATACCTTATCATTCGATGTAGATTATAAATTAGCTGGGTTTTATGTAAAGTAATTGATTTACTTTAAATGAAAATCATGATAAAATATGAATAACATCGAAGAACGGAGAATTCATTTATGAAAAAAATTTTATTTGCCACATCAGAATGTGTGCCTTTTATCAAAACTGGTGGTCTTGCGGACGTTGCAGGATCTCTTCCGAAGTATTTTGACAAAGAAGAGTTTGACGTGCGCGTGATGCTTCCGAACTACAAGACGATTGACCGCAAGTGGAAAGAGAAGATGGTCTACAAAGACAGCTTCTATATGAATCTTGCATGGCGCAATCAGTATGTCGGAATCATGGAGATGGAGTATGACGGTGTGACCTTCTACTTCATTGACAATGAGTATTACTTCAGCGGAGATCACCCGTATGAGGACGGCGCCTGGGACATCGAGAAGTTTGCTTTCTTTGATAAGGCCGTGCTTTCGTCGCTTCCGGTCATCGATTTCAGACCGGACGTGATTCACTGCCACGACTGGCAGACCGGCTTGATTCCGGTGTTCTTAAAAGACGGTTTCGCGGAGAATCCGTTCTTCCAGGGCATCAAGTCTGTGATGACGATCCACAACTTAAAGTTCCAGGGTGCGTGGGATAAGCAGACGGTCATGGATATCACCGGGCTGTCCCCGTATTACTTCACACCGGATAAGCTGGAGCATTTCGGCGGATCGAATTACTTAAAGGGCGGCATCTGCTATGCGGATGCGGTGACCACAGTTTCTGAGTCTTACGCAGAAGAGATCAAGACACCGTTCTACGGCGAAGGTTTGGACGGACTGCTCAGCGCAAGATCCGGCGAGCTGACCGGTATTGTCAACGGCCTTGATTATAATGAGTGGAATCCGGCGACGGATCCGTTCATCTACCATCATTACACGATCTCCAACTGGCGCAGAGAGAAGAAGAAAAACAAACTGGGTCTGCAGGAAGAACTGGGTCTTGAAAAGAACGATAAGGTCTTTATGATGGGCGTGGTTTCACGTCTGACCGACCAGAAGGGCTTTGACCTGATCGAGTGTGTGATGGAGCAGCTGTGCGCGGAGGGCACGCAGTTTGTGATCCTTGGTACCGGCGATCCGAAGTACGAGAACCTGTTCCGCCACTATGAGTGGAAGTATAAGGGAAGAGTCTCCTCGAATATTTACTACAACAACGAGAGATCCCACAAGATCTACGCGGCGTGCGATGCGTTCCTGATGCCTTCGCTTTTTGAGCCTTGCGGCTTAAGCCAGCTGATGAGCCTGCGTTACGGTACGCTTCCGATCGTTCGTGAGACCGGTGGTCTTAAGGACACCGTGCAGCCTTATAACGAGTATGAAGGCACGGGCACCGGCTTCTCGTTCGCAAACTACAATGCACATGAGATGCTGCACACGGTGGAGTATGCGAAGTACACGTACTACAACAAGAAACGTGAATGGAACAAGATCGTTGACCGTGCGATGAAGGCTGATTTCTCCTGGGCAGTTTCCGCGAAAAAATACGAGGATATTTACCGCAAGCTGTGCGGCGAATGATCCTCGCATGATGTCAATTTAAGATGATAAGACCTCTTTGATACGCGTTTTTGGTCTGGGTCCGGTATCTGTTTCTGATCAGATACCGGTACCGGTCATCAGCGCGTATTTCTTTTTCTAGAAGTCGGAGCGCTTGGTAGTTTTGCGTCTCTGCAAATGTCTTTTCTGCCTCTGTTAGGCTTGTGACGACCGGAATGGCCGCGTTCTTACACAACGAGGCGAGTAATTCCTTTCCTAAGGCCCCTCTAAGCCCCAAAACGCGCAGATACGGCGGGTTTTCGGGAATCTCATCCACATCCAGTAAAATGTGAAGCAGAGCCCTCTGAACGGCCACCTGCGTGATCTGCTTGGTCTTGCACTCCACGATGAAACTTTCAAAATCGATCAAATGATCCCTGCGGTCTAAGATGCGTCTTGCAAGGTCATTGGTCACGCCTGCGTAGGAGATGAGCTTGTCGTAAGACATGTGGGTGAGCTTCTCAAAGAGCATGCCGGAGAGGTCATTTGCCTCGATCGGATACGTCTTATGAAATTCCTCCTGCATCCGGGCACGCACTGCTTCCGGCATCTGAAAAAAGGCCTCCTCTGGAGTATCGCTGCAGAGGGAGGCGCGAAGCGCGGTCGCGGAAGCATAAGCCCCTGCATCCATCTCTGCGTCGTGATAAGCAGCGCCTTCTCGTTTTATCAACTGCACCGTAAATGGCTCCTCTAAGCAGTCATTGGCACGAAGATAGAAGAGCCCCAACAGGTTGTTCGGGGAGGAGAAGTAGGGGGTAAGCGCCTCACGCTCCGGAGCGGATACATTTGCCAAAATGGTCTTTGCATACGCAGCAGGATAGGTCACGCCAGTCGCAAGCTCAGCGAGGAGACGCTCGTGAAAGAACGCGTCTTCTTTTAGCGCTGCGGCTCTCTGCATCAAGGCAAGGTCATCATTCTCGCAGCCAAAGACCAGGGTATCAACAATTCCAGTGTCCGCGAGGGAAAAGACCGCCCCGGAAGCAAAATCATCGATGCTAGACGTCGCATAACAGAGGGGGAGCTCAAGCACCAGATCCGCACCCGAAAGGAGAGCAGCCTCGGTCCGCAAGGCTTCACTCATAAACGCGGGGGTACCACGCTGCACAAAGTTGCCGCTCATGATGATGATGAGAGCATCTGCGCCGGTACGCGATTTGGCTTCGCGAAGCAGATATTCATGGCCTTTATGGAGCGGATTGAACTCCGCAATGACTGATGCAACTTTCATGGGAACCTCCTGGTGGATCTATATTCAACCTTTATCATATCATAAGCGGAACACTTTTTCTATCATGCAAATCAAGGCTGTTATTCTTCTTGAAACAATGATTCTTGCGATTCACACTTGTATTTTTTTTCCTGTGAATCTATAATCAAATCAAATGAAGTTCGTGACGTTCATTGTTTTAATCGATGCAGTTCTAAAACAGAAAGGAAAAGAAATATGTTAAAAGATTTTGCAAAAGCGGCGAAGCCGGAGAGTGAAGAGATTAAGGAGCGAATGAAGGCCGCGCAGGCACAGCTTGCGGCGTATCAGATGCAGATTAAGGAAGCAAAACTTCCTGTGATGGTGATTTTTGAAGGCTGGGAGGCTGCCGGCAAGGGCAGTGTGATCGGCCGTGTGATCAAGGACATGGATCCGAGATTCTTCTCGGTGGCTTCGATGGATGCGCCGCCGACCGATGTGGATAAAAGAATGCCCTTCTTGTACCGTTATATGGTTGAGATCCCGGAGGCTGGGAAGTTTAAATTCTTCGACACTTGTTGGATGGAAGCGGTCACTGACGGCCTGTTTACCGGCGAATTGACACCGGAGAAGTACGACAAAAGAATTGACAGCATCAACCGGACGGAGCGTCAGCTGGTTGACAACGGCTATCTTGTCATGAAGTTTTTCTTCCACATCAGCAAGAAAGAGCAGAAGAAGCGTCTCGATACACTTGCTGACAACAAAGACACAAAGTGGAGAGTCCGCAAGGAAGATTTCTGGGAGAATGCGCACTATGAGGAGTGCTTAAATGTCTATGACAGATATCTGCGCGACACCAACCGCTCAAATGCACCTTGGTATATCATTGATGCGATGGATCGCAACTGGGCAGCTGTGCAGGTGCTGGAGTTCTTAAACAAGGGCATTGAAACTGCGATGAAGAACCGCGGGGTTGCCGCGCCCATTTTACAAAATGTATTTCCTCTGCGCAAAACGCCTCTGTTGGGAGACATCAGCTTCGAGGGCAAGACACTCTCTGACGAGGAGTACAAGAAAGAATTAAAAGAGCTGCAGGCCAGATTAAAAGAGCTGCACAATGTGGTTTACCGCAAGAAGATTCCGGTCATCATCGCGTATGAAGGTTGGGACGCAGCCGGCAAGGGCGGCAATATCAAGAGAATCGCAGACGCGCTCGATCCACGCGGCTATATCGTGCATCCGATCGCAAGCCCGGAGCCTCATGAGAAGGCGAGACATTTCCTCTGGAGATTCTGGACGAGACTGCCAAAAACCGGTCACATCGCGATCTTTGACCGCACCTGGTACGGACGCGTCATGGTGGAGCGTCTGGAAGGTTTCTGCTCCGAAAATGACTGGCAGAGAGCTTACAACGAGATGAATGAATTTGAGAAGGAGCTCACCGATGAGGGTGCGGTTGTGATCAAGTTCTGGGTGCATATCGATTCTGACACGCAGCTGGCACGTTTCACTGATCGTCAGAACACGCCGGAGAAGCAGTGGAAGATCACCGAAGAAGACTGGAGAAACCGTGAGAAATGGGATCTCTACGAGGGTGCGATCAACGAGATGCTGCAGAAGACGAATACGACATTTGCACCTTGGCATGTGCTGGAGTCGGTGGATAAGAAGTATGCGAGAATCAAAGCGCTGAAGATTGTCATTGAGGCGATTGAGAAGGCTTGCGGGGAATAAGACGACCGATCTTGACGAGGCAAAGAACCTTGGCTGGGTTTGTATTGTTGATCAGGCTTTCATATCTGGAGAGGAGCTTCTAAAGACATTTATCGAGACGTCTGAGGCGGGTGAATCTGCCTATGTGAGGCTGTTCATTATACGTAGTCAAAATGCTGCGGATGACTACCGATGGTGTCTGAGGGATGTTTTCTTTGACGGAGAGTCTTACTATGTAGCAACCCTTAGGAGATCCGGCAGAGAATATATACATAAAAGATTTCAATATTTTGTTATCTCAGAAGGAATCCAGTATGCTCGGGGAAGTGAGCATTATTTTATCACAAATGATCCCGAAATTACCGCGGATAATTATGCCTGGACGTTTCTTTCGTCTGATGTTGTAGAACAGTTTGACTGCGAAGACCTCTTTGACATCAAGACAGACCCTTGAGAAGCGAGCGCTTGTGACGATTTTTCTCTTGTATCATGACCTCGATTCGTTTATAATTATTTAGGATATGCCGCAGGGAGTTCCTGTCGGTTTTATAATCATTTCTCAAGAAAGGAAGATTACTATGAGCTTTATTGATGTTGTTAAAGAAAGAGCAAGAGCCAACAAGAAGACCATCGTTCTGCCGGAGTCTATGGATGCGAGAGTCATCGAGGCAGCGAGCAAGATTTTAGAGGAAGGTTTTGCAAATATCGTTCTGCTTGGCGATCCCGAGGAGATTGCAAAGGTTGCGCCTCAGTTTGATATCTCCGGCGCTACGATCATCGATCCGAAGACTTCCGAGAAGTTAGAGGAGTATGTGGATGTCCTTGTTGAGCTTCGCAAGAAGAAAGGCATGACCCCGGAAGAGGCGAGAAATCTGATGACCTCCGACTACATGTTCTATGCGTGCATGATGGCGAAATGTAATGACGCTGACGGTGTTGTCTCCGGTGCTTGCCATTCGACCGCGAACACCCTTCGCCCTGCTCTTCAGATCATCAAGACCAAGCCTGGCACGAAGCTGGTATCTTCCTTCTTCCTGATGGTCGTTCCTGACTGCGAGTGCGGTGACAACGGTACATTTGTTTTCTCTGACTGCGGACTGAACCAGAATCCGACTGCGGAAGAGCTTGCTGCAATCGCAGGCAGCTCCGCTGAGAGCTTTAAGCTTTTAACCGGCAACGAGGCAAGAGTCGCAATGCTTTCTTACTCCACCATGGGCAGTGCAAAGCATGACGATGTCACCAAGGTGCAGGAAGCAACCAGAATCGCAAAGGAAGAGTATCCGGATCTGCTGCTTGACGGCGAGCTTCAGCTGGATGCTGCGCTTGTCGCTTCTGTCGGCAATTCCAAGGCTCCTGGCAGCCCGGTTGCAGGTAAGGCGAACACCCTGATCTTCCCGAACCTGGATGCAGGTACCATCGGCTACAAGCTGGTGCAGAGACTTGCAAAGGCTGAGGCGTATGGCCCGGTTTGCCAGGGTATCGCTAAGCCGGTCAACGATCTGTCCCGCGGATGCTTCGCAGATGATATCGTAGGTGTCGTTGCGATCACAGCTGTACAGGCGCAGGCATAAGCAAACGGCGACTCAAACATAAAGAATACATTTGATCATAAATAGTAGGAGAATAAGCGTTATGAAAATCTTAGTTATGAACTGCGGCAGCTCTTCTTTAAAGTATCAGCTGATCGATATGGAGAACGAGAGCGTTCTTGCAAAGGGCCTTTGTGAGAGAATCGGTATCGATGGTTCGAAGTTAACCCATCAGCCGACCGGTAAGGATAAAGTGGTCGTTGAGAAGGATATGCCGACCCATCAGACGGCGGTTGAGTTAGTTCTTGCAGCCCTGCTTGATCCTGAGCACGGTGTGATCAAGTCCATGGATGAGATCGGTGCGGTTGGACATCGTGTCCTGCACGGCGGCTCTGTCTATTCAGATTCCATCGTGGTCAACGAGGATGTCAAGAGAGTCATCCGCGAGTGCTTTGACCTCGGACCTCTGCACAACCCGGCAAACTTAATGGGTATCGAGGCATGCGAGGCAGCAATGCCTGGCAAGCCGCAGGTTGCAGTGTTTGATACCGCATTTGGCCAGGGCATGAAGCCGGAAGCTTATATGTATGCGATTCCTTATGAGTACTATGAGAAGTACAAGATCCGCCGCTACGGCTTCCACGGAACCAGCCATATGTTCGTAAGCAAGAGAGTTCTTGATTTCGCAGGCCTTGATAAGAAGGAAGGCAAAGTCATCGTCTGCCACCTGGGCAACGGTGCTTCGATCTCTGCTTCCATCGGCGGCAAGTGCGTTGATACTTCCATGGGTCTTACCCCACTTGAGGGCCTGATCATGGGTACCAGATCCGGTGATGTAGATCCTGCTGTGCTGCAGTTCATCTGCAACCATGAGAACTTAAGCGTCGACGAGATGCTCAATGTCCTCAACAAGAAGTCCGGTGTTCTGGGTCTGTCCGGCGTCTCCAGCGACTTCCGTGATATCGCAGCAGCTGAGGCTGAGGGGAATGAGCGTGCAAAGCTTGCGTTTGACGCATTCATTTACCGCGTAGTGAAGTACATCGGTGCTTATGTCGCAGCAATGAATGGCGTGGATGCGATCGCATTTACCGCGGGTGTCGGTGAGAACGATGCGAGAGCACGTGAGAGAGTCTGCGCACAGCTTGGCTATCTTGGCGTGAAGATTGATGCAGAAGCGAACAAGACCCGCGGCAAAGAGATCATGATCTCCACCCCGGATTCCGGCGTGAAAGTGATGATCATCCCGACTAACGAAGAGCTGGCGATTGCTAGAGACACGTTGGCTTTAATCTAAAAAATAAAAATGCTCGCACAATGAGGCGAGCATTTTTATTTGTGAAGGAAGCCAACGCTTACTCCTGAGACACACTTGCTTTGATCTGAGAAATCAATTCAAGATAAGACATAAAAAATCCCGATCGGTTGATCGGGATTTTTTATGTCTGAAAGTATATGCACTTATCGATCTTCTCTAAAGTATGGCAGTCCCAGCGCCTCCGGTGGCTGGTTTTCGCGTTTATTTCGCAGGCTTGTCATGATCAATACGATGATGGTGACTACGTAGGGGAGCATCTTGTAGAGCTCCTTGAATGCGAGATTCGTTCCGGTCGGAATGTAGATGTAGAGGATGTACAGTCCGCCGAATAGAATCGATGCGAAGATGCTGGATACCGGGTTCCACAGGGTGAAGATGACGAGCGCGATGGCGAGCCATCCACGGTCTCCGAACGCATCGTTGGACCAGATGCCGTTGGTGTAGTCCATGACGTAGTAGAGGCCACCGAGGCCTGCAATCATGGAGCCTAAGCAAGTTGCGACATACTTGTACTTGATGACATTGATGCCGGCTGCGTCTGCGGTTGCGGGGTTTTCACCGACTGCGCGAAGGTGGAGACCTGTGCGGGTCTTCTTCAGGGTTCGCCCTGCTAAAATCGCGATCACGATTGCGGCATAGGCGAGGAAGCTGTAGGAGAGGAACACCTTGCCAAACCACCCGAACTTATCCGCAAAAGGAAGCTTTGCGCGGAAGAAGTTACTGGTGTTTGTCAGGATGATCGAAGGCACTTCCGCGCCGCTGATCTTGATTAAGGATCCGCCGAAGAAGTTACCGAAGCCAACACCGAAGGTGGTGAGGGCAAGACCGGTGACATTCTGGTTCGCGCGAAGCGTGACGGTCAAGAAGCAGTAAATGAGTCCCATGATCAGGGAGCCAAGCAGGCAGCAGACCAAGGGGATCAAAACCGCGAGGACGCCGTTCATCTTCCCAGGCGAATTCTCGTAGAAAAATGCGCCGATGACACCGCACATACCGCCAACATACATGACGCCTGCAGTTCCTAAGTTCAAGTTACCAGACTTTTCAGTCATGATCTCGCCGGTGCTGCCGAGCAGAAGAGGAATACTCTGGGAGATGGCTCTGGGAATAAATGTAGCAAAATCAAACATTTATTTGGCCTCCTTTCTGCCAGATTTGCGGAAATGCAACTGGTAGTTAATGAAGAAATCGCTGCCGATGATAAAGAACAGGATGATGCCGGTTAGGATATCACCGAAGGATTTATTTAGCATAAATGCGGTCGCAATCTCGTTGGAGCCACGCTGCAGGAAAACGAGAAGGAAACTGGTGATGATCATCACGAGCGGATCGAATTTTGCCAGCCATGCAACCATAACTGCGGTGAAGCCGCGGCCGTCAATGATACCGGTTGCGAGCGTGTGGTTGGTGCCAGGGCCTAGAAGAAGGCCTGCCAGACCGCAGATCGCGCCGGATAAGAGCATCGTGCGGATGATGACTTTGTGGACCTTGATGCCGATGTAACGGGCGGTACGCTCGCTTTCGCCGACGACGGAGATCTCGTAACCATGCTTGGTGTAACGCATGTAGAAGAAGATGATGAGCGTCAGCGCGATGACGATGAGCACATTTAACAGATACTTATTCGAACCGATGGACGGGAACCAACCTGCTTCCGTGTGCTGGTTGATGACACCGATGTTGCCGGAGCCCTTTGGGGACTCCCAGATGATGATAAAGAAGGCAACGATCTGTGTCGCAACGTAGTTCATCATCAGGGTGAAAAGCGTCTCGTTGGTGTTCCATTTGGCCTTAAAGATGGCCGGGATCAGTGCCCAGATCGCACCTGCCGCGAGGGCAGCCACGGATTCGATGATGATCAGCGCGGTGTTGGATACCTTGTCACCGATTAAAATCATGCAGGCGGATGCTGCGAGACATCCCATCAGGGCTTGTCCGTCACCGCCCAGGTTCCAGAAGCGCATGCGAAATGCGGGCGCAAGGGCAAGTGCAACGCAAAGCAGCATCGCCATATTTTGCAGCAAGTTCCAGAGCTTTCTAGAGGTACCGAAGGATCCACGGATCATGCTCGCATAGACCTCGATCGGATTTAAACCGGTAAGCAAGGTGGTCAAAAAACCGCAGAGTAAAAGGGCGGCCGCAATGGCGATAACCCGAATCAAAATGGCCCGTCCCACGGGAATGTCCGAGCGCTTGGTGATATGAATCAAAGGCGTTTTACTGTTCATCGTTTGCCTCCTCGGTTGGTTCCCCAATGTGTGTCATCATCATACCGATGGTTTGTTTGTCACAGGTTCTTCCGTCCAAAATGCCGCTCACATGGCCATCGCACAGGACCAAAATGCGGTCACAGAGTTCCACAAGTACGTCTAAGTCTTCCCCGACGTAGATCACGGCCACGCCACGCTCTTTCTGCTGGTTGATCAGATCGTAGATCGTGTAGGAAGAATTGATGTCCAGTCCGCGCACTGCGTAAGCGGTCAGCAAAACGGTCGGAGAGGACGCGATTTCACGGCCGACCAGGACTTTCTGAACGTTGCCGCCGGATAATTTGCGCACCATCGCATGAACGCCCGGCGTGTTGACTTCCAGATTCTTGATGACCTCTCTTGCCAGATGCTCCGGGTTTTTACGGTTAGTAAAGACCGAATGTCCGCTTCGGTAAGAGCGCAGCATCATGTTGTCTGCGAGGTCCATATTTGCCACAAGGCCCATGCCAAGACGGTCTTCGGGAACGAAGGAGAGGGAGACGCCAAGCGCCGCGATCTCCAGGGGATCTTTTCCGATCAGGTTCTCGGTGGTACCGTCGTGATGGACGTATTCGATGGTGCCGGACTCGATCGGCTGCAGGCCTGCAATGCCTTCGAGCAGTTCTTTCTGGCCGGATCCGGCGATGCCTGCGATGCCCAAAATTTCACCGCTACGCGCGGTAAAGGAGACATCGGTGAGCTTGTTGATGCCTTCGATGTTCTTGACGGTCAGGCCTTTGACGCGGATACGCTCAATCGGATCTTTCGGCTCCGGACGTTTAATGTTTAACGATACTTTATGGCCCACCATCAGATCCGTCAGTTCCTGCGCATTGGTCTCGGATGTGATTCTGTCGCAAATGTACGCGCCACTTCTTAGAATCGCGACGCGGTCGGAGACGGAGAGCACTTCATTCATCTTATGCGTGATAATGATGATGGACTTGCCGTCATCGCGCATGTTGCGAAGCACTGCGAAGAGTTTCTCGGACTCCTGCGGGGTCAGAACCGCGGTCGGCTCGTCCAGAATCAAAAGATCCGCTCCACGATAGAGAACTTTGACGATCTCCACGGTCTGCTTCTCTGAGACAGACATTTCATAGATCTTCTGTGCGGGATTGACTTCGAAGCCGTAAGCATCGCAGATCTGCTTGATCTTTGCGGAGGCAGCCTTCATATCGAGTTTGCCTTCCTCATTCATGCCAAGTACGATGTTCTCAGCCGCGGTCAGAACATCCACGAGCTTAAAATGCTGGTGAATCATGCCGATGTGATGCTCAAAGGCTTCCCTCGGGGACGCGATCGTAACCGGCGTTCCGTTGATTAAAATCTCACCGTCATCCGGATAATAGATGCCGGCAAGGATGTTCATCAGGGTCGTCTTGCCGCTGCCATTTTCACCGAGCAGGGCAAGGATCTCTCCCGCGTAGACGTCGAGAGAAACGTTGTCGTTGGCGACCACCTTTGTGCCAAAACGCTTGGTGATGCCTCGCATACTGAGTTTCGGAGTTTTTTCTTCCAAAGCAGTGTGCTCCTTTCCTGAAGTGCAGACTTATTTGCAAATGGATAGGCAAATCATTTGCCTATAAAAAACGTTTGCAACATGGCAAAAAACTCATCGGGTCATGAGCGTTTTGCCATGCTGCAAAGAATGACATGTGGAAAAAAGGACCGGAGACTCCGGCTTGAAGTCTCCGGTGCGGTTTGTTTTTAATTAGAACTGGGTGTTCAGCAGGGTGATACCATCGATCTGGATGTCGAAGTAAGGAGCAGAACGATACTCAGACTCATGGAAGTATCCATCTGCGATTGCCTCGGTCTCAGGAACGAAATCGCCCATGTCATCGACGTCTGCCAGGTAGGTGGTCAGGGTCTCGCCGCCAACGGTAAAGTTTGCGGTATCAAATACATGAACAGAACCATCTTTGAGGCCGTCAAGAGCGGTCTTCATTGCATCCTCAGTGCCTTCTGCAGCAACATCTGCATTGACATCAGTCAGCTCAACGCTGCCGGTTGCCAGGGTACCGGTCCAGTCAACATCAACCTTCTCGCCAGCTTCTACAGCCTTGAACACATACTCATAGTAAGGTGCCCAGTTGATGCGGGAAGATACGATAAAGGTGTTCGGGCCAGCCTTGATGGTGGAACCGTTGTAGGAAACGTTCGGAACGTTGTTGTTCTCGCAAGCGGTAGGAGCACCAAGGGAGTCAGCATGCTGGCTGATCAGGACGCAGCCGTTCTTAATGAGCATCTCAGCGCCTTCCTTCTCAGCGGTCTCATCATACCAGGAACCGGTGAAGGTAACTTCCATGGTAACGGAAGGGCAAACGCTCTTAGCGCCAAGATAGAAAGAGGTGTAACCAGAGATAACTTCTGCGTAGGTGTAAGCGCCTACATAACCCATCTTCGCCTGGTCAGCAGTGATGGTGCCTGCTTCGATCATCTCATTTAACTTCATGCCTGCAGCAACGCCTGCAAGATAACGGCCTTCGTAAATGGATGCGAATGCGTTGACATAGTTGTCAAGGTCTGCGGTATGTGCATTGACACCGGTTGCGGAGCTGAAGAGTACATCGGTGAACTCTTTTGCAGCCTGCAGCATGTAAGACTGATGGCCAAAGCTGTCAGAGAATACGATGTCGCAGCCTTCATCAACAAGCTCAGCAGCAGCTTCGTAGCAGCCATTGTCCTCAGGGATGTTGGTCTTGATGATGTAGTTTTCTTCGCTGATACCATAGTTAGCACAAGCTTCCGTGAACGCGTTGATGAAGTTCAAGTCGTAGGTGGAGTTCTCATCATGCAGGCAGATCAGGCCAACCTTTAAGGAAGAAGCCTTCTCGTTGTTATCAGCCTTGGAACCGCAAGCGGTGAGGCTAAGAACCATTGCCAGGATCAGAACTACGGATACAAGTTTTTTCATGTCTTTTCCTCCATTTCCGAAGCGTAAGCGAAGGATCCGCGATTAGAAATTGCGAAGGCAATTTCTAATCTGCGATATGAGGAGGATTGTTACGCTTCGGAACAATCCTCTAGGAATAAAAATCATGGTATCAACCAGGATTTTTATTCTATTCCTCCATTTTATTCATTTCATTTTATGAAATAGGAATCTATAATCAATGGGTCATTCCCATCGGTTATCTAAATGTGATGCTCTCATCGGTCATGCTGTCGATGAGGGCGAGAGATTCAATGCGGACACCCTGGGCACGAAGCTTGTCGCCGCCGCCCTGGAAGCCTTTTTCAATCTCGATTGCGACACCTGCAAGCGTTGCACCTGCCTGGCGCACCAGCTCGATCATCCCAATCAGCGCATTACCCGTCGCGAGAAAATCGTCGACGATCAGTACGTGATCCTCTGATGTCAGGTAATCCTTGCTGATCACAGCGTTGTAGGTGTTATGATGTGTGTAGGAGGTCACGGGCACGGAGTAAATCTCACCGTCCACGTTGCTGCTCTGATGCTTTTTCGCAAAAATCACCGGCACGCCCATCGCAATGCCTGCAGCGACCGCAAAGGCGATCCCGCTGGACTCAATCGTAAGAATCTTTGTGACAGTGGTTTCCTTATAAAGATTCTTCACTTCCTCCGCCATCGCGGATAAGAGCTTGGTGTCGATCTGCTGGTTTAAAAAACTGCCAACTTTTAAGATATCGCCGGGGAGAATCTTGCCCTCTCGCAGAATCATTTCTTCTAAAAGCTTCATGGAGCCTCCTGCTGGAATGAAAGGTATTTTTGATACACAGGTATTTAACATTAAAATCGATTTAAAGTCAATGAAATCTTGAAAAAAATTTCGCAAAAAACCGCAGAAATAAAGGATTTTTTGGAAATGTGCCGGCGAGGGAAGGCTTCATTAAGCGAGGCTTTTTGATCTTATTAGATGGACTTATGAAATGAAGCCGCGAGGGTATAACCTTTGTCACGAAAAAGAAGAGTTTGATAAAGTGAAGGAAAAAGAAATTTCCTGTTGACAAACAATTTCTCCTTCGCTATAATTTTATGGTGCGCACTGAAGGAGGGAAGAGTGCTATGATTATTTCTTTAGCGGAGATCATGCAGATCCCGAATGCAAGTGAGCAGATGGAGATTCCCGTGGAAGCGGAGAAGATCCATGTGGCTGGAATGGATCACAAGGTGATGGAGAAGGAGCCCGTGAAACTTACGATCACGAATCTTGGCAACCGCAAGGTTCGTCTTACGGGTACCGGGCTGATCAAACTGGCGATTCCGTGCAGCCGTTGTCTGGATGACGTGACAGTGGCCTTTCCGATGGAGTTCGACGAGGAAGTCGATTTCCAGAAGACGGAGGCTGAACGCATGGAAGATCTGGACGAGCAAGTATACATTGACGGAACTAACCTGGATGTAGAACGGCTTATCTATGACGAGATACTTCTTGATTTCCCGCTGCAGACGCTTTGCAGGGAAGATTGCAAGGGGATCTGCAAAGTATGCGGAGTCAATCTCAACCGAGAGACATGCAGCTGTGATCAGACGGTAATGGATCCGCGGATGGCAGCGTTTCAAGACATTTTTGATCAGTTTAAGGAGGTGTGACCTATGTCTATCTGCCCTAAGAATAAGCATTCCAAAGCAAGACGTGACAAACACAGAGCTCATTGGAAGATGACCGCTCCTGCACTTGTTAAGTGCTCCAAGTGCGGTGCTCTGATGGTTCCTCACAGAGTCTGCAAGAAGTGCGGCAGCTACAACAAGAGAGAGATCATTGCTGTTGCTGAATAATGAAGAAGATAGATAACCACGCGGAAAGCGTGGTTATTTTTCGTTGAGGGGGTATGCTTCGTTCTTTAGGTTGTCGTGGTTAGATCGTCTCTACAATGCCTTGTCCGGGGCGTTCACCTCTTCTTAAGCGAGGCTCGATCTGTCCGAAGATGATGTCGGGGACATATTTTACGGAGGGTACGAGGAAGTCTGGCTTGGACGCCGCTAGCTCATCGTAGCTGTTGGAGCCGCTCGCATACAAGCCGATGGTCCAGACGCCGGCATTATTGCCGCACTTCATGCCTGCTGCAGTGTCATCGATTTTGACAACAGCTTCGCAGGGAATGACCTTGCCAGTTAATTTGTAAGCGCTTAACATGCAGTCGTAAACCATAAAAGGAGAGGGGCGTCCAGGCACTTTCTCGGAGTTGGTGACCACATCAAAATGCATGCCAAACTTTTCCTCTAAAACTTTGTTCAAAGCGTTCGAGTCTTCCTCATAATAGCCGGTATCGCAGCCAATCAGGATGCCCGCCTGGCGCATTTCATTCAGTGCTTCCACAGCACCTTCGACTGGTCTTGCCAGATCCTCGCCACGATATATTTGCTCATCAGCGGCCGAAACGCAGCCAATACTGCATTGAAATCGTCTTCGTTCCACGGACGGCCATACTTAGCTTCCCACTGCGCACTGATATCGGGATCACTCATGAGCATGCGCAAATGTGTGGGCTTGAACGCACCCATCGGCTTGCGGATCGTTGCCCAGTCGCATTCGATTCCAAAGGAGCGAAGTGCTTCATAGAAGGGCACGACGGGTGCTTTGCAGCCGCGAAGGTCATCTAAAGGCCAGCGGTGGCGCAGGTCGCAAGGACCGTCACAAAACGTACCTGCGGTATCAAGGACGGCAAGTTCAATCTTTCCGGTATAACGTCTGTTGTACATAGGCTAACCTCCTAAAAATGCTTTGCAAGTTCTCTGTTGATACGTGCAAATAAGAGTCAATTCAAAGGGTAGCACAGTTGAAAAACAGAGTCAACCGATCTGGTCGAATTCCTGGAAAAAGTAAATTCTCTTTACATAGGGGCATAAAATCGCTATACTTTGATTAGATCATTTGGATTTACATGAGGAGGAATTGGGAATGCGTTATACGAGATTTGGCAAGACAGATTTGAATGTTTCCGTGATCACTGCCGGCACCTGGGCGATGGGCGGCGAGAGATACGGTGAAGTGGAAGATGAACAGTCGATCGCGGCGATTCGCACGATGTTAGACCGCGGCGTCAACATCATCGATACCGCACCTTGCTATGGCAATGGCCATTCCGAGAAGCTGGTGGCAAAGGCAATCAAGGGGTATGACCGCGACAAGCTTGTGATCGTAACCAAGTGCGGACTCATTTTTGATCAGGAGATTCCGGGCTCTGGCTGCAGCCGCAACATCACGGCTCCGTCCATTGCAAAAGAGATCGACGATTCCAGAAGACGTCTTGATCTGGATGTGATCGACGTTTATCTGGTGCATAAACCGGATTTCCTGGGCACCCCGGTCGAGGAGACATTTTCCATGATGCAAAAGCTCAAAGATGATGGAAAGATCCGTCACATCGGCGTCTCCAACTACCCGGTTGCCCTGATGAAGGAAGCGGAGAAATATGCGGAGATTGAGGTCATTCAGCCTCCTTATTCGATGGTGGATCGCAGCGTCCAGGATGAGCTGGAGCATGCAAAGTCCCTGGATATGGGCGTGATGTCCTACGGTTCGATCGGCGGTGGTTTCTTAACCGGAAGATACCGCACGCGTCCGGACTGGCCGGCAGATGACTTCCGCTTCAGTTTCTACGATTACTTTAACGAGCCGAAGTTCTCCAAGGGACAGGTGCTCTTAAAAGTCATGGATCAGATCGCAGAGGCGCATGGCGTACCGGTCGGGCAGGTTGCAATCAACTGGAACATCCAGTGCGGCCTTGTGGATACCGCAATTCTTGGCGCGAGCAAGGTGCATCATGCAAATGAGAACTGCGACGCGGCGGAGTGGAGCCTGACGGAAGAAGAGATGGCTGTGCTTAATGCAGCAGTCGCAGAGTTTGAGAGATAAGATAATTTTGAATTAATAAGAGCGCTATCTGTGAGCCAAAAGCCATGGATAGCGTTTTTATTATGCAGTGGGAAGATGGATGCATCTGCGGATGTGTCATATCAAATATTGACTTCAAGGAAGAAGAAATTTAAAATCAATATCAAAGAGGAAGTTCAGGTTGCGTGAAATAATCAGTGGAGAGCATAAAATGTGGAAGCAAATAAAGACGCAGGAAGATATTGATATTTTTATGAATCTAACGAAGCACTTTCATGATAGCTGCTTGAAAGAGTTATGTTATGTGAGTGGAGCGTATGTAGATGAAGAGCTAAGCATGTTTCCAGTGAACGATCAACGTAGTTTAAAGGTCATTTTCCAACTACAAAACGATGCTTGCCCAATGGTTGAATTGTGGTTCAAAAAAACAAGCATTTTGAAGCTTCTTCCACAAAACGAAGCGTATACATGTGAGATACTGGAAGCTTCGCTAATAGAAAGAAATAATGAGTATATTTGGGCAGATGGAGCTAACTTTATTCCAGAAGAGATCGAATCATATTCTGGAACAATCATAGCTTGCGCAGAGTTGTTTTGGAGACCGATTCATAATTCCATGGGATCTAAGCCGGTTTATTTGGGTGATTTCACTTTATAGCATTATTTGGAGTGCTTCTGGGCGTGGATTCGCCTGGGACCAAATACATATGCTACCAATTTTCGAGAAAAAGATCTTGAGGAGTATATGTTTCCGTTGTGGAATGAAATGATGGATGCAACCATTGAATTAGTAAAGCAGGAACCACTTGAAGAATCAGTATTACATCAAATTCTTACAGTGATGGCGATTGATAATGAAACGGAAGATGTCTTGGATTATTTGACCGATCATGCGAGTGACTTGTTTGTCAGTAAGTTGATTGAGGTTGGAGTGAAACATGAGCAGCCAGGGGCTCGATGGCAATGCGCTGAGTTGATAAGAAGACGTAAACCTTGTGGCGGGGTGAACTGTTAACCATTTTAATGTCGGATTCCGATGATTATGTTCGAAGACGTGCTAGAAATGCACAATTAGATCCTTAACCGTATACTATTATTTAGCAATAAGGTGGTGGTTTCTGAAAACCAAAAAGGTTCTAGTGGGGATTATAAACTGGTGGTTAAACAAATGAGGACTAAATTCGATATAAGAATCGTGGTTGTCGCTGTATGTCTGCTCTTTAGTATTGTTCAACTTGGATACAGATATAATGTGATTTGTGCAAAGCAACTTGTTCAGGCGATTAAGAATGAAGACTATGATAAAGTAGAACAAATAACAAGATGGAATAGGATCTGTATTAATACATATCCTACAATCATGCCTAAATGGGTTGAGGATTACATTTTTGACGATGGATTTTATTATCCGTTAAATCAGGCAATCGGAATAGATAACCAGGAGATCATCGAACTATTAATAGCAAGAGGCGCAAATGTGAATTGTAATGATGGAGCTACTCCGCTCAGTTTAACTTATCAAATAAAAGGAGAAAACTGGTATGCGAACAGTACCATGCTGATAGAAAACGGCGCAGATATAGATTATCTAACATCATACTCAGGCGATAGCCTTTCTATTTTGTATGATATAGTAAGTTATAGTTATCCTAATAATGGCGATGAGCAGGAAGTGTTCAGCGCTTTTCAATACGCGATTGAGCACATCGACATTGATAAAGTAGACTTTCGTTGGGTTCTCATACATGCAGTAATGGCTGACAGAATCAAAATAGTCGAATATTTACTCGACAATAATTATTGCGACGTAAATGATACGACAAACTCTTTCACACCATTGATGGCTGCTGCAAGAGAAGCTCCGCTAGAAATGGTGGAATATTTGTTAAGCAAGGGAGCTGATAAAACCATTACAGATGAAAACGGGAAAACGGCTTACGACTATGCTGTCGAATTCCAGCGATCGAATGATATTCTTTCACTATTGAGAGAATGATGCAAGATATGGGAATTGTTGCTGTGTATGAAAGTCATCATTTCTTCTGGGGAAAGCTATTTCCTCAGAGGTTCCTGTTAAGTAGATTTCGAGGTCTCATAAATGAAAAGTAAGTTATTTCTCTTAGAAGCGCACGATCAGTTAGACGATGAAGTAGAGACTATGACGATTGGTTTTTTCGATTCGCGTGCAACGTGTGATGATATAATAAAAAGATATAAGGAACTGCCTGGATTCTGTTTAGACGGTTGTTCTTTTGTTACTACAGAGTATTCCTTTAAATTAGGCGCATTTGAAATCTCAAGTGATACGGTTTATTATGTTCAAACTGCAATCACTTTTGATCCATATGAACAAGACGTTGTTGTTGAGCAAGGTGTCTATCTAAATCAATCAGAAGCAGACGTTATGGCTGATGACTTCCAGAAAAGGACGGAAGCTAGAATTGATGAATTATCTGAGATTTATTCACAAGGCGAGAGTTTTGTTCCTGAGATTAACACGTATATTGATAAATACAAAATCAATGAGTGTAATTGGACCGAGGGGTTTGAGAGAGTGCCTTGGCATGATGATTCTGAATAATTCATCGTATGGCGGTGAATTATTCAGAATTGAAATGACAAGGTTGTTGTGTGCTGGACGAAATATCACTTCTTCCCTGGCTTCTTGATCTTTGCGAGCAGCGCAGAAGCGTAAGCGTGCAAGAAGTCTGCATCCTCTAACAGTGTGTCTTCCCAGAGTAGATAGTGCTCCTTGCTCTTATAATCCCTGCGGAAGAGCCGTCTTGTCTGTGTGGCAAATGTCTCGTCAACCGGTAGAAAACGACCTGCCTTGCGGATATAGCAGGTGGCGGCAGTTGCTTTTTGCCGGTATTCTTTGTCGACGAATTCGCCGACACTTTTATGAACCGCGGTGTCCTCGACCGGGAGGTAGTAATAGTCTTTGTAGTCTGGGAAGAAGTATTTAAGCTCTTCTTCCAGATAATCGACGCGGATCTGTAGTTGATCCTGGGTCCCTTCGAAGAAGCAGTGATCCCCGCGGAAGGTGAAGTTCTGTGGGAGTGTGTGACTTAAATTTAAGGTAAGCACAAGCTGTGTGTCGGTGGCGGATACATTTGCCACGCGGTGAGTGCCATCCTGGAGGCTGGCGTAACCGATGAGGGTCGTCAGCGCGGGCAAAGAGAGCACATCTTCGCGGTTGTGCAGCAGGAGGGGCGCCAAGAATTCCTCGGTCGGCTTGTTGCAGTAGTGTGCGCGCAGGAAGGTGCCGTAGACCGTAATCAATTCTCCACCATTATAAGGATCTTTGCGGTAAATACCGAGAAGTTCCTCCATCGTTTTCAGCTTGAGATTCGGCGTTTTCAGCAAAAAGGAAAATGGCCGAATCTTTCTGTAAATATCCCACAAAACGATGCCGGAAAAGGAATAAGGCATGTGGTGTGCGCGCCATTTGGCCTCAAGGTAGGGAACATCGAAGGTGTCTCCGTTGTACTGGACGACGGCTTTCGCACCTTTTAACATCTCGCCAAAGACCGTGAGAATCTGCGGCTCGCTGTCGTAATCGTCGGCGAACCACTGGTGGAGTGTCCAGACATTTGCAGAAAATGTCAGCACACTGATCAGGTAGAGCGATGACGTGTCGGCGGAGAGGCCGGTAGTTTCAATATCGAAAAAAATGCAGTCGGATGCAGATAGTCCTTCCGGAAGGATCGGATCGGCATCGATGCAAACAGGTTCTGTGATCGTGATCATAATGCATTTCTCTTTTCATTTAGAATCACTTTCAGTATAATATAAGAGGGCAAGAAAAAGCAAGTCTGGTGGTTGACAGAAGCGAACAAATGTTCTATACTTTTTCATATCAAATGATTTGATTGGAGTTTTTCATGTACGCATATATTAAGGGTGAATTGACGGAACTGTTAGAAGACCGGATTACGGTGGAGGCCGGAGGCGTTGGCTATGAGATTTTGGTGCCTACGACCGTATTTGATGAGCTGCCGGTCATCGGGGATGTCTGTAAGATTTATACATATTATCATGTGAGAGAGGATGCCAGACAGCTGTACGGATTTTTGACGAGAGCAGACAAGAAGCTGTTTCAGCTGCTCTTGACGGTGAATGGTGTTGGGCCGAAGGGAGCGCTTGATATCTTATCGGCGCTTAGCCCGGAGGATCTGCAGTATGCGATTCTGGCGGAAGACGTCAAGGCTATTTCTTCCGCGAAGGGGATCGGTCTTAAGACCGCGAAGAAGCTGATCTTAGAGCTCAAGGATAAGATTCATCTGGAGGAGACGTTCGAGGAGAGCTTGGAGCGCAAGGCCGCGAAGAAGCAGAAGGAAGAGACGAACTCTGTGCAGGGCGATGCGATCGAGGCATTGACTGCGCTTGGCTATTCACCGACGGAAGCTGCCAAAGCGGTGCGCGCGGTTGCGATGACGGACGAGATGGATGTGGAAGATGTTTTGAAGGCAGCGCTGAAGAAGATGTCGTTCCGATAAGGGGTAAGGCAGGATAAGATTATGGCTTTAGATAGTACAAAGAGAGTGATCACGACAGAACTGATCGATGATGACAAGAGAATCGAGAATACCCTGCGGCCGAAGCTTTTGGCGGATTATATCGGGCAGCAAAAAGTTAAGGGGAATATGAAGGTTTACATTGAGGCTGCGAAGGGCCGCGGTGAGCCGCTTGACCATGCGCTTTTCTATGGACCGCCCGGACTTGGCAAGACGACGCTTGCGGAGATCATCGCGAATGAGATGGATGTCAACATCAAGATCACGGCCGGGCCTGCGATTGAGAAGCCGGGCGATATGGCTGCGATTCTGAATAACTTGCAGGACGGGGACGTGCTTTTCATCGATGAGATTCACCGGTTAAACCGCCAGGTCGAAGAGGTGCTTTACCCGGCGATGGAGGATTATGCGATCGATATCGTGATCGGCAAGGCTGCGTCTGCACGTTCGGTGCGTCTGGAACTGCCGAAGTTTACCCTGGTCGGTGCGACAACGCGTTTTGGTATGTTATCGGCCCCGTTGCGGGATCGTTTCGGTATCATTCAGAAGTTGGAGTATTATTCCAAGGAGGAGCTGGCGGAGATTATTTCCCGGTCTGCGGATGTATTTCGCGTAAAGATCGAGGAAGAAGGCGCAGAGGAACTGGCGCGCAGATCCCGTGGAACCCCGCGTCTTGCGAATCGTCTGTTAAAGCGTGTGCGTGACTTTGCGCAGGTGCGTTATGACGGTGTGATCACGAAGGATGTCGCGGTGACTGCCCTGGATTTACTGGAAGTGGATACGCACGGACTGGATAATCAGGACCGTGAATTGCTCTTTATGTTGATGGAGAAGTTTGACGGCGGGCCGGTCGGAATTAAGACGATGGCTGCCGCGCTGGGAGAAGATGAGGGCACGATCGAGGAGGTCTATGAGCCTTATCTGATCCAGAATGGCTTCTTACAGAGAACACCGAAGGGACGGATTGTGACGCCTGCGGCCTACCGGCATTTTGGCATCACACCGCCGGAAAAGTAACTTGTCTTTCGCAGTGTCTTTCGGTATACTGATAGTATCGGTGGAAAGATGATGCCTCATGGGAGGCTTTGTTAGAGGGTTTTAGAAGATGAAGACGAGAAACGATGTGGTGGTGACCATCAACAACAAGGAATATGTGATCGCCGGGTACGAGAGCGATGAGTATCTGCAGAAGATCGCGGCTTATATGAACCGCAAGTATAAGGAGTTTAAGGAGCAGCCGTTTTACGGAAGACTCAACTCCGATATGCGCACGATCATGCTAGAGATCAATATGGCAGATGATTACTTTAAGGCGATGGATGATGTCTCGAAGTTAGAGGAGCAGCTGTTAAACGACAGCCAGGAGATTTTCAGACTCAAGCACGAGCTGATGAACACTGAGAAGAAGTTAAAGCAAGTGCAGGAAGAACTGAAGAAAAAAGAAGAATTATTCTAAGGGAGAGCCCTCGCGGATGCGCGTCCGTGAGGGCAAACTTATCATCTCAGGTGAGTTTTTAAGAAGAATTTCAGACGGGTGGAAGAGGTTATGAGTCGTAAGGTGGAGATTCTCGCACCGGCGGGATCGAATGAAAGCATCCATGCAGCGATTGCGGCTGGCGCAGATGCAGTTTATGTCGGCGGTCATCGTTTTGGCGCGAGGGCATATGCAGACAATTTAGATGAGCAAATGATGTGCGAAGCGATCGACTTCGTTCATTTGCATGGAAAAAAACTGTATATGACAGTCAATACCCTGATGAAAGAGACCGAGATGCGCGAGCTTTACGATTATCTGGCACCTTATTATGAGCGCGGCCTGGATGCTGCGATTGTGCAGGATCTTGGCGTGTTACATTTTCTGCACAGGGAGTTTCCGGAGCTTGCCCTACATGCGAGCACGCAGATGACGATCACCTCACCCTACAGTGCGCAGATGTTAAAAGATTGCGGTGTCACGCGGATTGTGCCTGCCAGAGAACTGTCACTTCATGAGATCGCAAGACTTAAGAAAGAGAGCGGTTTTGAGATTGAGTGCTTCGTGCACGGTGCGCTCTGTTATTGTTATTCCGGTCAGTGCCTGATGAGTAGTTTTGCCGGGGGACGCAGCGGAAATCGCGGCCGGTGCGCACAGCCTTGCCGGACAGAGTATCAGTTTGAGACCGAGGATGGGTCGGTTCGCAGGACTGCCTATGCGCTTAGTCCAAAGGATATTTGCACAATCGATGAGATCCCAGAGCTCATTGAGGCGGGAATTGATTCCTTTAAGATCGAAGGACGCATGAAGAAGCCAGCCTATGCCGGGCTGACCGCGCATTTGTACCGGAAGTATGCGGATCTCTATCTGTCTGGTGGCCGCGAGGGCTGGGAGAGGTTTCAGAAGGAATACGCGGACGAAGTGCGGGAAGACCGCCTTGCGCTGATGGATTTATATAACCGCGGCGGGTTCTCAGAAGGGTATTACAAGCTGTACAACGGGCCGCAGATGATGTCCACGTCACGTCCCAATCATAGTGGTGTGAAGGTCGGAACGGTGACACGCATCGTGGGTTCTGAGGCGGAAGTGCGGCTTTTTGAAGACATTTATGCACAGGATGTGCTGGAGTTTCGGAGAAATGGAGCCGCTTCGTATGAATTTACGAGGAAGGATGACGCAAAAGCAGGTGCGATGATCCGGGCAAGGTTCCTGCCAGGCACCAAGATTGTAAAAGGCGATGTGCTTTACCGGACGCGGAGGAATGAGCTGATTGACCGAATCGAAAAAGCGTGGCTGTCCGGAGATGAAAAGATCGCGGTGCAGGGGACATTTATTGCAAAGTGTGGGGAACCGATGCGGCTTACGGTTTGCTGCGAGGAGACTTGTGTGACCGTGGAAGGCGAGACGGTGCAGGAGGCGAAGAACCAGCCGATGACACCGGAGGGCACAGCAGCGACGCTTAAGAAGACCGGAGAGGAGCTTTTTGCGTTTGACTCCTTGAGCGTGGAGGTGTCTGAGAATGCGTTTCAGACCGTCGGCAATTTAAAAAAGCTTCGCAGGGAGACATTTGCAAAGCTCAAAGAAGCGATGCTTCTTGCCCACCAAAGAAAATCTTTGTACAACCTTAATGAAATCGTAAGCAATCAGTCACACGATTGTAAGGCGAAATCTGGTATACTGATCCTTGAAGCGCAGGTGGAGGAGCCGGTTCAGTTTGAGGCGGCGCTAAAAGCCCCCTTCGTTTCACAGTTGATTCTTTCGTATGAGTGGGAGGCTGCGGACCTCCTTGCGGCTTATCAGAGAGGACACGCTGCGGGAAAGACCGTAAAGCTTGCCTTTTCGCGCATCTGCCGGGAGAGGGAGTTTGCTTCGCTTGAACATGATGCAGTCACGCATCCAGAGATCTTTACAGAGGCGGACGGCTTTTTGTGCCCGAACCTGGAAGTGCTTGCATTCTTAAAGAAGCACGATTGCTTTGGAAAGTCGATGGATCATATCGCGGGAGACCACAGTTTGTATCAGTGGAATCATGAGGCGAGGGCTTTCCTTGCGGAGGCTGGGCTTAAGCATTACACCGCACCTTTGGAGTTAGATCGGTGGGAGCTTGCGTCAAATGAGATCGCAGGGCAAACGCTTGTTGTCTACGGGCGTGTGCCTGCCATGACATCCGTACAGTGCCTTAGGAAAAATATGGCTGGATGCACCCAGGTGCCGGAAGTTATGAAGCTTTCGGATGGTCACGGCAGAAGCTATCTTGCGAAAAATCACTGCAGATTTTGTTACAACGAGATATTTACAAATGAGCCGGTCTGGCTGGGCGAGATGGCGGAGGAAGTCCTTGCATTAGAACCTTCTGGCGTAAGGCTTGTCTTTACGACGGAAGATGCGCGCGTGACCGAAGAGGTACTGCGTGCGGCAGAGAAGACATTTGCGAAAGGGAAGCCACAGAAGCTATCCAGGACGCAGACCGGGCATTTTGTGAGAAAGGTAGAGTAAGACATTGGTTAATTTGTTGATTCAATTATCCAAGTACATATTGGTGATTTTGATCACAGTTTATACCATTCTGAGTTTTACCGCGGTGGGTGGCAAGAACCGGGAGCGCAGAAATCTGGTGTTCATCTTCCAGAAAGTGATCCTTTTTGTGATGCACGCGATCTGCCATCTGATCTTGTATGTTGAGACAAAAAATGTAACGATTTTCGTCTTGTATGTGACGGAAGTGGTGCTTTTTGTCATCATGATGGTGGTCTATGAGAAGATCTATCCGAGTTTATCGAAGCTGATTTTTAATAACATGCTTCTCTTAATCGCGATCGGGTTCATCATGCAGGCAAGGCTTGGCATCAGCAGTGCAAAGCGCCAGGTGGTCATCGTCACCGCATCGCTTTTGATCTGCCTGATCATCCCCGCAATCATCGATAAAATGAAGATTCTGGCCAGATTTGGCTGGCTGTACGCGGTGCTTGGCATCGGGATTCTTTGCCTGATCTTTGTCTTTGGCGTGTCTCATTATGGGGCGACAAACTGGGCGAAGATCGCAGGAATCGAGTTTCAGCCGTCGGAAGTGGCAAAGATTGTCTTTGTCTTCTGTATCGCGTCGCTTTTGTGTGAGAAGAATCATCTGAGGCGCGTGATTGTGGTATCGTGTGTGGCGGCCGCCCATGTGTTGATTCTGGTCTATGAAAAAGACCTCGGCGCGGCTCTCATTTTCTTCGTGACCTATGTGTGCATTCTCTACGCGGCGACCGCGATCCCCTGGTATCCGATTGCAGGCCTGGGTGCTGGAAGCGTTGCCGCGGTGATTGCGTACAAGCTGTTTTCCCACGTGCGTGTCCGTGTGATTGCTTGGAAGGATCCGTGGAGCGTGATCGACAACGAAGGCTACCAGGTGGCGAATTCCTTGCTTGCGATCGGAACCGGCGGATGGTTTGGCATGGGCCTCGGAAAGGGCATGCCGCAAAGCATTCCGGTGGTCAGTTCAGACTTTATCTTTGCGGCGATCGCAGAAGAACTAGGTACATTTTATGCGATCTGTGTCGTACTCATTTATCTGAGCATCTTTTTGATGTTCATCAATATTGCGATGCGTCTGAGACGACCGTTTTATAAATTGGTGGCGCTGGGACTGTCGGTCAATTACCTGTTCCAGGTGCTTTTGACCATCGGCGGGGCGACGAAGTTCATCCCTTCCACGGGCGTGACCCTGCCGCTCATCAGTTACGGAGGCAGTTCGATCATCTCGACGGTGATCATTTTCTCGATTATTCAGGGACTTTACGTGTTACATCAGGAGGAGACGAAGGTTGAGCAGCAAGAGAGAGCGGCCGACGGTGAAGAAGGTCAGGGTTGACGAGGACGAGATTCGTTCCCGCAAGATTGAGCCTTACATCGAGCCGGACGAGGGCGAAGAGCCCGAACTTCCGGAAGAGGAGTCTGCGATTGCAGCGGAGAGAAAAAAGAATAACCGCAGTATCATGGCGATCACCTATGTCTTTCTGGCACTTTTTGTCGGCATGATTATCCATCTGGTGTACTTTGTCGGCTGGGAGAGCGATCAGGTGATCAACTCCAGCTATAACCGCCGGGAGACCGTCCTTGCTGAGCGCGTGGTGCGCGGCAAGATCATTTCTTCGGACGGCGTGGTGTTGGCGGAGACCCTGACGGATGATGACGGAGATGAGTATCGGTACTACCCTTACAAGAATATGTTTGCGCATTCCGTGGGACGCGTCAACCGTGGCAAGACGGGACTAGAGTCTTCGACCAATCTGAAGATGCTCTATTCGCATGACAATGGTCTGAGAAATGCGTGGAGTGAGCTAAAAGGCAACAAGCTTGCGGGCGACAATGTGATCACGACGCTCAATTTCGAGCTGCAAAAGGTGGCTTATGATGCGCTGGGAGATCGCGATGGAGTCGTGATTGCGATTGAGCCGGATACCGGTAAGATCTTATGCATGGTTTCTAAGCCGGATTACAATCCCAACACGATCGAACAAAACTGGGAAGACCTGATTGCGGAAGATGCGGAGGAATCCGCACTGCTTAACCGTGCGACGCAGGGACTTTACCCGCCGGGGTCTACATTTAAGGTACTGACCACGCTTGCATTCATGCGGCAGAAAACAAAGTTTCGCGATTTCACGTACACGTGTGCGGGAACATTTTCCTACATGGACGTGAAAATCCAGTGCTACAACCAGACAGCGCACGGGACGCAGTCACTGAAAGAAGCGTTTGCCAATTCGTGCAACAGTGCGTTTGCTAAAATCGGCTCCGAGCTCGACTGGGACGAGTTCTATGAAATGTGCGAGACGTTCTTCTTTAATACGACCCTGCCATCCAATGTTGCGGCGGCCAAATCGCAGTTCCAGCTTGACGGCTCGGGGAGCAAAAGCCTGATCCCGCAGACGTCTATCGGACAGGGCGACACGCTGATGACACCGATGCACAATGCCATGATGGCTGCGATGATCGCCAACGGCGGTGTGCTAATGAAGCCATATCTCGTGGATCGCTACGAGAGCAGCTCTGGCAGCTGGAAGGACAAAAACTCGCCAGAGCTTTACAATACGATGATGAGTCCGGACGAAGTGAAGGTGCTGACGGAGTGCATGCGCGCGGTGGTCAGCGATGGTACCGCAGCGAAGGGATTTGCGACAGCAAAGTATCGCGCAGCAGGAAAAACCGGATCTGCAGAGTACAACGCGGAGAAGGAATCCCATGCGTGGTTTATCGGATTTGCGCCTTACGACGACCCGGAGATCGCAATCTGTGTGCTTGTGGAAGGCGGCGGCAGCGGCGGAACGGCAGCAGTCCCGATTGCGAGGAAAGTGTTTGATGCATGGCTTGATAAATAAAGTCGTAATTGTTTCTTTTCCTTGCAATATAGACTGACAAAGGGTATAATCTGTTTCAGGATAAGAATCCACACCAATCTTACTGGAAATGGAGTACAATGACATGACGCAAGCAGTAAGCTGCGGGGGTGTGGTCATTTTCAGAGGCAAGATTTTGCTGCTGTATAAGAATTACAAGAATAAGTATGAAGGATGGGTATTGCCGAAGGGAACAGTT
Organism: Lachnospiraceae bacterium; assembly: GCA_017480565.1. GTDB lineage: Bacteria > Bacillota > Clostridia > Lachnospirales > Lachnospiraceae > RGIG1588. The sequence continues at coordinate 463 of JAFVAL010000057.1, read as the reverse complement.
GAAGAGGGCGAGAGCTTTGAACAGACAGCTGCCAGAGAGGTTCGCGAGGAGACGGGCGTTGACGCCGAGATCGTCTGTTATGTGGACAAGAGTCAGTACACCTTTAATACTCCAACGGATTCGATTGTGAAGGAAGTCCATTGGTTTCTTATGATGGCCGACAGCTATTACAGCAAACCCCAGCGGGAAGAGTTTTTTGTCGATTCCGGCTACTACAAGTATCATGAGGCATATCATCTGCTGAAGTTCGCCAATGAGAAGCAGATTCTTGAGAAGGCGTACGCGGAGTATATGCGAAGGAAGAAGGAGAAGAGCTTTTAAGAGCTCTTTTTCTTTTTTTTGCTAAGGGGCTCGTCGAATCTTTCCGTGTGCAGGGACACCTCGCGGGTTTCGCTCGCGACGAAATTGCAAGCAATTTCTTACGCCGCCAGTAGCGGACACGTAAGCGGCCGTGACTCCCGCG
>JAFVAL010000006.1 GCA_017480565.1 Lachnospiraceae bacterium | reverse complement strand
GATATGAGTTTCTACGAGGTGCTTTTGCATGCGGAACACGTGCCGGGGATCGGAAGAACGCAGGCGAAGATTGAGAGCTTTGTTGCGATGTTTGAGATCTCCAGAGAGAGGCTGCAGGCAGAAGATTATACCCTGATCAACCTGATGGATGATATTCTGGAAGCGACCGGGTATGTCGAGGAGCTCAAGATCGAGGACACCGAGGAGTCGAAGGGCAGGATCGAGAACATCGATGAGCTGATTAATATTATCACGCATTATGTGCAGAATACGCCCGAGGGCGAGAAAGCGACGCTTTCCGGCCTTTTAGAGCAGATCAAGATCAACGGGGAGGGCGGTAACGCCGAGGACGGAGAGAAGGAAGTCAACGATCCGGACAACCGTGTGCTTTTGATGACACTGCATTCTGCAAAGGGCCTGGAGTTTCCTTATGTGTTCCTCTGCGGCATGGAGGATGGTATCTTCCCTGGCTATGGGACACTGATGAGTGATGATGAGTCCGACATGGAAGAAGAGCGCAGACTCGCTTACGTGGGCATTACCAGGGCGAAAAAGCAGCTTTATCTAAGCTGTGCGAAGATGCGTATGATGCGTGGGGAAACGCAGTTAAATAAGCCGTCCTGCTTTATCTCTGAGATCCCGAGGCATCTCATTTCACAGAGCGGCGGGGCTGCAAAACAGAAGTTTCAGACTTCACAGAATTCGTTCCGTTCTTCCGGAAATAAGCTCGGCAGCGGTGACGGCGGAATCTTTGGAAAGAATCCATATATCTCAAAGGGTGTTGGCGGATTTGGAGCGAAAAAGTCGAATACGATGTTTGACAAGCCACAGAGTACCGGAGAGATTGACTATGAGGTCGGGGACCGCGTCAAACACGTGCGATTCGGCGTGGGAACGGTCATCGAGATGGTAAAAAAGGGCGCAGATTACGAAGTTGCGGTGGAGTTTGACACTGCCGGACGCAAAAAGATGCTGGCTTCATTTGCAAGGCTGAAAAAAGTATAAAAATCTAAGAAGTGGTGGAAATCCCTTTTTGGTTATGCTATACTTTGATTAACAATGAACGTAAGTCTTTTCGAGGGAGGTACCTGAGATGAAAAAGAAAAAAATGTCTCCTGTATTGAAAGTGATTCTGATTATCACCGGGATTGCCGTAGTTGCAGGACTTTGCTATCTGTTATATCGTTTCCTGACACCGGATTATCTGGAAGATTTCGACGATGACTTCGATGATTTCGATGAGCTTGAGGAGCCTGAGGATGAGGGCGAAGCAATCGAAGAGAAGGTAGAAGAGGCTGTCGAAGAGGCTGCAGAGGAAGTAGTCGAGGAAGCTTTAGCAGAAGCGAAGACAGAAGAATAAAGCAGACACAGGCCGCTGCGAACAGGCAGCGGCCACATTTTTGAGTGTGTTTGGTAACAAAGTCTTCACATTTGCATGCTATAGTAGTGACGTTGATTGTGGATACATGTGATGACTTTTAAGTCTTTCAGGCTGAGAACGGGGTTAATATGGATCGTTTGAAGATATTAGTGGTAGATGATGAGAGCAGAATGCGCAAGCTTGTGAAGGATTTCCTGACCAAGAGCGATTATGAAGTGATCGAGGCGGAGAACGGGGCGAGGGCGCTTGATATTTTCTTTGAGACAAAGGATATCGCGCTGGTGATCCTGGATGTGATGATGCCAGAGATGGACGGCTGGGAAGTGTGTCGCGAGATTCGGGAATATTCGAAGGTTCCGATCGTGATGCTCACCGCCAGAAGCAGCGAGCAGGATGAGCTGCAGGGCTTTGATCTCGGGGTGGATGAGTACATCTCGAAGCCATTTAGCCCGAAGATCCTGGTCGCACGGGTGGAGGCCATCCTTCGCAGAACCAACGCGCAGGGGGACGATGTCCTGATTGCCGGTGATATTGTGCTGGATAAGTCTGCCCATCAGGTGACGATCTCCGGGACACCGATCGATTTGAGCTTTAAAGAGTTTGAACTGCTCAATTATTTCGTGATGAATCAAGGCGTGGCGCTTTCCAGAGAGCGGATTTTAAACAATGTTTGGAACTATGATTATTTCGGCGATGCGCGTACGATCGATACGCATGTGAAGAAGCTTAGAAGCAAGCTCGGAGATAAAGGAGATTATATTAAGACGATCTGGGGCATGGGATATAAGTTTGAAGTGCCAAGAGAGTAAAGTGGAAGGCCTGCTTGCGGGCAGAGTAAGAAGCAATTGACGGAGGGTTTCCTACGATGGTAAAGAGGCAGAAAAAGCATTTGGTTCATTCCATTCAGCATCAGCTGGTGCTGATTTTATGTCTTTCCATCTTAGGGACCCTTTTGGTTTGTTGGATCGTGAATCTGACGCTTTCGGAGAGGGTTTACCAGAAGTTAAAGCGCAACAGTATTCTGAAGGTTTATTCAGAGATTACGGCGGTTTATGAGTCCCTGGAAGACGAGGAAGCGGCTTTGGCGCTTGAGAAATTAGCCACGAGCGAGGATGTCAGCCCCTACATCTTTGATGTGTACCAGAACGGTTCTACGTACTTTTTGGTCAATCTTTATCCGACGATGACGCGAATGGAGAGACAGCAGCTTTTCCAGCGCGTGGCGGGGTATCTGGTGGAGTATCTGGGGTACTCGCAGACGGATCTGGAGCGCAATGCCGGGGATAAGGTGATGCCGTTTAGCGACCGCGAGATTATTTTGCAAAATGAATCCTACGGCATCTATCTGGTGCAGGATAAGCGGACGGAATCCCAGTACCTGGAGCTTTTCGGCGCCTTGGATGAGGATTCCATGGTACTCATCCGCAGCAACTACGAGAGTGTGACGGATACGGTGTCTGTCTTTAATAAGCTGCTTGCGGAGATCGGTGTGGTTGCGGTGGTCGTGAGTGCGATCTTGATGTATTTTCTGAGCAAGCGCATCACGAAGCCGCTTGTGGAGATTACACAGATTGCGGAGAAGATGTCGGAACTGGATTTCGATGTGAAATATGAAGGGGACACCGGCACAGAAGTAGACCGCCTGGGGCACAGCATCAATACGCTTTCACAGACCCTGGAGAGCACGATTTCAGAGCTGAAAGGCGCGAACAACGAGCTCGAGCGAGATATTGAGCGCAGGTCTGAGGTGGATTCGATGCGTACGGAGTTTTTATCCAATGTCTCGCACGAATTAAAGACCCCGATCGCCTTGATTCAGGGCTATGCGGAGGGCTTAAAGGATAACATTAACACGGACGAAGAGAGCCGTGAATTCTACTGTGACGTCATCATCGATGAAGCTGCGAAGATGAATTCGATGGTGAAAAAGCTGATTACGCTCAACCAGATGGAGTTCGGAACGGATCAGATCAGCTTTGAAAGGTTCGATCTTGTGAGCCTGATCCGCACCATTTTATCCTCCAATCAGATCCTGGTGCGGCAAAAGGATGCGATGGTGGTCTTTACCAGGCAAGAGCCGATCATGGTCTGGGCGGATGAGTTTATGATCGAGGAAGTTTTCACCAACTATCTGACAAATGCACTCAATCACGTTAAGAAGAACGGTAAGATTGAGATTGTGCTGGAGGAGAAGGAAGAGACCGTTCGCGTCAATGTCTTTAACGAGGGCAATCCGATCCCTGAAGAGGATCTGGGACGCATTTGGGATAAGTTTTATAAGGTGGACAAGGCGCGAACTCGCGAGTACGGCGGGAGCGGCATTGGCCTTTCGATTGTGCGGGCGACGATGGAAGCGCTGCACCAGGAGTACGGTGTGTATAACACGGAGGATGGCGTGACCTTCTGGTTCGAAGTGGACGCGAAGGAAAACATTTGCTGCACAGAAGCAGCTGAACTATAAGGACATTGGATCATTCAGGAAGGATTGGGAGAAAAGCGATGTATTATGACGATAAATTGTGGATCGGTGTATCCGGAGATGAGAAGATTTTTATTGAGCCGAAGATGGCGAATCGCCACGGCTTAATTGCAGGTGCCACCGGTACCGGTAAAACGACAACATTAAAGGTGCTTGCGGAGTCCTTTTCGGATGCAGGCGTTCCGGTCTTTCTTGCAGATATCAAGGGCGACTTATCCGGCATGATCAAACCAGGGGAAGACAGTGAGAAGATGCAGGAGAGAATCCGTAATTTCGGACTTGCAGAATGCGGGTTTTCTTACAAATCCTATCCCTCCAGATTCTGGAACATCTACGGGCAAATGGGCATCCCTACCCGCACGACGATCACGGAGATGGGCCCGGTCCTGCTATCCAAGCTGATGGATCTGAATGCGACCCAGACCGATATCATGACGATCGTCTTTAAGATTGCAGACGATGAAGATCTGCTTTTGATCGATACGAAGGACCTGCGGGCAATGCTCTCGTATGTGAGCGAGCGCTCTGCAGAGTATTCCAACCGCTACGGCAACATGGCAAAGCAGAGTATCGGAGCGATCCTGCGAAAGGTCGTTGCACTGGAGGCAAATGGCGGAGAGATCTTTTTTGCGGAGCCTGCACTTGCAATCTCGGATTGGTTTACGACAGATGCCAATGGCCGTGGCATGATCAACATTCTCGACAGTACGGAGCTTGTCAAGGATACGACGCTTTACTCGACCTTCCTGCTTTGGATGTTGTCGACGCTTTTTGACGTGCTTCCGGAAGTCGGTGATCTGGAGAAACCGCGCATGGTCTTCTTCTTTGATGAAGCACATTTGCTCTTTAAGAATATTTCTAAAGCGCTCAAGGATAAGATTGAGCAAGTTGTGAAACTGATCCGCTCCAAGGGCGTGGGCGTGTATTTTATCACGCAGAGCCCAAAGGATGTGCCGGACGAGATTCTGGCACAGCTGGGCAACAAGATTCAGCACGCACTGCATGCGTATACGCCTTCAGAGGAGAGAGCGGTGAAGGCTGCTGCCGGTTCCTTTAGAGCCAATCCAGAGTTCGATACATTTACCGTGCTGCAGCAGCTGGGAGTCGGTGAAGCACTGATCTCGGTGCTGGATGCCGAGGGAATCCCAACGGTGGTCAAAAGAAGTAAGATTCTGCCGCCGCAGAGCTTTATGGCACCGATTTCAAATGAAGAGAGGCGGGCGCATCTGACCATCGACAACCTGAGCCTGAAGTATAAAGACATGTTTGACCGGGATTCTGCGTACGAGTTCCTGGAGAGGTTGAATCAGAAGGAAAAGCTGGAGGCAGAAGAGGCTGCCAAAGAGGCGCAGAAGGCGAAGGAAGAAGCCGCGAGGGAAGCGCAGAAAGCGAAGGAAGAGGCTGCTGCACAAAAACAGGCCGAAAAGGAAGCCCTGGCGGCACAAAAACAAGCAGAAAAAGAGGCAGCTGCAAAGAAGAAAAAAGTCAACAGCGCGGTGAAGGCGACAGCGTCGTCTGCGGCAGGAACGGTCGGGCGTGAGGTCGGAAAGACGGTCGGCGGTGCGATCGGAGGAAAGTTCGGCAAGACGATGGGCGGCAACATCGGCGCATCGTTGTTCAGAAGCATTCTGGGTACGATTTTCAAATAAATGAGGGTGGATCAGATGGATGAAGTGAGAATCATCGAGGTAAAGAGAAGCATTTTCGAAGACAATGACCGCGATGCGGACAAGCTGCGGGAAGAGTGCAGACAGAGCAAGACATTTTTAATCAATCTGATGTCTTCTCCTGGCGCAGGCAAGACGACAACCTTGCTTGCGGTCTCCAAAGCGCTAGCAGGACGCGTGCGCCTTGGCGTGATGGAAGCGGACATCGATTCTGCAGTGGATGCAGAGACCATGCTGGCTGCGGGGGTCCCGGCCATTCAGATTCATACCGGTGGGATGTGTCATCTGGACGCAGACATGACCAGACAAGGCCTTCGAGAGTTCGGGACCGAGGATCTGGACGTGGTTGTTCTGGAAAATGTCGGCAACCTGGTGTGCCCGGCGGAGTTTGACGCAGGCGCGGGCAAGAATATCACGATTCTTTCCGTGCCTGAGGGGCATGATAAGCCTCTGAAGTACCCGTTGATGTACGAGACCTGCAGTTTGCTGATCGTCAACAAGATCGATGTCGCATCGTATTTCGATTTTGACCGGGAGAAGGTCGTTGCGTATGCGAAAATGAGAAATCCTGACATCGACATCATCTTTGCCTCTGCGAAAACCGGGGAAGGGATCGATCAGATCGCGGACTGGATTGTGGAAAAAGCACAGGAGTGGATTAGGTAGGGTCCACTTTTATGTCTGCAGTGAAAAAGGCTGCCGCTGATATTTATCGCGACAGCCTCGTCTCTTTCTATCGTAGGAAAACGCGTCCTCTCATAGTCATTCAATTAACTACTACTCTTCAGATGTCTTCGTTCTCTTCAGGAACTCCGTCTGAGACAGATTCGCGCGCTTCGCAGCTTCTGAAGCTGTAATGACTCCATCCTTCACAAGACCGGACAAGACCGTTAGCATACCTTCCTGTCTTCCTTCTGCCAGCCCTTGGGCTCGCCCCTTGGCTTCTACGTAGTCTAACACTTCACACATATTCTCAGGCTTCCCTCCTTCCTGATTCAGCACTTCGACAAATCTGTCATCGTGCGTCAAAACAGACATCAACTTCAGCAACTCATCTACATGTTTGAACTTCTCCGGATCTTTGGGT
>JAFVAL010000056.1 GCA_017480565.1 Lachnospiraceae bacterium | reverse complement strand
TTAAGACCAGGGAAATGCACTGCCCGATATGCGGCTTCCTGGTGCAGATCATTCCGGTCACACAGACAGATATCGTCTTTGCCAAGTGCCACAAATGCAAGTTTACAGGACCGCTGGATCCGGCGTACTTCCGCCGGATGAAGCGTCTGGATACCTATCAGAGACGTCTGACTGAATGTGTCCGGAGAAACAAAAGATAGGAAGTGAGGCCATGGACAGGACATATATCTGTATTGACATGAAATCCTATTACGCCTCTGTTGAATGTGTCTACCGTGGATTGGACCCGCTGCAGGCAAACCTGCTGGTAGCGGATCCCTCCCGGTCCGACCAGACCATCTGCCTGGCTGTTTCGCCGTCGCTGAAAGCGATGGGGGTGCCGTCAAGACCCAGGCTCTTTGAAGCAAAGCAGGCGATTCGGATGTACGAAGCACAGCATCATACCAAAGTGGAGTACATCATTGCTGTGCCGAGGATGGCGGAATACGAGCGGATCTCCGCGAAGATTTATGGGATCTATCTGCACTACGTTGCCCCGGAGGATGTGCATGTCTACTCCATCGATGAGTGCTTTATCGATGTGACCGGATACCTCCACATGTATCTGGAGGAAGCAAAGCGGACTGGCACGAATCCGGCTCACGTCATGGCGATGACCATGATCCGAGAGGTTTTAAAGACCACCGGTATTACCGCGACGGTTGGAATTGGGACGAACCTATACCTGGCGAAGGTCGCTATGGACATCGTGGCGAAGAAGCAGCCTGCGGATAAGGACGGTGTCCGGATCGCGGAGCTGAACGAGGACAGTTACAAGTACCTGCTCTGGGACCACCGGCCGCTCACGGATTTCTGGCAGATCGGACCGGGCAAGGCAAGAAGGCTCTATAACGCCTGCATGTATACGATGGGAGAAGTCGCTCAGCGGACCCAGTGGGACGAGGAGTACTTTTATAAAACCTTCGGTATCGACGGGGAGATCCTGATCGACCACGCCTGGGGCATCGAGCCGGTCACCATGGCGGATATCAAGAACTACCGGAGTGAAGGCCACTCCTTAAGTAATGGCCAGGTTCTGCCGAGGCCTTATAAGTACCAGGAAGCCAGGCTTGTCTTTAAAGAGATGATTGATGTCCTCGTGAACGACATGTTTGCGAAGAATCTGGTGACGAAAGCCTGCACATGGTGGGTATCCTACGACTACAAAAGCATGGAAGCCTGTCCTTACTATGACGGTCCGGTCTCCCTCGACTTTTACGGAAGGCTCCACCCGAAGCATAGTAACGGAACCGTGAGGCTGGGGACTCTTACCAACAACCTGCAGCTCATCGAAGAGCCGATGGTACGGCAGTTTGATGAGAAAACAGATCACCGGCTCCTCTACCGCCGCCTTGGCGTCTGCGCCATGGATGTGGCGGAGGACATGGGAATGTATCAGATGAACATGTTTGTGGATTATGAAGCTCTGGAAAGAGACCGGAGGCTCACGGCAGCAATGTTGGAGGTCCGGCGGAGGTTCGGAGCAAACGCCGTCTTCAAAGGCATGAACATGCTGGAAGGGGCGACAACATTGGAGAGAAACCAGCAGATAGGCGGGCATAAGGCCTAGCTTTTATTAAGTGCCCTCTTCTGCCGGTGAGAGGAGGTGCATGAGATGTATGCAATTGGAGTGATGCCAATGCCAGCGGGCTTTAAATACCGGGATGTGTTCCTGAAAGGAAAGCCCAGGCATGACCGCTATGATTCTTTCCGGATCCGGCATCCGGAAATGCCTCCCGGAAAGCGGGCGAAACTCTTCGCTCCTTTTGACGCATTGCGGGGCTTTGACTTTGCGATCCTCATGAAGAATGAGATCTATACAGACAAGGCAGGCTTGAGCCCGGAGGATCAGGAGGAACTGGACCGGAGATTCAACATCCTCCGCAACCTGACCTTTAACAGCCGGATGGCCAGAGCCAACCGCGTACAGGTGACGGTCACTTATTACGAAGCCTGCAGCGATGTGAACAGTGAGGCTTATGGCTCGCAGGGCCAGTACAAAACGATTACCGGCATCTGCCTCAACGTGGATGCCGAAGTGACAAAAACAATCCTGGTGGATGGGATGCGGATCCCGATGGATGACATCCTGAAAATCGAGTCGCCGGGAGACATCTTCCGGAGAGACTGGGAAGAACCTTGAAGAGGAGAAACAGATGAAGCTGAAGAATGTTTTGATCGTCGTAAAGGATATCGAGAGATCCCGCAAATACTATCACGACCTGTTCGGTCTGGAGATGGTCCTGGATAACGACGGCAATATGATCCTGACAGAAGGACTGGTTCTGCAGGATGAAACAATCTGGAAAGACTTTCTCGGAAAGGATATCATTCCGGAAAGCAATTCCTGCGAACTGTACTTTGAGGAAAGAGACCTGGAAGGTTTCGTTCGCAGGCTTGAGGATCTTTATCCGGACACGGTGTACGTCAACCGTCTGATGACACATACCTGGGGACAGAAAGTAGTCCGGTTTTATGATCCTGATGGAAACCTTATCGAAGTCGGGACACCGATGTAAATGGAGGAGGTGCTGATTACAATGACTTATGATGTTGTCTGCCCGATCTGCGGCAGGATCAATCGCAGCCTGTATCTGGAGGAAACGGAAGGATGGATGGAATGCGAGTACTGCGGGAACTCAACGCAGGACCTGAGCTTCCGGAAGATGGTCAGGGTCCCGGTGATCCGGATGGACCAGCTGAAACAGGCTGGAATGCAGCTTGCGGCGGCAAACGCCTGACGCGCACGATCCCGGATAAGGAGCATCTCCGACACACGGCGTCACCATGAGATTTACCGGAGCGACGCCAGGAAGGTGGCACCGGAAAAGCTGAAGACCGTGATCCGTCATCCGATCCGGAAAATGGCGTAACTACGCGGAAAATTGAACTACAGGTTCAATGACAGACGGTATGGTGACGGTTATAATGGACTGAGGAATATTCCAGGCATAGCCCCATGAGAGAAGGAAGTGAACGTCATGACTCCGATCATTGACAGAGAAAAAACAGGAAAGCAGATCCGAAGGATCATGGAACTGCGGGGACTGTCTGTACACGATGTACAGAGGTTCCTTTCCCTGGGGTGCGTACAGTCAGTCTATCACTGGTTTGACGGTAAGAGCATGCCGACGATCGACAACCTTTATGCATTAAGTGAATTATTCCAGGTGCCGATGGATATGCTGGTCGTTGGAGACCGAAGTTATCATCCGATCAAAGAGGCGGGCACACATCCGTGCAGGCTTCTTTCTTACTACAGAATGATGCAGGAATACATGGCTGCTTAGCAGAGCTCCTGCATCCTGAAGAAACGGATACGGCTTAAAAACGCATTTCCCCGGCATATCGCAGAACCACTGCGATTGTACCGGGGATTTATTTATGGAGAAGATCAGAATGAGAAAATTAGCAAGTATTCAGCGCATCTGGCAGATAGAGCCGATCGAGGGCGCTGACAGGATCGAACTGGCGCATGTGCTGGGATGGCAGTGCGTCGTCAACAAGGGGCAGTTCCAGCCCATGGATCTGGCGGTCTACTTTGAAGTGGACAGTTTCCTGCCGGTTCGTGAGGAGTTTGAGTTTATGCGGGCATCCAGCTATCGGAAGACAGACATTATGGGGGAAGGCTTCCGCCTTCGGACCATGAAGTTCCGGGGACAGATCTCCCAGGGACTGCTTCTGCCTGTCGGTATGTTCCCGGAGATCCCTGAGGAAGCGGAATTGGGGATGGATGTGACGGAGATCCTCGGTGTCAGGAAATGGGAAATCGAGGAGCGTATCAGCACCGGCGGAACCATGATCGGCACGCTTCCCTACGATATCCCGCATACGGATGAGACCAGAGTGCAGGCAGAGCCGGATCTGATCCAGGCATTCGCAGGGCTCGAATACTACATCAGCACCAAGATGGATGGATCGTCCCATTCGGTCGGAATTGATGAAAACGGATTCCATGTGACCGGCCATAATTACGAATATAAGGATGACGGAAACAGCCCGTTCTATGAGCTGATAAAAGCAATGGGGCTCAGGGCGAAGATGGAAGCATTTGCGGCAGAAAACCATCTGTCTGCCTTTACCATCCAGGGAGAACTGTGTGCACCGGGCATCCAGAAGAACCGGCTGAAGCTGACCAAACCGGAGTGGTTTGTATTTACGGTCCGGGAAAACGGAAAACGTGTAGGCCTCAACCGGATGCTGGGGATCTGCAAAAAGCTGCAGCTTGAAACAGTCCCGATTGAAGAAGTTGACGTGGACCTTCCGGCGAAATATCCGACAGTAGAGGCTCTGTTGGAACGGGCGGATGGGAATTACCCGAAGGGCGGCAAGAAGGAAGGCATCGTCATCCGGCCGACAGAGCCTGTCTATTGCGAGCTGATCAGCGCTGCGCTTTCTATGAAGGTGGTCAGCAATAAGTATCTGCTGAAGAATGAGGAAGGCTGAATCGGAGGAAATGATGTGAAGGTATTGGTGATCCCGGACATCCATCTGAAGCCATGGATGTTTAACCGGGCAGCGGAATTATTGAAAGACGGTATCGCCGGCGGGGCTGTCTGCCTCATGGATATCCCGGACGACTGGAGGCAGGAATTCAATCTGGATCTGTACGTTCAGACATTCGACGCTGCCATTCAGTTCGCGAAGGATTTCCCTGAGACGCTCTGGTGCTACGGCAATCATGATATCTGCTATCCCTGGAACCAGAGGGAGACCGGATATTCAAAGATAGCGCCGTGGACTGTCTGTGAAAAGCTCCGGAAACTGCAGGAAGCTTTGCCGGATGAAAAGCAGCTGGCCTTCCTGCACCGGATCGACAATGTGCTCTTCTGTCACGGCGGCCTGACGGACGAGTTTGTCAGGCAATATGTGCCGGCGAAGTATTACAACAACATTGATGCGGTAATCGAAACGATCAATGGCTTTGGAGCCGGGGAACTCTGGCAGGATGCCTCTCCTCTCTGGTACCGTCCGCAGCATTACGGCGGAAAGATGTACAAGCCCCGCAAGCTGCTGCAGGTGGTGGGACACACACCGGTAGAGGGAATCACGAGGAAGGGGAACTTGATATCCTGCGATGTGTTCTCTACCTATCGGGACGGGAAGCCGATCGGAACGCAGGAATTTCTGGTGCTGGACACAGATAACTGGGATTATAAAGGCATTCGATAAGGACAGGGAAATGGAGAAATCAGAAGATGATTAAGACATTATATCCGATCTTTCAGCACTGGTCAGAAAAGGGATCCGTTTACCTGCTTTCAGATACTCATTTTGCAGACAGTGACTGCAAACTGATGGATCCGGACTGGATCTCTCCCGAAGAACAGGTCAGTATCATCAACGGTCTGGTAAAAAAGAACGATACCTTTATCTGTCTTGGGGATGTCGGAAGCAGGGAGTTTGCCGCTCAGATTAAGGCCGGTCATAAAGTGCTGATACTGGGCAACCATGACCGGAAGAAAGACTATAAAGACATTTTTGATGAGATCTACGACGGACCGCTGTTTATCGCGGAGAAGATTCTGCTCTCCCATGAGCCGGTTTCTGGGCTGCCATGGTGTTTGAATATCCACGGGCACGACCATTCTGGGATCGAAGATTATGCAGACGGCTGCGAGCATCTGAACCTTGCAGCCAATGTCTGTGGCTATACGCCGGTGAGCCTGGGAAAGCTCATAAAGGATGGAATTCTGGCAGGCATCGACAGCATTCATAGAATTACGATCGATAAAGCGACTGCGAGAAAGGATAAGGATTGGAAATACACATCGGCAAAATTATAAATAATTGCCGATATATATTGACTGGGTGGCTGATCGGTGGTAGTATATATATCGGCAAATATTCTGATAACTGCCAATATGTATACAAGGGGTGAAGGCAGTGTTTCATAATGAAGACATTGAATCGGGTATCACAACAAATAAGGTTTACTCCAGACAACAGATGATCTCACTGCTTCAGGAGGCTTCTCCGGAATACAGCAGCAATTCCTGCCAGTGGAAATTAGGAGAAATGTTAAAGTCGGGAGAGATTGTCAGAACTGGATATGACCAGTATATGATATCCACCGGAAAAGCCAGGCCTGTCTATTCGCCGGATTATTCAGAGACGGCATCAGCAGTGATGGCCAGGATCGCTGAGAAATATCCATATATAGCGTTTACGGTTTTTGAGACTGTTCTGATGAACGAATTTCTGAACCATTTGGTGGCACAGAATACAATATTTATCCAGGCGGAAAAGGATATCGCATCCTATGTCTTTCGCTATTTGCAGGAAGACGGCTATCGCAACGTTATGCTGAAGCCGGCTAAAAAGGATTTTGATTTGTATTGGTCCAAGGATACGATCGTGGTAACCGACCTGGTATCCGAAGCGCCGATGCATGCATCAGACCCACATAAAATCACGATGGAAAAAATGCTGGTAGATATCTATTGCGATAAGCTGATCAAGGGTACATTCAGCAGAGCAGAATATCCATTCATTGTAGAACAGGCATTCGATAAGTACAGGGTAGACCGCACAAGTATGCTCCGGTATGCAAGACGCAGGAACAGAGAAATGGAAATAGCTCATGTTCTTGATGCAGACCTTAATTAGGAGGAACGGCGATGCTGACACGTGAGAACTATACAGAACAACATATCTATGATCTGTGGAAAGAAACCGGCGCTGACCCTTCGATTCTGGAAAGAACTGTTTTCGCATTCGGCTTGCTGGAAGCAATCCGGAGTGTAGGTCTTCCGTTTATTTTCAAGGGTGGAACTTCCCTGCTTCTTTTGCTCGATGAGCCACGACGATTAAGCACGGACATTGATATCATTGTGGAACCGGGAACGGATGTAGACGATTATATTCAACGCGCAGGAAAGATTTTCCCGTTTCTAAGTGTCGAGGAAAATGTCCGAAAGGGCAGCAACGATATCGAAAAACGGCATTTTAGATTTCATTTCCAGTCTCCGCGGACCGGAAAAGAGATCAACATACTTTTGGACGTGGTTTTTGAGCGCAACCCGTATAAATCGGTCGTTGAGAAGCCAATTCATAGCAGCCTGCTGATGAGTGAAGGGAATGATCTTCTTGTCACGGTCCCTGATAAAAACTGCATTTTGGGTGATAAGCTGACAGCGTTCGCACCACGTACAACAGGTATTCCCTTTGGCAAGGATAAAGAGTTGGAAATCATTAAGCAGATGTTTGACTGCTGGACGCTTTTCCGGGAGATGGACGACTTCCAAACGGTTTCGTCTGTTTATCGTGAGGTAGTGCAGATTGAAATGGGCTATCGCGGCCTTGACTGTTCAGTTTCAGACGTCCTCTTAGATACCATACAAAGCTGCATTTGTATTATGGGGCGTAGAGGGATCCGGCCGGATGACTACCAGAGCTTCCTGGCGGGAATTAATGCAATTCAGGGTCATGTATTCCATGGAAGGATCAATGGAGAGAACGCCGGGATCATGGCATGCGAGGTCATGTATCTTGCAACCTGCATACTTACTGAGCAGACTGACATTCAAAGGATTGCTGAAGTGGAGCCTTACAGAGATGTTACTCTTCATATGAAGGGGGCAAAGAAGATCTCGTATATTCGTAATGCAGATCCAGCGGCATATGCATACCTGGTGAACTCTTTCAGGCTTCTTGAACCTGCAGGTTATTTCACAGACAGTATCCTATAAGCGACTAACTTTATTTTCAGATCGTTGTGGGTCAAATTTGAACCATAACGGAGCTTACTGGAGAGATGAAAGATATGAAGAACACCGGCAAGCATATTGGAAAAGCTTTAAAAGAAGAACTGGAGCAGTCAACTGTCGCAAAGTTTGCGACAGTTCAAAACGCTGTTACGGCACAGTAAAAGGCGAACACATATAACTGAATAACGCAAACGACTTTTAATCGAGCAAGCGGAGCAGCACCCGGGTGAAGCCGGGACTGAGAAACTACCAAGCACCGTACGAAGCCGAATCAGAACAAGGGATAACCATACCCTGTTCCAAGATTCGATTTCGACGGTGCTTTTCTTTTGCTCTGCTTATGGGAACTGCATACCTGTCCGCTTCGTACGGAGACGAAGTCTTCTCCTGCTCTGCGGAAAGGACAGAAAATGTTTTTCAACCAGATGGAATTTGGACAGAGAGTGAAGGCTCTTCGTAAGGAGAACGGATATACGCTACAGCAGATGGCTGATGAGCTGAATGTCAGCTATGAGCATTATAAAAAGATCGAGAACGGGAACCACGGATGCTCCATTTCTCTTCTGCTGGATATCAGCGCTTTCTTTGATGTCAGCACCGATTACCTTCTGACAGGCAGATCCTTTGAGACGCTGCACATTCAGAAGCAGCTTTCAGCCGCTCAGAATATCCTGGCAGGGCTCATGAAAGATCTGAAATAAGCGAAGGGGTCGTATAAAGGCCTGTTTTAGGGCAAAATGGGTCGTCCCGCATCCCTGTAGAAACGTCCATTTTTACATAGAATTTTACTCGTAACAACCGAGTTGTTACGAGCTGAGAAATCAGGATGCACCTTTACAACTGAATAGACATTCTTCAGGTACGAACCTGTGATGAAGAGCCACAGCAGCGGTGAACGCCATGACGGTCTTTCGGGACATGAGCGGGAACCGGCCTGTAAGTGCCGGACAGCTTCCGGCATACAGCTACGAGGCATCACAGAATAATGAGACTTCCGTCTGGGCAAAGGCCCATGCGGCTCGGTGAGAACCACGGAGGGGTGAAAGGCCCATGGATCCGGTAAGCTGCCGGACGCCTGAATGATTTCCCGGCGAGGCAATCGCTTCGCTGCTTCCGGGGATGCCGAGGACAAATACGGAAGGACCATAACACATTGAAAAGACAGCGGGCTGACCAGCCAAGTACCGGACAGGCCCGCTTTACATAGGCGGTACCCGAAAGCCGCCGACAAGAAGGAGGACATAGAGATGGACCTGATGATTGATCAGGAGTTCGCTGACAAGATCCCTCCTCTTACCAAAGAGGAATTCGATCAGCTGGAATCTAACATCCTGGCAGACGGCGTGGTAATCAATCCGCTGATCGTCTGGAATGGAGTGATCGTAGACGGACATAATCGTTTTCGAATCCTGCAGATGCATCCAGAGATTCCCTTCCAGACTCATGAGAAGGAATTTTCGGATCGGTACGAAGTGATTGCCTGGATCTGCAAGAATCAGCTTGGACGCAGGAACTTGACCACGGCGCAGAAGAAATACCTGGTTGGGAAACAGTATGAAGCTGAAAAAGCCATGTTGGGTGGCAAGCGCGATAACGGACATGACGATAACGGACGTTTTACCGCAATGGGTCAAAATGACCCACTGCGGTCAGACAGAACAAGCGCCCAGATCGCAAAAGAAATTGGTAAGGGAGAGCGATATGTTCGACGCGCTGAGGAGTTTGCCAAAGGCTTGGATGCTGCTGAGGAAGTTTCTCCGGGCATCAAGCAGGAAGTTTTTTCGGGGACACTGAAAACCACGGACTCCGATGTGGCAGCTATCGCCCGAGCTGCACCCGATGAACGTAAGGAACTGGTTGAAAACCTGCGAAAGCCGAAAGCGGCGGCGCGGGGACAACCGCTTCCGGAAGTTCTTGATCCGGATGAGGATCATGAGGATGTGGATCGGGAGGATGATTCTGAAGAAGAAACGACACCTTATATCCCTTCCAAGGCTTCGATCCGTCAGATCTCCGCAGCCATGGCAAGTGATGCTGACCATCCGGAACATAGGATGCCGACAGAGTTCATTATTGAAGAACTCACTGAAGCACTGGACACCATGATCTTCCGATGGGATTTCTGCCTGAGCGAACACCGTGACGAAGCAAATGATACGGAGTGCCGGCGTCAGATACAGGTACTCGTTGAAAAAGGAAGAGCATATTTGAAACTATACCGAGGAGGAAAGAAACGTGATGCAGTTTAACGATAAGAAATACAAAGAGCTGAGAATCGAAAGCACTCAGCTGGAGATCCCCCGCAATACCTACCAGCGGGAACTGAATACAGACCGTGTTCACAAGATTGTGAAACAGTTCGATGAGCGCGTCGCCAACGAGCCGAAGGTGAGCTACCGGGATGGTCGCTATTACGTCTTTGACGGACAGCACACGATTGCCGCCAGGGTCGAGCGCAACGGCGGGAAACCGTTGATGATCCTCTGCAAGGTCTACTACGGACTGACGGAGAAGGAAGAAGCAAGGCTCTTTGCCGAGCAGACCGGTTTCTCCGCAGACTTGGGAGCCGGGGCAAGGATCCGTGCCCTGGTATTTGCCGAAGACGAGCTGGCCTGCAGCTTCATCAAAGCCACAGAGGCTGCCGGGGCCAGAATCGACTACAGTCAGAGACGGGCAAGAAACCGACTGGCCTGTGTATCCACCGCTTTCAAGGAGTTCCGCAGGATCGGGGCTGAGAAATATACGGATGCTCTCCGCATCCTTCTGGAAGCCTGGGGAGGTGATCCCGACTCTCTCCGCTCCGAAGCCGTCGGTGCCATGTGTGAGTTCGTGGATCTCTACGACGGGGAGTTCGACAGAAAGCGCCTGGTCCGCAGATGCAGGAAGTGCGACCCGATCACCATTTACCGCAAAGGTTATGCGATGGGAAACAGCATGGCAGGGAGTAAGAAGTATCTTTACCAGGTTCTGGATATCTACAACGGCTCCAGTCAGAGGCTGAACCTGCCGCTGAAGTTTTAAGGAGGCTGCGAATGCTGGATAAGAAGACAGACCGCGAGGGACGCAGAGATCCCTGCCGGAGTGAGGACTGGATCTACAGGCGTGGGGATATCTACCTCGCAAACCTGAATCCCTTCAAGGGTTCCGAACAGGGAGGCACAAGACCGGTTCTGGTCCTGCAGAACAATGACGGCAATTACTATTGTCCGACCCTGATCGTTGCGCCAATCACAACGAAGCTGAAGAAGCTGAACATGCCGACGCACTGCTATTTCGAGAGAGTGCGGGGACTGGCGGAGCCGTCGATGGTTTCCCTGGAGCAGATCAAGACGATCGATAAAAGCAGAGTTCAGAGGTTCATCGGGAAGCTTACACGTGAACAGATGATGAAGGTGGAAGACGCGATACGGGAGAGCCTCGGGATGGAGATCCCGGAGAGCGTGGAGGCCCCGTGAAAAAGCAACAGCCAGCGAAATAAGCTGACTGTTGTACAAAATAATCACTGCATTTTTGACAGTACCCACGCTAATAAGTCTTTTTCCTTCAGTACACCTGAAGCCAGTTGAAGAAAAACCTCTGTTAACTCGGCACTGTTTGTTTTAAGGGAGATGTGGTTTAAGTCCAGCATAGTTAACATGGCAAGGGCGCCGATGCGCTTATTCCCATCATGAAATGGGTGATTCATAACAAGACCGTATGCCAGTCGGACCGCCTTTTCCTGTGTGGTGGGATAGAAATCAGTCTCTCCGAAAGACTGGAAAGGAGCGCTCAAGGCGGAATCAAGCATTCCTTCATCCCGAATACCGTGTGATCCGCCATAGCGCTCGATCAGCTGATGATGAAGCATCAGAATTTGCTCGCGGGATAAACGTATCATTTTGCCAGCTCCTTAAAAGCATCATCAAATTGATCCATCAGAGCTGCAGCGGAAGAAAGAACATCCTGATCAGATGCCATTTGCAGCTTATCTGCTGCCGCAAAATCAAGTACCAGATATCGGGGGACACTGTTCTTAAATACAACCGCACTGCCATACTGATCGACCAGCCGTGCGACGCGTGAGAAATTCTTATTGGCTTCTGACATAGTAACAACGGTGTTGGAATCGATTTTCATTTGAAACACCTCCTTGGTGATGAAACTATAACACAATATACCGACAAATACAACCTATAAATTTATCCATAAATTGATTTGCTGACCTGTTGGTCATAATGCGGAGGAAATAATAATGATAGAAGCTTGTGTTGAATATGATTTCCCGGAAGGAGCGGCTCCGGAGATGCCGGAAAAGCGCTGTTATACGGTGGATGACCTGATGCTGATCCTGGAGTGTGGCCGGCGAACGGTTTATGACCTGCTCAAAAAGAATGAGTTCCGTTATATCAAACTCGGAGGGAGCGGCTATCGCATCTCCCGCAAGAGCTTCGATGAGTGGCTTGATAAACAGAGCTGCTGACTTTAGAACACCTTGTCAAGGATGTCATTCCCAGAAATTAATCGAATCGACATCCTAAAAGTCAGAGCGATGATCCGCTACTCTGTAGCCAGGCCGAAGGGCCTGGCTACATTTACATACAGGAGGTTGAAAGCATGACCAGACGCCCCAAAACAACCATGTCGGTCCGGGAGATGGGAAACCTGCTTGGACTGAAGAAGGTCGATTCGTACTGGTTGGTCCACAAAGGTTTTTTCGAGACCATCCTTGTGGGCGGAAAGATGCGGGTCGTGATCGAGAGCTTTGAGAACTGGTACGCACATCAGGCTAAGTACCAAAAGGTGACAGGGGAACCGCCGGGAGAACTGCTGAAGCAGGAGTCATATTCTGCAAGGGATATCGCCGGGATCCTCGGAGTATCCGAATCCTATGTCTATGAAATTATGAAAGCTGCCGGTGTCAAACCGGTGATGGTCGATTTCCGGCAGCGGTTCCGTAGGGAGGATTTTGAACGATGGTACAGCAGTCAGACCCGGTTCCGCAATGATGAGGATCGCCGCAGGGATGAGGAAATTGAAGAAAGCTCCATGAGCATGCCGGATATGGCGAGACTTCTGGACGTTCCCAGAAGTGTCGTTTACGGAATTCTTCAAAGTGATCTGGGTAAGGAAATGCTGGAAGTGATCATCATTGCCGGCCGGAAACGGATTACTAGGGAAAGCTTTGACCGGTGGTACGCTAGTCAGACCCGATATCTGAAGCCCGAAGACCAGCCGGAAGGTGTTCCCCGGAGACATAAAAGTTACGCTGATACGCTCGTAAAGAAGAAAGTGAAAACAGACTCGGGCCCAAGAGAAATCCGGTACAGTTCGAATCCGGAGTATCTGACGATCGACGAAGCTGCCTATATGGCAAAGGTGAGCATGGACCGCATTTACCGCTGGATCCAGTCGGGGAAAATTCCGGCATTGAAGGTTGCCAAGAGGGTGACCCGGATCCCCCGGAGAGATTTTGAAATGTTTCTCGAAGAATATATGAAGCAGGATAAGGAGTAAAGAAATGGCATCAATCGTTAAGCGCCGCGGCCGGTTCTGCGTCGTGTATCTGTATACCGATGCAAAGGGAAACCGGAAGCAGAAATGGGAAACCTTTAAGACACAGGCTGAGGCGAAAGCCCGGCAGAAGGAAATCGAGTATAAGGAGCAGATTGGCACGTTCGTGATCCCGCAGTGCAGTACACTGGCTGATCTCCTGAAGGAATACGTTGCTCTGTACGGGAAGAACACCTGGGCAATGTCTACATACAGTTCCAATGTCGGCCTGATCAAAAATTACATCTCGCCGTTCATCGGAAACATGAAGCTGAAGGACCTTACGCCCAGAGTACTGGAAAAGTACTATCAGCAGCTGCTGAAGACGAAGCCCGTCAACAACCCGGTGACCGGAAAGACCAAGAACGAGTTTGTTGGGACGAGCACGGTCCGGGATGTCCATAAGCTGCTGCGGAACTGCTTCGGCCAGGCTGTGAAATGGGAGCTTCTTGAGAAGAATCCCTGTCTGCATGCGACGGTTCCGAAGCACAAAAAGCAGGAGCGGGAAATCTGGACAGCCGAGACTCTTTTCCATGCCACGGAAGTTTGCGAGGACAAGCGCCTGAGGCTGGCGATCAACCTGGCCTTTGCCTGTTCCCTCCGGATCGGCGAGCTGCTTGGGCTGACCTGGGACTGTGTGGATATATCGGATGAAGCCATCAATACAGGTTACGCCTGCATTTCCGTGAACAAGGAGCTTCAGCGTGTGACGAGGGCGGCGCTTCAGTCTCTGGAGAATAAGGATGTCATGCAGATATTTCCGGCAAAGACGTCCCGGACTTCAACGGTACTGGTGCTGAAAACACCGAAGACGGCAGGCAGTAACCGAAAAATCTTCCTTCCGAAGACCGTTGCAAACATGCTGATCGAATGGAAGAAGGAGCAGGACTTCACCATAGAAGCACTGGGAAGCGAGTATCAGGATTATAACCTCGTGATGGCAGGGCCGACCGGATTACCTGTTGAGCCGGCCACGATCAAATCTTCTCTGAATAAGCTGATCGAGGAACATGATCTTCCGAAAGTAGTCTTTCACAGTCTCCGCCATTCCAGTATAACTTACAAGCTGAAGCTGAACGGAGGCGATATCAAGGCTGTTCAGGGAGACTCCGGACATACCCAGACGTCGATGGTCACGGATGTGTACTCTCACATTCTGGATGATGACCGTCGGAAGAATGCACAGCTCTTTGAGGATGCATTTTACGAAGGGAAAGGTGCCGATCCGGCGGCTCCGGCAAAGGATCCTGATCCGGAAGAACAGAAAACCTCTGATATGGATACGTTGATGAGGCTTCTGGGCAATCCGGAAACGGCCGGCCTTCTGAAGCAGTTGGTCAAGGCGATGGACAAGTAAATGAGTGTAGAGGAAACGATTTGGTGAGCAATCTCCAGATCGTTTTTTCATCTCAGAGAAGTTTCTTTCTGCTATCTTGACCTCGTCGGTTCCGCCGCCCAACGTGTTCCATACATATCAAAGAACGCCAATAACGACCGACGCCTTTTTTAGCAAAATCTAATATCTGGCTAAAATCCAGAGCGGATTTCTAATGAAAAAAGCGGATCTCAGGTGTACACAACGGAATTCGAACTTCGAAAAAACCGAGCAACAGAGCGGCAGAACGGCTCTTAACTGACTTTAAACGCCAGGATAGACCGACCGCTCCTAAGCGCTAGCTCTGGGTTCGATTCCCGGCGGGGACGGTCGTTAGGAGGAGCTTGCGATCTTTATTTGATCACAGGCTCCTTTTTTTTATTGGATACATAGGTTGTGTTCAGTGAGAGGGTGCCGTCATGCTCAACATCTACTTCGGGAATATGAAAGAGGCCATTTACAATACGGCTGTATTCTTTAAAAATGATTATGAAGATGAGTGGATCATCGATCCCTTTGTGAAGGAGATGATTGAGGATGTGGACCATTCCTTTGTGATTGACAGTGGTGTGATTGACAGCCCTGTTTTAGGCAAAATTCCGCCTCTTAGGCTTTCGGGAGGAGTCAAAACGCTGATTCTTGTCAAATTTGAACCGGGGAAGGTGTTCAATGCATCGACTTGCGGTGATAACTGCGCAAAATGGCTCCTTAAAATCGCAGAGGATGAAGACCGGACGATCAACCTTCGTCATATCATGGATTTCGGAGAAGACCCGTTTGAGATCCGGATTTTGAATAACGATCAGATCGTTCATTCCATGACGGAGCTTGTGGATATTGCCGTCGACTATGTATAAGGAGCTTCAGGCATATGAGAGGAATTCATAGAGTCATTATTCAAAACAAACGAATTCGCTATGATTTTGAGCTTCGCAGAAACCTGACAATCATTCGTGGAGACAGCGCTACCGGAAAAACTACGCTCATTGATATGATTCAAGAGCATATGAATCATGAGCATTGTTTTCATCGATGAAGGGAATGCGTTTATCTTCTCTGATGAATTTTCCGAAGCTATTCAGAAAACGGATAATTATTATGTCATCGTCAGCCGGGAAGGACTGCCGAATCTGCCATATAGTGGGACAGAGATTTACGGTATCCGGATGAGTGGTCGTTATGGTGGATTGAAGCAGTGCTACAATGAATTCTACCGGATTTACAGGAGAAGCCTTCCGGAAGAAAAAGTCACGCCCGATGCAGTGATTACGGAAGATAGCAATGCTGGTTATCAATTCTTCAATAGTGTCTGCAAAGAGACAGGCATCTCCTGTAAGGCTGCTGGAGGAAAATCCAAGCTTCTTGTGGAAAAGACAAATGGAACCTATCTGCAGTATTCCAAGAGCCAGCTGAATCCGGCGTATCTTATGGGTACCGTCCGGGAGGCGATTCTTCAGCAGATGGATAAGATTGAGATTAAGAAATACTAACAGGACTTCTTTTATAGAAGGTCGAACTTAAGGAACTAGTTTGGCTGCTATACGGCGATATGTTCCCTAGCAAGGGAATATTGAAAAAGGGGTTTTATTCAGCCATTTGCCCTGCATTTTTTCGGAATTGGCTGGCTTGATTAATGCGATGATTTCTGCGATACAATCTGTTTATCCAAGGTGATTGTTGATATCTGCCGACACGTATGATACAATCAAATCAGCCAAAATGAACAAAATTTTACGGATTTGGCTGAATAAAACGGGAAGGTGATGTTATGATAGGTCGCGAATGGGAAAGAAAAGAGCTATTGCGCAGATATGAACGCAAAAAACCTGAATTCATAGCTGTATATGGGCGCAGACGTGTTGGGAAGACTTTCCTTATTGACAATACTTTCCAAAATAAGATCACATTTCGCCATGCAGGGCTTTCACCGATCGATGATCAAAAAGCAGGCGAAATGAACCGACAGTTGGAACAGTTTTATTATACGCTTCAGCGCTATCATGCAGACGTGGACCACCAACCGAAAGATTGGCTGGAAGCATTCTTTATGTTGGAAACTTGACTTGAAAGAGTGGATGATGGGTCACGTCAGGTTGTCTTTTTAGATGAACTCCCATGGCTTGATACGCCAAGGTCGCATTTCAAAGTGGCCTTGGAAAGCTTTTGGAACAATTGGGGATGTCATAGAAGTAATCTGATGCTCATTGTTTGCGGCAGTGCAAGTTCGTGGATTCTGGATAATCTGATTAACAACCACGGGGGCTTATATAACCGCCTGACCTGTCAGATGAAACTGTCTCCATTCAGTTTGCGTGAATGTGAGCAGTTTTTTGAAGAAAACAAGATTCGCTTATCCAGATATGACATAGTACAAAGCTACATGATCCTTGGCGGGATACCTTATTATCTGGATTATTTTGAACCGGGATTAAGTTTGCCGCAGAATATTGATCATTTATTCTTTGCCGAAAACGCTGTTCTTAAGGACGAGTATGACAGGCTGTTTTCATCCGTATTCAGTAACCCGGATACCATGAAGAGCATTATTACAGTTTTGGCAAAACGACGTGAGGGTTATAACAGGTCAGACGTAGCTGAAAAACTGGAGTTTCGTTCGGGAGGAACTTTGACAAAATGTCTGAAAGGCCTTATAGAAAGCGATTTTATTACCAAGTATGTTCCTTTTGGGGAAAGCATAGCGTATTACAAACTGACAGATCCGTTTTGCCTTTTTTTCATGCATTTCATGAGAAAAGCCCACAGGACAGATCCTCATTATTGGTCAAACAATCATACTGCAGCTTCAGTAAATATCTGGCGTGGACTGGCCTTTGAGAATGTCTGTTTCAGGCATATTGACCAGGTAAAAAAAGCACTTGATATTTACGGAGTGCATACAACGCATTCAGCGTGGCTCACTTATGACGAAGATCTCGGAGGAGCTCAGATAGATCTGATATTAGACCGTGATGATCATGTCATAAATATTTGTGAGATTAAGTATCTTAGTGGAGATTTTTCGGTGAACGGAGCTTACCAGCGCAAGTTGGGAAATCGCGAGGCAATTATTCAAAAGAAGATTTCACGCAAACAGGTGATCCATCATACATTGATCACCACCTATGGCCTTAAGCAAAACGAATACAGCGGAGTGTTTTCCAGGGTAATAACATTAGAAGATCTGTTCTTGATTTAAAATTTAAAGCTGGAAGTAGCGGAAGAACGATTGAGGCAAATTGGGTTTTGTTAGATCCAAACAACTAAATCTGACTCACATAGCCGGAGACTGACACGCAAAGTTGCACCGCAACTCCTTCAGCCCCCGGTTCTTTGATAGCTCGATTTTACACATCTCTTTCATTCATTTCCTATACTGGACCGCCCAAAGCCAGTATTCAGGAATATCGTCTCACATCAGTCGCATGGGACGGGAACGCCTGCGAGATGGAAGTAATGTTCTCCCCATGGGCAGAGCGCTTCTACAATGGGTATTCGATCAGTTCCAGCATGGATACTATGTTTCCGGGGAACAGGTTGGAAAGGCATGGAATGCAGGAGCCGGCATGATGAAGAACCATAAATGATGAATACACCGATAACAGCGTAAAGATAAGCTCCCTTCAAAGGAGACAGTGAGAAAGAAAACTGTTACCTTTGGAGGGAGCTTTACTATGTCCAGGAAAAGGAAAATAAGTATAGTCTTTTATCAGTGTGCGGCTTTTTTTCGATAAACTGTCTTCGTGCAGCTATGCTGCATATTCATGGGCAGGTATGCTCCTGTACTTTAAGCTCAGGTGCGAAACTGGAAAACGAGTATGACTCAAATTCAGGTGCGATTGACCATGCCGAAGGGGGATGATATAATCATCTCTACAAATCAGAACTTTACAGAGGTAGTTGGAATGGACGTGATCAAAGAGTTTTATGACTTGGCCAAGGCATTCTGTTGTTTCATTTCTGAAAACCAGATAACCATAGATTGCATTCCATCTTTGATGGAACAATTGATGAAGCTATATATCTCAGCCATGAATTTACCCAATACAAGCCCGGAAGAAGATTTCGACGATACGACTTGTTACACGGAGCATTTGCCCATCATAATCAGTGATGAGATACCACAACTTTATTGGGAAGTGTTTGATCCGTTTGTTCAGGAAGATGCTCTATGCGCAGATATTGCAGATGATCTTTCAGACATTGCGGCTGACCTTCTATCAGGAATCAGAGAGTTTGAGGCAGGAAGAATCAACGAGGCTGTCTTCGACTGGAAATTTGGCCTGAATACCCACTGGGGCAATCATTTGGTAGATGCTCTGCGAGCGTTGCATGCATTAAGGACGCACTAAACACCTGTTTTTTCAACTAATTTTTTGCAGACGACCTACTAAGGGATGTTAAGACAGTCTTGAAGGCAGACAGCAAAGTTTAGATAACAAACAGATTGAGTTTTTGCTCCGTAACTGGTAAAAAAGCGAGTTAGGGAGTAAAAAATGAATATTCGACGAGCCACAGGGAATATAGGACCAGAGCTAAAATTTCCATTGAATTACTATGAAGGAGAAGATGTATCGAAGGAATGTGTTGAAAGCGCATTGGCACAGAGTAGTTGTTATAAATCAGCGACGAAGACGAAATATCTGCGTTGACCGCTGATTTAATGTGTGGTATTCTGTTTTTGTGAATTAAATCAGCGGTGAACGACGAAAGACATCGCTTGGCCGCTGAATAAAATGGCGAGGTGTGATCTGATGATCGGAAGAAAACGAGAGATAAAAGAATTAAACAGACTATATGACAGCGGTCGACCGGAACTAGTTGCTATCTATGGGCGTTGCCGAGTACTACGATAACTTGAATTATATGATGATTCAGCATCTCTCTCGAATCGTAAACGTCTACCTGAAAGAGTTTGAGGCTTGGCTGGCTGAATTAAAAGCCCCGATTACGGTCAACATTTATGACATGATCAGCGGAGAAGTGATCGGTGAGATGACATTTGGGAAGTAAAGAGATATAAGCAGAGGTGAGAGTATTACATAAGCCGTAGACCGAACAAGTCTCCGGCTTTTATACTACAGGTCGAATGACAAAGCAGATGATTTCAGTTATGATCTATACAGAAATTACGAAAGGAAGGATTACCGACATGATGCACCACAATGTTTTATCTGGCTCATACGTGCTTTATCTGCCCTTCTGCTTGAAAGCGGCAAGGTTCTTTTCGCGTGTGAAAATACTCCGGTAAAACAAAGGCATCTGTGAACTTCATTCGAAGAGACATAGATCAAGGGCCGCCTGTCTGGAGGAAATCCACACAGGCGGCTCTTTTGTGCGATAAACTGTCTTCATGCAGTAATGTGGCAAGATCATGGGCAGGTATGCCTAGCAGCGAGGGCACCTGACTGTAAATCAGGCACATCAGAAACACCGTTGGTGCAACTCCAACCCTGCCCGCTTTTAGCTCCCGTATCCCAACAGGAAGAGGAAGCCGGTTTAAGCCCGGCACAGTGAGAGTTCGAATCTCACCAGAGGTATTTATGCAGGAGCATCGATGGGACGACCGTATCCCTTCTCCTGTACTTTAAGTTCAGGTGCGAAACTGGAAAACGAGCATGACTCAGACTCATGTGCCCTTAGGGGCTTACGGGTTCGACTCCCGTCCTGGGTATTTTGCAGACAAGGCTGCAGGCAGTTTCTGCAACGAAGTGTCCCACAAGGACACTGTTCAAATGTAACGATTGATGATAGAGTGGCGGTGTCGGTTGAAGTACCGGCAAATTTTACGAAGGAGAAAGACGACCATGCTTTACGTAATGATCTGCAAACAGAATAGACATGAACAGAAGCGCTTCTGGATGTTCCAGGAACGCCAATTTGTCATGCCCGTGTTGGAAAAGCAGATCACGCATATTACTGAAGCGCTTCGGTTATATCTATAGAATCACCGGACTCTTATACTACAGAATGATGCCGCTTTCCCGACCGGAGGAAGCGGTATTTTTTGTGGGATAAGATTAGCTGCAAGATGGCAGAAAGAAGAGGTGAAAGAAAATGAATTATCCGGTCATTGATCCGGTCGGAACCGGGTCAAATATAAAGATGCTGATCAGGGACAGTGGGAACACGATTGTGGGTGTCGGCAGGATGCTTGGCATTGCGGACATGAGTACGATGTACAAGTGGCTGAGAGGCGACGCGCTCCCCAGCATCGATAACATGCTGGCGCTCAGCATTATCCTGAATGTTTCTATCAACGATATCCTGGTGACGAAGTAAAGTCACCTACAGATCTGTGGTGCAAATGGACAGCATAGGGGTCTCCAAAACCTCAGATTTCGGATCATACCCGGACGGATCTGCTTATAGCCCCTTGGTGTAACGGTAACACGCCAGATTCTGACTCTGGAATTACAGGTTCAAATCCTGTGAGGGCTGCTTTGGCTCCGTCGTCTAATTGGTCAGGACACAGCCCTTTCAAGGCTGAAATGTCGGGTTCGAGCCCCGTCGGAGCTATCCGGGTATGTAGCAAAACGGTTATGCAGCGGTCTTTTAAACCGCAGTACGCCGGTTCGACTCCTGTCATACCCACTTGCGCGCGATGCGCGCGATACAATATTTGTCCCCGTAGGCTAAAGGACAGACCAGGTGGCCACGAACCATCGGATGCGCGTTCGAATCGTGCCGGGGATACTGTGACTGTGGCAGATATGGTAATGCAGCGGATTGTGGCTCCGCCTCATGCGGGTTCAAATCCCGTCAGTCACCTTTTTATATAGCCGTGGCATAAAAAGCTTCCGGCTATCCTATTGCCCTCTTCCTGTAGGTGTACATGTAGGACGAGGGCATTTTTGTTTTTCCCGGAATCCTAAAAACAGGCGGAGGCCGGTTTGATTAAAGGCAACTATACCCTTTACAACACGAACGTATGAGGGTATAATGGGTATAACTAATTGCAAAGGAGGGTAATCCAGGATGATGGATAACATATACAACCAGATTGCAGAAATAGAGAGGGAAATCGCTGTCCTTCCAGAGGGGAACCTTACAAAAAAGAAGATCAAAGATAAGGATTATTATTATCATAGAATCACTCGTAATGGTAAGAGAATTGAGAACTATGTGAGCTTTGAACAGATTCCGGATCTTAAAAAGAAGATTGAAAAGAGGAAAGAGCTTGAGAAAAGGCTGAAGGAACTTAAGCAGATGCTTCCTAAAGAAGAGCGAGTAACCAATAGGAATGGGGTGAATGAGCTTGATTTTAAGACGAAGGTGAGGACTGGACAACAGCTGGAATTGCAGATTGCTATAACCAGGAAGTATAAGAAAAGGGAATGTATACGTGTTCTTAGAGACTATATTTTTGGCCCTGTGCAAGATAGGGTTTTAATTATTTATGGTTTAAGGCGTACGGGAAAGACGACGATGATCCGCCAAATCCTTACAGAGCTGTCTCCGGAAGAATTTAAAAAAGCTGCATTTATTCAGGTGACAACTGGTGACACACTTGCTGATGTGGATACTGACCTCAAGCGGTTGGAAAGAAACGGATTTCGATATGTCTTTATTGATGAAGTTACATTGATGGAGGACTTCATCGAAGGGGCAGCACTCTTCTCTGATATTTATGCCAGCAGTGGTATGAAGATTGTTCTTTCGGGGACAGATTCTTTAGGATTTGCGTTCACCAGGGAAGAACAGCTTTATGACAGGTGTATCCTGTTGCATACTACATTTATTCCCTATCGTGAATTTGAAGAAGTTCTTGGAGTGAAAGGGATTGATGAATACATCCGATACGGCGGCACAATGAGTTTGGGGGGAATCAACTATAACTCTGATACGCCCTTTTCTGATGCGAAACACGCAGAAGAATATATTGATACCGCAATAGCAAAAAATATCCAACACTCCCTGAGAGCATATCAATATGGCGGGCATTTCCGATTACTGTTAGAGCTATATGAGAAAGGCGAATTAACCAACGTGATTAATCGAGTGGTGGAAAATATCAACCACAGTTTTACAAAAAGTGTTATTGAAAAGACATTCAAATCGCATGACATCTCCGTAACAGCAGCAAACCTGCTGCGTGATCGCGAGGAGCCAATCAATATCAAGGAGCACATGAATCTTGATGAAGTGACGTCCGGAATCATGAGAATGCTGGATATCTTAAATAAAGAGGATCAAAACATGCAGGTTGAAGAGGATCATATGATTCAGATTAAGGAATATCTGATGATGCTTGACCTTATCCTGGAGATCGATCTGGAATCATTGCCGGAGGTGAGCAAAAAAGGGAAGCTCACTGTTATTACACAGCCTGGATTGAGATATGCACAAGCGGAAGCCATTGTCGAAAGCATTCTTCTTGATGCCCAGTTTCAGGAATTATCGGCAAGGGACAGGAAGCGTATATTGGACAGACTTTTGTCTGAAGTGCGCGGAAGAATGATGGAAGACATTATTCTATTGGAGACCAAATTGGCTAACCCGGACAAAAAAGTGTTTAAACTTCAGTTCCCGATCGGTGAGTTTGATATGGTCGTATGCGACACCAGGGAGCTCACCTGTAGGATATATGAGATAAAGTACAGTAAGGAGCAGGTTCCTGAACAATTCCGTCATTTGAAAGAAGATGAGAAATGCTCTATGACGTGCCACAGGTACGGTGATATTGTAGGAAAGTATGTCATTTACCGGGGAGAGGCAGCAGAGTGCGAGGGTATTCAATATCTGAATGTGGAGGATTATCTTAAATCGTTATAGGGGTCTTGTTGGAATCGGTCAACGGCTTTAGAATAATCATTGACCGATACGGTTAATGGAGGTGCCTATGAACATAGAGCTTTTTGCGCAAGCATTGATTAAATTTTTCGCAGGACTCGTTTTTGTCGGGCTTTTAATGTTTCTATCTATGCCGATAGTTTTAGGTTCGGTGGTCTCATTTGTCATTATGCTTGCGTATCTTCCAATTATCGCAAAGCGCATTCGAAATGAAGAGGAAGTCCTCACGGAAGGGCTTGCCGGGTATGCAGAGTACAAGAAAAAAGTAAAATACAGACTGATTCCATTTGTCTGGTGAGGAGGGATATCGATGAAATTTGTGTGGATCATTGGCGATGCCGCGGTCGGGAAGATGACCGTCGGACAGGAACTCATGAAAATCACGGATCTTAGGCTGTTTCACAATCACATGACGATTGAACCGGTTATCGAGGTTTTCGGAAGATATGATGGGAAGACCATTTCTGAGATGCGCGAGATCATTTTTAAGAATTTTGCGGCGTCTGAGAATGCGGGGATGATTTTCACGTTCATGATGGATTTTGATGATCCCTCGGATTGGGCGTATCTTTCACATGTCGGAGAGATCTTTGAACCGTACGGGACGGAGTTTTATTATGTTGAATTGATTGCACCGCAGGAAGTGCGGCTTCAGAGAAATGTGTCCGAGAACCGTTTGAAGAACAAAGCGTCGAAGAACGATATCGAAATCTCAAACCAACGTTTGATCCAGGATGATTTAAACCACAGATGCGTCAGTTTTGAAGGAGAGATCACATTTGAGCATTATCTGAGAATAGAAAATGCCAAGCTTGCACCAGATGTTGTGGCGAGAAGGATAAAGGAGACGTTTGGATTGTGAGGAGAGAAAATAGAAAGAGATGAGCCGCCCACAACAAGAAGTGTGATGTATAGCCCATCTCTTTTACGGACTCAGAATAACAAGATTTTTGAGGAAAGCCAATAAGACTTTCCTCACTACATTTTACAGAACGGTAACGTTCACGATATATTCCTTTTCCTCGCCTGGTTCGCAGTACTGGATGTTGGCTTTGTGCTCGAACACATCGTCATCGGTGCTGCAGGTGCACATACCGACCCACGGCTCGATACAGATGAAGGTCGCGGGCTTTGCGGTTGTCCAGAGCACCAGATTCATGAACTGAGGGAAGTCGATCTGAAGGCCTTTGCCGGTCGAGGGGTTGACATATTTCAAAGACCGGGAGTTCATGGTGTCAAAGAACAGACCGTCGTTGTGGAAGTAACCGTGATCCAGTTTCAGAACGCTTTCGTGATCCAGGATCATGCGGCGGTTGGCGTCGTCTAAGAGAGAAGGAGCGTCTGCCATCGGATACATGAGGTTGGCATCTTCTTCTTTTTCAAATTGGATCTCGTAGTCTTCAAAGGCTTCACCCTCGAAAAGCGGGCAGTTGTATCCGGGATGTCCACCGACGTGGAACGGCATGACGACATCGCCTTCATTTTTGACTTTGTAAATGAAGCTGAGGGTCTTGCCGGTCACTTTGTAGGCCATGGTAAATGTGAAGTCATAAGGATATAACGCCTTCGTCTCTTCGGAAGACTTAAGCACGTATGCAACGCAGTCGTCCTCCAGAGCGCCGACCTCGAATTCCATGAATTTCGCAAAGCCGTGACGGGCAAGACCCTTCATCTCGCCTGCCCCGCACTGCGCGCGGTTATCACGCAGGCTGCCGACGATCGGGAAACATACGGGCGCCTGGTTGGCCCAGAAATTCGGATCTCCCTGCCAGAGATATTCGACGCCATCGGCTACGATGCTGGTTAATGCAGCACCGTCGGTTTTGCTTTTGACAGTGAGTGCATCGCTTTTGATTGTGGTTATCATGTTAGACCTCCTGTAAATATGATGATGGTTCTTTGTTTCGAACGATATTTGTTGATAGCTCTATTATAAACATATTTTACCAAAGTGGGAATGGGTTCTTGGAAATATGCGGATTTTTCTGAATGCACCTTGCAAAGCGCATTTGAGGGTGATACCATGTTAGAGCACACTAACTGAAAGGAAAGAGTGCTTTCGTAGCGGAAACATTTCATATCGTTGTGAGGAGATTTGGAAAATGAATTCGGAGAAAAGGATTAGGCGGCATTTGATCATTGGTATTGCAGGGTGCCTGTTGTTTGTGATTGGGGACTTTTTGTATGCGGCAACCGGGAAGGGACAGACGACGGAGACGATCGGTTTGTTTACGATGATTGCCTATCTTGACATGGCGACGTGGCGTATGTGGGCCAGTATCTTGTGTGGCTTTATCGGCACACTTATGTACTACATGGGCTTTCATCAGATGTATGGCCTCTTAAAAATTCATGTGACAGAGCCTAAAAACCAGATTTGGGTGAAGCTGTTTCGTGTTGCGTATCTCATGGGAACGGTTGCCTGGGCGTGGGTACATGCGATGTTTATGACAAATGCGCTGACATTTAAGTTCATTTACCAGGAATATGGGGACATGCAGAAGGCGGCGGATATCGCGAACCGTGTGCTTTATGCGAATGCGCCGGGGATGTTGATTGCCTATCTTTTCTGTGATTTTGGGCTTGCGATTGTCATGATTACACTGATCTGGAAGAAAGTAATTCCGCTAAAGACGACCGGGGCGAGGATTCTTGCAACCTTCTGTAATCCGATCTTATCTGCAGGAGTCATCGGCAATCTGTTTGGCCTGATGCCTTGGCCGATCAATCAACTGGACCATGGGACAGAGTCGTTCGGGCACGCGCTTGTTCTGATCTTGGGGCTCATTTTATTAAAAGAAATGAAGAAGCAAGGGGAGATTTCTTGACAGAAATTCGAAGCAACGCTAAGATGAAATCTATAAAAGAGATCATTTTCAACAAGATATTTCTAAAGAATAGCGGAGAGGCATGTGACAGGGCTTGCTTTTTTAGTGGAGCAAGTCCTTTTGTTTTATCAAAATCACGAGAAGGATCTAGACGATGGAGAAGAAACGTTCTGAAACTATTTGGCGGTTGATCGCGATCTTTGCGATCTGTCTTTGCGCCTTGTTTGGCGTTCTCTATGGGAGGGAGAAGTCCGCAGGAAGAAGTTCTGAGGTGGAGCAGAGCACCACATCTTCTGTTGTGGAAAATGAATCTGTAAGCACTGAGACCGTGTCAGAGGAAACGCAGACTTCGAAAGTACAGGAAACTACCACGGAAGAAGAGACAGAGACCGAGACAGAATCAGAGACAGAGCCGGAGACGGTGAGCGAGATCACAGCGGTAAAGAAGGATCAAAAGACGATCACGGAGGATACCTCGGACTTTGTGCTGCTGACCGATTACGTGCCGGATGCGATCCTGGAGATTCGCTATTATTCGACCTATAACTTTGTCGGCGAGCGGATTGACGGCTACGAGGAGCCGATTGCGATCGTGACCAAGGAGACCGCGCTGGCACTTGCGGAAGTGAGTGAGGAGCTGGAAGGGCTTGGTTACCGGCTGAAGATCTATGACGCGTACCGGCCGCAGACTGCGGTCACGCATTTTGTAAATTGGGCGAAGGATTTGCAGGATACGAGCATGAAGGAATATTTCTACCCCGAGGTGAGGAAAAGCGAGCTTTTCTCCCGCGGGTATATCGCGAAGCGCTCTGGGCACAGCAGGGGCAGTACGGTAGATCTCACATTGTTTGATATGACGACCGAGAAAGAAGTGGACATGGGCGGGACGTTTGATTATTTCGGTGAGCTCAGCCACCCGGATTACATGGGGATCACGAAGGAGCAGTATGCGAACCGGATGCTGCTGCGCAGCGTGATGATGAACCACGGATTTAAGCCGATTGCACAGGAGTGGTGGCATTTCACATTAAAGGATGAACCTTACCCGAACACCTATTTTTCCTTCCCGGTGAACAGTGATTCGCTGGAGTCTGCGGAAATGGACGATGCTGCGTAAACATTTGCAAAACAGGGTTGCGGGAGTTTCCGTAACCCTGTTTTTGCAAAGAAGATTTATGCCAGTGTAAATTCCAGGAAGTCTGCGTATCCTTTCCCTTCGTAGGTGAAGTACAGTGCACTGCGCCCCTTGGGGGTAAAGAAGTCAGCGGAAAACTCGGTCCAGGCCTTTGCAGGTGCGAGCTGAATGGAAGCAAGCACCGGACCGTGTTCTGCGTCACGAACCAACAGCTGGCCGCGACATTTGCCCCGCGCTTTTACGCGGATCTGGCTGCCGCCCTCAAAATCAAAATATTTAAACACAGCGGTGGCTCCGTCACGCAGATTCTCGATGTACTGCACCGCGCCTTCTCCGTCCGGCTCATCCTGCGTAAAAGCAGGATGTTTTTTGTTTTGAATGAGCGGATGCGCGCCAAAGAGCGCACCTTTTTTGGAATAGAGCTCGCAGGCAATACGTGCTTCAAAGGTGCCTTTCCCGGGAAGTGCATCTGCAAGGCCGGAGCTAGTCATCTCTGCCTGCACGAAGCTGCCGTCCGGACGCATCTCGATCGGGGCGACGCAGGCCTGGCGGGAGTACATATGCCTGTTGGTCTGGCGATGATAGAAAATGTAATACCGACCGTTGATCCTCTCAACGCTGCCGTGATTGTTGCCGACATAGTTGCGGATGGTGAGGCTTACGCCACTGTTGAAGGAAACGACCGCGTCTCCGTGCAGACCAATATCGCCGTTGGAGACCAAGGTTCCACCAAACTTGAAACCACCGTCTGGCCGGTCGGAGATTGCCCAGCAAAGCTCGTGGGACTGCACCGAAGAATAGATGAAGTAATAGTGATCTCCAAAGTGGCGGATCGAACTTGCCTCGAAAAACTCATGGTGTTCAAATCCGGTCCCGGCAGAGTTTAAAATGTTTGGAAGTAGGGGCGTCGGCTCGGTCTTTAACGTGACCATATCCTGCTCCAGTTCCATATGCCAGGTATACTGATGCGATTTTGTAGCCTTCTTTGCCTGCGCAGGAAACATGGGCGACTGCCCGGCATACAGATGAATGCGCCCATCCGTATCCACCAAGATACCGGGATCAAACGGCCACATATCATTGTCTCTGGAGCCAAGTGCTGCGCCGGAAGCGTCGTGAACATGCGCCAGGAACTCGTAAGGGCCATCCGGCTTTTCACTCACTGCAACACCGAGTCTCGGCTGATTTGCCAGGCAGTAATAGAGATAAAATCGTCCGTCCGGACCCTGCGCGACATCAGGAGCCCAAAGCTCGTACTTTCCATCCGTATTGTAGGGGTCCTGATCCTTGCGGTAGCTGACGCCCGGCGTGCTCCAGTCAGACAGATCGGAGAGCGGTGCGGACCACACCGTATAATCCTTCATACAAAAGCGCTTTCCGCCAAATTGATCGTGCGATCCGAAGATGTAAATGCGGTCGCCAAAGACGTGTGGCTCCCCGTCGGGAATGTACTCCCAGCCGGGAAGGTAAGGGCTGCAAATGAGTTGATTTTTCATATAGACATCCTTTCTTCTTTTTTAAAATGAGATCCGGTTTTTCTGTACTGCAGTGGCGTCAAGCCAGTCTGTTGTTTGAATACTTTTTGAAAATAAGATTGTGTACTAAAGGAGAGATAACTCGCAATCTCGCTTAAGGGTTTGTCTGTGTGGCGCAGGAGGTTTTTGGCCTCCTGCGTTTTGCATTTTGTGATATAAGCGGCGATGCTCGTATGCATTTCCTGCGCAAAGCGGGTCGTGATGTAGGACTTGCTGCGTCCGATATGACTTGCAATATCCGGCAGGCCGATCGGTTCGTTGATGTGATTCCAGATGAACTGCACGCAGCTATGCACCTCGCGGGAGATGCCTTCCGGCAGCTGGCAGGCGGCGACGCGGTCTGAAAAATCAATCAACATATTGTACTGTAGAGTCGAAACGGCGTCAATGGAAGTCATCTGTTCACACTCTACGGTGTAATGATCGATGAGCTGGTAGGTCTGCTCGACATCAAGGCCACCAGGGATGGCGGCCGTCTTGCCAACGAGGGCAACCGTTCCGATGAAGCGGTTTTTGATCTGCCGGAGCGGAGTGTCTGCGAGCCGTCCTTCCCGCAGAGGTTCTTTTCTGGTGGCCGAGAGAAGGAAGCTCTTTAGTTGTGCGGTTTCTCCGTGCCTGATATAGTTTAGCATCTGCTGCTCGAACGTGTAGGTGCCGTGTTGGGAGCCCTCTTCTCTGCTGTCATAAGAATTGCTGGCGTGATGTTTTGCAATCGCTCGTTCATATTTCATATCATCGACGCCAAAGTGTTCCACCGCGGACTTCGCCTCCCCGTTGAAAACCAATTCCAGATACAAAAGCAGATATAAAAAATGGTGATACGTATACTGCGGAAGGTTGGATAAAAACTGTGAAACTTCGTCCAGCTTCCCTGCAGGAAGTGCATTTTCCCGAAGGAAGGCATGCATGGTTTCCGAGGTCACCTGACTGCCATAGACCGGGCCGAGAAGCAGTTCATAATCTTCGTCTTTGGGGCAAATGAGTCCGTACATGCCGGAGGAGGCCGTGGTTGTCACAGCAGGCGTGCGATACTGGCTTCGCAGGGTGGCTATGAGAGCTGACGGCGCCGAAAGGCCTTGCAGATAGCCGGCAGAATAAAGCAAGGTATCTCCGGAGCAGCAGGCGATCGGAACATAGTGGGAGGCGTAAAACAAGTCGCAAAATTCAGAAATCTGCAGCATAAGAAGCCTTCTTTCTGTGCGTGGTCAAATTTATAATATTATAATCGATTTTGCAAGAATGGGCAAGGAAAAGATGATACATTGGCTACAATAGAGAAAAAAGTAAATTACGGGAGGTTTCGTGATGAAAAAGCAGATTGCATTGCTTCACAAAGGCTTGTTTGAAAAGGACTTTATGAATTCACGTGTGCCGGTGGATCATGTCAGCAAAAAGGAGAAGATCTTAGGACACATCATCGGACCGCTTGGATTGATTTTTGTGGTCAATACCATCGCTGCGCTGGTGGAAAAGTTCTTTACGCAGCAGACTGGTGCGATGTACGGCGTGGAAAATGTCGACATGGTCATGGTGATGGGTGGGCGTTATGAGCTTGTGATGACGGCAGCGAAGATTTTAGCGGTCGGCATGGGCCTTTTAAATGGTTGGCTGATCGAACATACCGAGTCCAAACAGGGACGTATGCGGCCTTGGTATCTGATCTTCGGATTCGTATCGATCATCATTGGCGGACTCATTTTCCTCTTCCCGGGAACGACGCTGGGGGAAAGCTATTGGTATTATTTCTTCTTCCTGTTGATTGCCTATCACACGGTGGGATCGACCTTTTTCTTCCTGTTTCGCGACAATATCTGCTCGCTGACGACGCGCGATCCGGGCGAGAAAACGCAGGTGCAGTTTGTCAGAAAGATGAGCTGGACGCTCATTTCCGGCGTGATTATCGGCATGATCATCAACATGGTTCTGCTGCCGATGTGGCTGGAAAAGGACATTCACGGCTACGCACTTTTGCTGGTTTCGCTCTCCGTTGTGGCGATTCCGTTGCTTTTGCTTGAGTATTTCTACACGCGCGAACGTATCACAGAGGATGTAGCAGCAGAGGTCGGTGCGGAAAATGAAAACAACATCCCGTTAAAGGACCAGATGCGCGCGTTATTCACCAATAAGTACTTTATCATTCTTACGATTTTGACAACGGTTGGCGGAATTGTGGACAACTTTAAAGGCGGAAATGTCCAGTATTTTTACATCAAGTTTTTGCTTGGCGGGGCCGAAAATCCGCTCATGTACACGATTTACCAGATCGCAACAGGCGTACCGCTTGGTGTTGGTGCGATCATCGCTTATCCGCTCGCAAAGAAGCTCGGCATCCGTAATTTTGCATTCGGAGGATATGCACTGGTGCTGATCGGAAGTGTCCTTGGATGGATGTTTCCTTCGAATCTGGCGGTCGCAATCGTGGCAGGGTTCCTGCGCCAGACCGGTATGATTCCAAACGCGTATATCGTGGCAACCCTGATGTGTTTTGCGTTTGACAGCATCGAATATAAGTCACATCTGCGCCTGGAGGGTCTCCTTGGCGTGGCGATCATCACGGCGGTGCAGGCAGCAATCTATGCGCCGTTTGCAGGCGGCTTTGAATCCACGATTTTAAAGCTGGGCTTTGTCGATGTTGAGGGCGTCATTCCGAACGGAAATGTAATCCGTTTTATGGTGCTTGCTTTCTATTTGTTTGACATCATTTTGGCAGTATCAAACCTGGTGCTTCTGCCGTTTGTGGACGTAGAGAAGAAGCTGCCAGAGATCAATGAAGAGTTAAAACGTCGTAAAAAAGAAGCGGTATTAGCACGCGGCGAAGAATGGGTAGAACCGGAGGAAGCGTAATGGATTTTTGCAGAGACTGGCTGTTTTATAAGGAAGGCGAGGCCCCGATGACCGTGCATCTTCCGCATGATGCAATGTTATCAGAAACCAGAGATGCGATGTGCCACAATGGGGTCAACAGTGGCTACTTTCCGGGCGGGAAATATGTGTATGAAAAGTCATTTTCTCTGACCGAAGAAGAGGTAAAAAAAGAGGTCAGTTTGTTCTTTGAGGGCGTGTATCAGAACTGTAAAGTGTACGTCAATGGTACCCTCGCAGGCGCCCATAAATACGGATACACCGAGTTTACGGTCGACATCTCTCCGCTCATTCAGTGCGGAGAAAATGTCGTAAAAGTGCTGGTGGATAACAGCCTGGAACCGAACTGTCGGTGGTATTCCGGGTCCGGAATCTACCGTCCGGTGCATCTCATCGTGCGTGAAAAAGTGCATCCGAAAACACTTGTGATAGAGACCATTTCCTATGATCCTGCGGTGGTACGTGTAAGCGTAGAAGATGGTGCAGAAGTCGCGATCTATGACAGAGAAACCCTGATTGCGAAAGGCCCTGCGGGCGAGTATACCCTCCCGGAAGCAAAGCTTTGGAGCGCAGAACATCCGTATCTTTACACCTGTGAAGCAAAGCTGGGAAGCGAGACGATCCATACACAGTTTGGGGTTCGTCATCTGGCATGGAATGCGAAGGAAGGACTGCGTGTCAACGGGGAGCGGGTTCTGCTGCGCGGTGCGTGTATTCATCACGACAACGGGGTGTTAGGTGCGTGCGGTTTTGCCGACGCAGAAGAACGCCGTGTACGCATTTTAAAAGAAGCTGGTTACAATGCGATTCGCTCTGCGCATAACCCGATGAGCCGTGCGATGCTTGCGGCTTGTGACCGGCTTGGCATGTACGTGATGGACGAAGCATTTGACGGATGGTACACGCCAAAAACATACCACGATTATGCCAGATATTTTGATGAAGAGTGGCAGAATGACCTAAAAGCGATGGTCGAAAAAGACCGGAATCATCCCTGTGTGGTCCTCTATTCTGTGGGAAATGAGGTCTCCGAAACTGCCACCGAGAAAGGAGTAGAAACCTGCAAAAAACTGGTGGATTACGTGCACGAACTTGACGCGAGCAGACCGGTTACCTGCGGCATCAACGTGTTGTTAAATGTCTACAGCAACATGGGAATGGGGATTTATTCGGACAACGGAGAGTATGAAGCGAAGCCCCTTCCGCCAAAGCAAAAGGGTGCAAAAGAGAAGAAGACCGGGTCCGCCTTTTTCAATGCCATGGCGCAGCAACTTGGCAGTTTAATGTTCTTTATGAGTGCCGGAAAACGCGGAGACGAGGCGTGCAAAGATGCAGCGGAAGCGTTAGACATCTTAGGACTGAATTACGCGGCTTCGCGGTATGACGCCGACGTAAAGGCGTATCCGAACCGGATGATGGTTGGCAGCGAGACGATGGTAACAGACCTGCCCTACAACTGGGAGAGAGTGAAGAAATATCCGCAGATCATCGGTGATTTTGTCTGGGCCGGATGGGACTATCTGGGAGAAGCCGGGATCGGTGACTGGATGTATCATTCTTATCCCGGCTTGCCGCAGCTTGCCGGATCTGGTACCATTGATCTTACAGGAAACATCGGTGCGGAAGCATATTATCAGCAAGTCATCTGGGGACTTCGTAAGGTTCCTTATATCGGCGTGCGGCCACTTAACCATGCAAAGGAGACGCCCTCTAAGAGTGCGTGGAGATTTACCGACGCGACCAATAGCTGGAGCTGGCAAGGCTACGAAGGATGCAAAGCCGTGGTGGAAGTATTTGCAGATGCAGATAGCGTGCGGCTAGAGAAAAATGGATTCGTAGTCGGGAAAAAGAAACTGAAAAACAACAAATGCTTATTCCACACAACCTACGAACAGGGGACGTTGACCGCGATTGCGCTGGACGCGCAGGGAAAGGAACTGTCCCGCCACAGCCTAAAGAGCGCGGACACAAAGACCGTTTTGACGGCAAAGCCGGAAAAGGAAGGCCTGCGTGCGAACGGCCAGGATCTTTGCTTCCTGCCGATTGCATTTACGGATGAGAGCGGAGAAGTAAAGCCTTATCTGGAG
Source organism: Lachnospiraceae bacterium (assembly GCA_017480565.1). Taxonomy (GTDB): domain Bacteria; phylum Bacillota; class Clostridia; order Lachnospirales; family Lachnospiraceae; genus RGIG1588. Next base: position 76,229 of record JAFVAL010000056.1, on the reverse strand, counting down.
ATGCCTGTGCAGGTGAAAGTGGAAGGACCGGTCACGCTGCAGGGACTTGGCAGTGCGCAGGTGAAAACGGACGAAAGCTATCTGACGGATCATCATTTCACATTCCGCGGACGCGCGTTAGCGGTTCTTCGTGCCGGCACACAGGCGGGGAAGGCGAAAGTCACCGTCACAGCCATGGGAACAGAGCCTATGATCATTGAACTGGAGGTAAGCGCATGAAATATCAGACATTTGGCGCATGGACCAAAGAAGAATCTCAGAGAGAGCGGGAGCATAAAGAGATCGCACGCCGCGCAGCTGCGGAAGGCATCGTTCTGTTAAAAAATGAGGGCGTTCTTCCGATCGCGTCTGGCAAGATCGCGCTTTATGGCCCCGGCAGCCGCAGAACCGTCAAGGGCGGCAGCGGCTCCGGTGACGTGCATGAGCGACACAGCGTGACGATCGAAGAGGGATTACGAAACGCAGGATATACATTTGCCACGACAACGTGGATGGATCGGTTTGAGGGAAAATATCAGGCAGACATCGCTGCGTGGCGTACAGGTGTCGAGGAAAAAATCAAAGGATTCGGGCCTTTTCGTGTGATGCAGATGTTTAACGTGATTCATGAGAATCCGATGCCTTATCCGACTTGTACCCCGATCCTGGAGGACGAACTTTCAGACGAGACGGATACGGCGATTTATGTGCTTTCAAGACAGGCCGGCGAGGGCAAAGACCGCCGCGCAGAAAAAGGAGATTATCTGTTTTCTGACGTAGAAAATGAGAGCATCAAGAGACTTTCTGCGCACTATCAGAAGTTGATTTTAGTGCTCAATTGCGGCAGTGTGATGGATCTTTCGATTTTGGATGAGACAAGGGTGGACGCGGTCATTTTCTACGGACAGGGAGGCATGGAAGGCGGCAACGCCCTGGCAGATCTTTTGAGTGGAAAATGTAATTTCTGCGGGAAATTAACCGACACATGGGGCGTTCGCTACGAGGATTATCCGGCGGCTGATACCTTCAGTTACCGCAACGGTGACTTGGAAAATGAAGAGTATACCGAGGGCATCTACGTGGGATATCGGTGGTTTGAAAAGAATGAAATTATACCAAGATATGCCTTCGGTTACGGGTTAAGTTATACGACATTCGCGTTGGAAGCACTGACGGTCAGTGAGACAGAAGTGACGGTCAAGGTGACCAACACAGGTAAGGTTGCGGGCAAAGAAGTTGTGCAGATCTGGATCGCGAAACCGGAAGGGCAGATCGATCACGAGAAGCGCTGCCTGGCTGCATTTGCGAAGACAAAACTGCTTCCTCCGGGAGAGAGTGAAGCGTTGACGCTTCCGATTTCGCTCAAAGACATCGCAATATATGACGAGGAGAGAAGATGCTTCTTCCTGGAGGCCGGTGCGTATGAGGTGAGCTTTGGTGAAGAGATCTGCAGTAGCTTTACACTTAAAGAGGAACGTGTTTTCCCGATTGAGAGGACGAAGAAGGGCGAAGACATTTCTCCAAAGGCGAAGGCCGTCCTCGATACCCTGGAGGAAAAGGACATGATCTCGCTGGTGACCGGCGGGGCCTATGCATTAAAAGCTTATAATAATGTGATGGGCGCGGCAGGGCGCACGTGCACCACGCTGTTAAAGAAGGGCATCCCAAACATTGTTCTGGCGGACGGCCCGGCCGGACTGAATGTCAATCAGGCGGTCGTTGTGATGAAGGATGGCTCCCCGCGATATCCGGATGGACTGCCGGAGGATTGGCGCTGGGGATGGCTCAAGAAGATGGAGCCGTTTGTGAAGGCGAAGCCGGGAAAAGGGTGCCCCGTCTACCGGTATATGACCGCATGGCCGAGCGAAACGGTGCTGGCGCAGAGCTGGGATGTGAAGCTTCTTGAGGAAATCGGACGTGCGGTCGGGCGAGAGATGCTGGAGATCGGTGTCTCGGTGTGGCTCGCGCCGGGCTTAAATATCCACCGCAATCCGCTTTGCGGGCGCAACTTTGAATATTATTCGGAAGATCCGATCATTTCCGGCAAGATGGCCGCGGCGATTACGGGAGGCGTGCAGACCTGCGGCGGTGTCGGCGTGACGATCAAGCATTTTTGCTGCAATAACCAGGAAGATAACCGTACGATGGTTTCAGAAAATGTTTCCGAGCGCGCTTTGCGCGAGATCTACCTGCGCGGATTTGAGATTGCTGTCAAGGAAGGAAAACCCTGGACCGTGATGTCTTCGTACAACCGGGTCAATGGGCTTCACGTGTGCAACAATCGGACGTTCTGCACCGAGATTCTCCGTGAAGAATGGGGCTTTGACGGCGTGCTCATGTCCGACTGGAACGCGACGGATCCGTGTTCGCATGCGGAAGCGATCAACGTGGGAAATGACCTCATTATGCCAGGCAGCGGCGCGGTAGAAAAGGCTTTGCAAATGGCACTCAAAGAGGGTACACTGAAGAAGGAAGCTTTGAGGAGATCGGCCGGCCGGGTGCTGGAATTGATCTTTAGGAGCGAGACCTGTAAAGAGTTTATTTGACGGAAAGGGACGTAGAAATGGAAGGAAACGGATTCCCGCAGGGATTTCTTTGGGGCGCAGCGACTGCGTCCGCGCAGGTAGAAGGCGGATGGAATGAAGGCGGCAGAACGCCCAGCATCTGGGATGTAGCAAGCCCGAAAAAGATCAAACACGGAGAAAACTGTCATACGGCGAGCGATCATTTTCATCACTGGAAAGAGGATGTCGCGCTGATGAAGGAAATCGGCCTGAAGTCTTACCGGTTCTCGGTCAGCTGGTCGCGGGTGATGCCCGAGGAAGGCAAGATCAATCCGGAAGGAATCGCATTTTACAAAAACCTCGTGCACGAACTCGTCGAGGCGGGGATTGAGCCGCTGGTCACGATCTATCACTGGGACATGCCCGTTTGGGTTCACAAAATGGGTGGCTGGCGCTCCAAAAAGATCGTTCCGCTGTTTGAAGAGTACACGAAGGTGGTCGTCGATGCTCTGTCCGATCAGGTGACCTGGTGGATGACGATGAACGAGCCCCAGTGTTTCATATTAAATGGCTACATGGCCGGCCAGCATGCTCCTTTTGAGCACGCGGTGCTGGAGATGAGTAAGATTTTAGAGAATACAATGCTGGCACACGCGGCGGCAGCCAATGCGATTCGCGCAAATGCAAAGAAACCGCCGAAAGTCGGAATTGCGATGGCGACCGGCTGTTTTGTCCCGGAAAATGAGACGCCGGAGGCGATTCAGAAGTCATACCACGACACTTTTGAAAAGGGGATGGGTGCGGTGTCCAACGCGCTCTGGATGGAGCCGATGCTTGCCGGGAGACCGTCAAAGGCATTTGGGGTCTATAAGGTGAACGAAGCGACCGCGAAAGCGGCCCATGTACCACTTGATTTTGTCGGCATTAATGTCTATCAACCCATGAACACCTCCGAGTGGGGCGGGGATGGCAAGCCACAAAAGCCAGGTGCACCAAAGACCGCGATGGGATGGACCGTGGACGGACGCGTGCTTTACTGGACCGCGAGATTCCTTTATGAACGGTATCATTTGCCGATCATGGTAACGGAAAATGGCATGGCGGAGAACGACTTCATTTGCCTGGACGGCAAGGTGCACGATGGGATGCGCATTGACTTCCTGCACCGATATCTGCGCGAATTAAAACGAGCTTGCGATGAGGGTATCCCGGTGCTTGGCTACCAGCACTGGTCTTTGATGGACAATTTCGAATGGGCCGAGGGGTATGACCCGAGGTTTGGCCTGATCTACGTCGATTTTGAGACCGGAAAGCGGACGCTGAAGGACTCTGCGTATGAGTATGCAGAGGTGATCCGCAGTAACGGAAGTACCCTGTAAGAAAGGCGAAATTATTTTTACAAAAAGGGATTGACCTTACACCAAACTGCAATGCTATAACGTCTTCGAAAGGAGGCGAAAGATATGACAATCAAAGAATTCTCAAGGCTTTGCGGCTGCAATCCGCAGACCCTGCGCTACTATGATCACGAGGATTTGCTGCACCCCGCGAAGGTGGATTCGTGGACAGGTTACCGCTATTACGACGAGGAACAGGCGCTCACATTTGTGAAAATCAAGACTCTGCAGACGGCCGGATTTGCGATCACAGAGATCAAAGCGCTGCTTGCTGCGGATCCGGACACAATCTACGATGCGTTTGCGCAGAAAATCCGGGAGCAGGAAGACCGGCTTGAGAAAATCAAGGAAATTCAACGGTCATATCAGAGCGAAATGAAGCAGATGGAAGAGAAGGTAAGGAAGATCCGTGAGGCGGTCACAGAGGCGATGCAGGCGTACGACCCGACAGAGGAATTCGGCATCAACAAAGAAACTTATCAAAGGATTGTCGATCAGGTGATTGACTATTTTGAAAAGCCTGCGCTGGAGCTTGGCCAAGAAATCGACTACTTGATTTCGGAGGGAGAAGAGGTTCCCGAAGAGGAAAAGTATCTGGAGATTTTAAACAATCCCGACTATGAAGTGGTGCTTGAGAAGCATGGATGGGCAACCGTCAAAGAGTTTTTCGACGACTTTGAGATTGCGGATGACGGGGTAGAATACGTCTTGCTTTTTACCGTGAACAGGGATAAGGCGGATGAGACTGCATTTGCCAATACCGTGCTGGGACTTGTGATCGGGCGAAATGTCGGGGAACGCAAGAATTCGCAGAAGCTGGGGTGCCAGGTGATGAACTCGAAGGACGGGGAGAATCACTTCTGGCTGCTACGGGAGAAAAGATGAAAAATGCTCAGAGAAAGCCGAAGGCACAAGGATGTCTTCGGCTTTTTGACGGGAAAGTGCGAACAAGTTATACTATGAATTCAATGACAAACGAAGGGATTGGGAGTATAATTTGCTTACAGAGAAATACTTCAGTGTTTCTCAATGGGAAAGGACACGTCATGGCGCCTTGTATTGATAAAGAGAGCACAGGAAACAGAATAGAATTGCTTATGAAACTGCGCGGAATCACGGTGCAGGATGTAAAAGCATACCTTTCTTTAGGCTGCGTACAATCAGTCTATCATTGGTTAGAGGGAAGAAGCTTGCCCTCAGTGGACAATTTATATGCATTAAGTGAACTGCTTCAGGTGCCGATGGATCTGTTGATTTGTGGGAATCGCAAAGACGTAAGCCCACCAAGACGACAACAGGCGGAGCGAATGCTTTGCTATAGTTTAAAACTTACAAAAGGCAAGGCAGCCTAGATCGGTGACATCCTTAATAAAAGTCCTCGGCAAGCTTTTATCAGTAAGCAGCCGGGGATTTTTTTGTGGAAAGGAGAATTACAATGCGGAAGTTAGCGAGCATACAGAGGATTTGGAAGATAGAACCCATTGAAGGAGCGGATAAGATCGAACTGGCACACGTTTTGGGATGGCAGTGTGTAGTGAAGTGGTTAATAACAAGTATTTGTTGAAAAAGGAATAAAGGAAAGTTTGAATGGATTTATTAACGAAATTTAGTGGAATACCTGTTCGCTGTAAAACTTGCAGAATACTACTTGACATAAAAAAAGGAGGCATTTAGAATGAAATCGTGGGATATCCCACTTTATCGAATGGGAGGTTTCGTTATGCCAACATTATTGAAAGAGTATGATGCAAAACTTGATACAAAAAGAAGACTTACGCTCCGTAATAATCGATTTGAATATTATCATGTTCAGGAATATGCAGATGGCAGCATCCTTTTAGAACCGAGAGAATTGGTCGCACCATTTCAGATCTCGGCTAACACATTGGCCTCCATGGATGTTGCAATGGAAAACTATAAAGTTGGTCATGTTTCACAGGAAATAGACTTGTCCGACTTTGAGAATTCATAATGTTTCATATTCGTTTAGGAATTCCTGACGTCGCAGAGTTTTGGAACAATCTGACCAATAAAGTAAAAGCAGACGAGGCCTCTAAGACAGAAATCAGATTGTATCAGATGATAGGAAAGGCGATGGCGTTGTTATCGAATAACCCTAGACATCCTGGGTTACATTCTCACGAGATTTCTGCATTATCTGCCAGATATGGAGAAAAAGTGTGGGAATCATATTTACAGAACAACACGCCAAGCGCAGGTCGAATCTTTTGGGTGTATGGACCGTCAGCGGGTGATATCACGATTATCGGAATTGAGCCACATCCGAATGACAAGTCAAATGCATATAAGAAGATCACTTTATCAGCAATGGGTGACGAGATTTCAGAGTAAGGTTTTGAATTTAGTTAATTTTTTATATCACTGGTAGAATGACAAATGCAAAAACATGTGGTATGATATTTGCCGAGAAGAAAAAAGGGCAGACATTTGCCCGGAAAGGAATGCCATGATGACGAGATTACTTGGACTCTATCTGAACAGCGAACACGATTATGCGCCAACCAAGGATGGTAAAGGTGTTGTTTTGACATGCTCATATAAGATAAATGCGATGGATCCGGCTCGTGAACGAGGCATTCAGAGGAACTGAAGCGCCTTTTATGAGGCGACAAGACAGGGAATAGAAGATCCTAAGACCGCTTATCTTGTATGAGATAGGCGGTTTTTTTCGTGGGTTGACACGAAGTGTTTGCGATAGATTGGAGAAGAATATGTTTGAGATTAAGGGAAAGATGAATACAGCGATCTGCTATGCCACTGTCGTGGAGGAGGAGGCGATCGAGCAGATCCGCCGTATGTGTGATTATGAGTTTACTGCAGGAAGCCGTATTCGTATCATGCCGGATGTGCATGCGGGTGCGGGCTGCACGATTGGAACTACCATGACGGTCACCGACAAGGCTGTGCCAAACATTGTCGGTGTGGATATCGGTTGCGGCATGTACACCGTGAAGCTTGGAATGGTTCCGATTGATTTTGAGAAGGTGGATGAGGCCGCGCATTTCATCCCGTCCGGCATGAATGTCTGGGAAGGGCGAAAGGAGCATTTCGACCTGACTGAGCTTCGTTGCTACCGCGAGTTAAAGGACGCAAAGCGCTTGGAGCGCAGCTTAGGAACTTTGGGCGGCGGCAATCATTTCATCGAGATTGATGAGGCAGCGGATGGAACGAAGTATCTGGTGATTCATTCCGGAAGCCGTAACCTTGGTAAGCAGGTCGCGGAGTATTATCAGCGTCTGGCAGTTGAGCTTGCAAAGGGCAAAGAGGCCTATTTTGTTGCAAGAGATGCGCTGATCCGTGAGTACAAGGAGGCGGGTCGCCGTCAGGAGATCCAGGGAGCACTTGCAGAGCTTAAGAAGAACTACGAGGAGAAGACCCCAGAGGTTCCGGAGGATTTATGCTACCTTTATGGCACTTATTTTGAGGACTATCTGCACGATGTGGAGATCTGCCAGCGGTTTGCACGCCGCAACCGTGAGTTGATGGCGGAGATTTTGCTTGCACGTGCAGGCATGGTGCCAGGAGAGGCATTTCACACAATCCACAACTATATTGATACGGAGGAAATGATCCTGCGCAAGGGCGCAATCGCGGCGCATGCAGGCGAGAAGGTTTTAATCCCGATCAATATGAGGGATGGATCGGTGCTAGCCATCGGCAAGGGCAACCCGGAGTGGAATTACTCAGCGCCGCATGGTGCAGGACGATTGATGTCGCGCCGCGCCGCCCGCGAGAAGTTAAACTTAGAAGAGTATCAAGAGACAATGAAGGGCATTTATACCACATCGGTTAACGCCTCCACCATCGACGAGGCACCGATGGCGTATAAGTCACTGGAAGATATCATCGATGTGATTCGCGAGTCCGTGGACGTTATCGATGTGATGAAGCCGATTTATAATTTCAAGGCATCCGACTGATCCTTTCCGGTTCCGGTCTGGTGCCGGAAAGGAGATTATTATGATGCAGAATATTCCTGCAATCAATATGGTTAAGACTGGCCAAAACATCACTGCACTTCGTATGGCAGCAGGGATGTCGGTCAAGGATTTGCAGGACATTTTTGGGTTTGGTACCCCTCAGGCCATCTACAAGTGGCAGCGGGGAACCACCCTTCCCACCATTGATAATATTGTCGTTTTGGCTGCTGTGTTTGGTGTCAGGATCGAGGATATCTTAGCGGTTGATGGTGCGAAGGCGGATGCGACCTGTTTTAAGATTGCTGGTTAGAAGGAAGGGAAGGCATGCTGAAATACAGCGCCTTCCCCTTTTTCAACTCTTTTTCAATTCTAGCGCTTCGCCGCTGCGTGGTCTAAAAACGCCTCTGCGTTGGTGCAGGGAATGATGGAATCATTGTTGGCAACCTGGTCGAACATCCACTCCAGCGTCTTTAGGATTTCACGTTTTTTCATTGCGTCAAAATCAAATTCATACCCGTGACCCCACATGTAAAACATCATATCACCCTTTGTCGGTGTGATGGAGAGAAATTCCTGGAACAATTCCTTGATGTTTTTGTCAATATGCCAGCAGGTGGGGGCAAAGTCAAGCGGATTTTCAGGAAACGCAAAGCGATCTTCGCCTTTGCCTTTGGCATTGCGAACACCCCGGCCGTAGAGAAAGCCGTTTTCCCTCATTACTTCAATCTGTGAGGGGCTCTTGCTGCCATAAGGGAACGCATGTCCGACCACCGGAAGATCCGTGTAATGAGACAGGGCCTCTCTGTCCCGCAGAAGCTCCGCTTCGGTTTCTTCTTTGCTCAGTTTCTTCATGTTCGCATGGTGTGCGGTGTGGGTGGCCAGCTCAAAACCCTCATACACCTGCCGGATCTCGTCCGCAGGGATGCGGTTGGCCGGACCGGTCTTGATAAGGCCTCTTTTCACAACACTTGGGTCAACATTTTCAAAACCCATCGTACCAAAATACTTAATGTTGGATTTTTCTCCGAACATGGCGGAGTTCAGATTGAAGGTTCCCTTGATTCCATATTTTTTCATCAGGGCGATGGTCTGTTTGTCCTGCTCCAGCCCGTCATCGTAACTTAGGGTAAAATACTTTTTAAATTGGTTCATTTGTTCAATACTCCTTGTCACACACCTCGAGTGAAAGTGTTGCAGTTTCATAGCCGTCTGAAGAGATGGAAATGTTTACGCAGCCTGTCGTGTTTCCGCTTTTGATCATGGCTTGTGCACGTCCCTGATAGGCCATGCAGACCGTACCGTCGTAAGGCTCTTCGGGCATGGGGTTGCCGATGGGATAATGAGAGCTGCGGATGGCGTTGAAGCCCCGCGCTGCGCTCCAATCCAGCTTGCGGATCCCGACGGGGATCTCCTGTGTATCTAAAATAATACCATATTGACTGAGTTTTACAAAGACTTTATACAGATAAGGGTGCTCTTCGTTCCAAAGCTTGGCGTGGGGGATCGTAAGAAGGCAATCGCTCCCTTGTCCCTGAGCGACAAGGCTTTCGCCTCTTGCCCATTCTGCCAGTACTCCCAGTCTGCGTTAAAATGGATTTTCTTCATATGCGGATCTCCTTTTCTTTCAGAAATGATTTCACAAAACGGATCTCATGATGAAATTATTTCATGGAAAGGGAGGAGATACAATTAGCAAACGACTTAGAACTGTACAGTCCTGGACAGTCTTGAAAAAACTGTACGAAATTTTTCTGGAGATTTTCTTTCTTGTCTTCATTAAAATATGCGTTTATAATATAAGTATCTAATTTCGGTTATTTCGGAGGTTTTCTATGAGTGACATAAGAAAAGAAGACCGACGGGCGGTCTATACAAAAAGACTGATTCGGGAAACATTTATTGAATTGCTGAAGCAAAAGCCGATGGGCAAGATCTCCGTCTCTCAGCTGTGTTCCATTGCAGAGATCAGTCGAAGCACATTTTATCTTTATTATGAGGATTGTTATCAGATTTTGGAGGAGCTGCAGAACGAGTTCTGTGATCAGTTGATTGCTGCGGTGGACCAAAAGCCGGAAGAGGATCATTTTGGCCGCATGCTTGATACACACGACATCATCCAGAACAACAATGATCTGTACCTGATCCTGATGCGGACCGATTACCCGATGCATGCGTTTAAAAAGTTTATTGACTATGGAAAGCAACTCTTAAAAACGCAGATGTTTGCCGATACGAAGCTTACGAAACAGCAGCAGGATTGGCTGGCGGACTATATTATCGGGGCAGACTTTACGTATAGTCAGCGTGTGCTGGATGTGGAGTATAATCTGTCCAGAGAGGAATTGATTCACGAGTTTCTTCAGGCCGGGATAGAGCATTTTAAAAAGTAAATATCACAAAAAAACAGTCTTATCATGAGCAGGGATTTCGCGCATTTTGCATGGAATCCCCTTTTTTTGTGCCCAAAAATCAAAAGTCCTGAACAGTTTTTTTGAAAGTGTTCAGGACTGTACAATTGCAAAAAGTCTGCAAGTTGATCTTTCGAAGGACGCGTGAAATAATCGAATCACGATAACAAATTCACCACGAAAAACCTTAGGAGGAATCACAATGTCTAATTATCCGTATCAGAACCCGACACTTTCCATCGACGAAAGAGTAGAAGATTTAATGAGCCGTATGAGCACCGCAGAGAAGGTGAAGCAAATCACCTGCGCAATGGTCATTCCGATCACTCCGTTGGAGAATCAGGACCTTGCCGGCGGCATCGGTTCCTTTACCGTTCTTGGCAGCCAGAACATGGCAAAGGATGTCATGGAAGCACAGAAGTATGTCATTGCGCATTCGGAGCATGGGATTCCGGCGCTGGTTCATTGTGAAGCATTGTCCGGTCCGGCTTCCTTGCCGGCAGCGAATCTGTTCCCGACTTCCTTAAGCCTTGGCGCAACATTTGAGCCGGAGCTTGCGAAAAAGATGTCGGAAGGCAGTAGAAAGCAGATGTATGCGTACGGTATCCGTCACGCGCTCTCTCCTGTCGCAGATCTGGGACGTGACCTGCGCTGGGGACGCTGCAATGAAGGATACGGCGAGGATCCGACACTGGCATCCGCCCTTACGGTTGCATTTGTCAAAGGGCTTCAGGGAGAGGACTTAAAAGAAGGTGTTGCCTGCACCGGAAAGCATTTCCTCGGTTACTCTCAGTCTGAAAGTGCTCTGAATGCACATAAATCGTTGGCTTCCAGAAGAGAGCTTAGAGAAGTGTTTGGCAAGCCATTTGAAGCAGCAATTCACAAGGCTGACATCAAGTGCATCATGAATTGCTACTCGGAGGTCGAGGGACAGCCGATGTGCGCAAACAAGGCGATCTTAAACGACATGCTCCGTGACGATATGGGATTTGAGGGCGTTGTTGTTTCGGATTATAACTCCATCCGTCACGTCATGACCGATTATATGATGGCTGAGACGATGCTGGAAGCAAGTAAGCTTGCCCTGGAAGCCGGCCTGGATGTGGAGCTTCCGACACGTATGGGATACAACGACGAGTTTACAGCAGCCGTTGAAAACGGAGACATTGACATTGCGTATGTGGATCGTTCGGTACGTCGTCTTTTGAAGCTGAAATTTGAGCTGGGATTGTTTGAGAATCCTTTCCCGCATCCGGAACTGATTGCGAGCGCCATGGACAATACACAGAATAATCTCTTCTCCCTGGAAGCAGCGCGCAAATCGATCACATTGTTGAAGAACAATGGCATTCTCCCGATCACGGACAAGAAAAAGAAGCTGTTGGTTGTCGGTCCGACCGGTGACAGCATCCGTCTTTTGATCGGCCATTATACCTATGTTGCGACGATGGAAATGCTGATGCTGATGATGGCGGGCGGCAAGGAAGTGCAGCCGGGCGTCGATCCTGACGATATTACACAGAATGATGAAGAGAACAAGAGCGCATTTGATGATCTTGCCAAGCAGCTGTCCACCAGCAACCTCACTGACAAGCATCTGTTAGACGGGATGATCCGTCAAATGTATCCGGATGCGAAGTCTACGCTGGAAGCGCTGCGCGAGATCTTTGAGTCCGTAGAGTTTGTTGAAGGCTGCGATTACAAGGGTGATGATGACAGCCATTTTGAAGAGGCGGTCCGGGCAGCAGCAAATGCAGACATCGTCATCATGACGGTCGGCGGAAAGAACGGCCTTGGCGGATCCTGCACAACCGGTGAAGGCGTTGACAGCAGCGACCTGAATCTGGCAGGACAGCAGGAAGCACTGATGCGTGCGGTATTCCATGCGAACCCGAACATGGTGATCGTTCACACGGACGGACGTCCTCTTTGCAGCGAGTGGGCATATGAGAATGTTCCCGCGATTATCGAAGGATGGCTTCCGGCAACCTATGGTGGAAAAGCAATCGCGGAAGTGATCAGTGGTGCTTATAATCCTGCAGGCCGTACACCGATCACGGTTCCGAGAAGTGCAGGTCATCTGCCGATCTACCATTATCAGAACAACGGTTCCTCCGCAGCCTATAACAAAGGCCTCATCAACACGGGTTATATCAACAGCGAAAGCAGCCCGCTGGCACCGTTCGGCTATGGCCTGAGCTACACCAGCTTTGCATACAGTGATTTCTCCGTCAGCAAAGCGGACGATGGCACTGTTACTGCGACTGTGACTGTGGAAAATGTCGGCGAGTGCGACGGTGAGGAAGTCGTTCAGCTCTACGGTAAAGATGTTCTGGCCTCCGTGATCCGTCCGAGACAGGAACTGATCGGCTTTGCGCGTGTTGCGCTCAAAAAGGGCGAGAGCAAGCAAGTGACCTTCACATTTAACCTGGATCAGCTCGCGTTTGAAGATTCCGGTTATCACTGGGTGTTAGAGAAGGGAGACTTTGAATTCTTTATCGGCAGCAACAGTGATGATCACCGTGCGGTTGCCTCCGTAAAGCAGGAGAAAACGATCCCTGTGAATCCTAGAAAGCGCAGCTTTTATGCAGATGTTCAGATCAATGGCTAATGTTTCATCAATATAGTTTTGTGAAAAGGAAGGACGGATTTATCAAATGAACGAGAAAACATATTTGAAATTTGGTAATAAGATGGCTTACGGCACCGGAGACATGGCAACCAATTTCTGCTACGGTGTGATTACAGGCTTCATGTTAATTTATTTGACCGACACCGTGGGCCTCAATTCCGGCATTGTCGGCACATTGATGATTATCAGCCGTGTTCTCGACGGAATTACAGACGTATTGGCGGGCACGATGATCGACCGTACACATTCCAAATGGGGGAAGGCAAGACCGTATATTTTCTGGACGATCTTCCCGATTGCGATCTGCGAATTCCTCTTATTCAGCACGCCTGTGATGTCTCAGGTTTTGCAGTATGCCTATTTCTTTGTGATCTATACGGTATTAAATGACTTCTTCTTTACGGCAAACAATGTGGCATATTCAACGCTCTCCGCGCTGATTACAGCCAACAAAAACGAACGCGTCCAGCTTGGCGTTTACAGATTTGCCTTTGCAACCCTTGGAAGTCTGGTGACTTCTGCGCTTACCATGGCGATGGTGAACGGTTTTGGCGGCGGCGTTGTCGGCTGGAGATGGACGGCACTCATCTACTCTGTTGTATTTGTCGTGCTGGATCTCATTTGCTTCGCAGGAAATAAAGAGCTTTCAGAAGCTGAATTAGAGATGGGGACAGATCAGGAGTCGGAACAGCCGCAGCAGAAAACAAATCTGTTCCAGAACTTAAAATATGTGTTTACGAATCCTTATTTTGTGCAGCAGTTATTGATCGGAACACTTTACAACCTGCTCAACAATATCGCGGCAGCCGTGGGTATTTACTACATGACATATCGCCTTGGCGCACCTGCAATGTTGGCGACATTCCAGTTAACAACCGTGTTCCCGCTGGTGATTGGCCTTGCGCTTACACCGGCATTGGTGAAGCGATTCGGAATTTATAAGGTGAACCTCTACAGCATGGCAATCTCCACGCTGGGATGCGTCCCCTTCGCGATTTTTGGCATGCAGGGCAAGGTTGCGCTGATGCTGGTCTTCTCTGTGGTCCGCTGGTTCTGTGCAGCGCCCATGATTGCAAATGGAAACGCAATCCAGGCAGAGATCGCAGGATATTCTTACCGCAAAGACAAGGTTCATATCGAGGGTTCTGTCTTTAGCTGCAACTCCATGGGATCAAAGATTGGTCAGGGCCTTGGTACAGCAGGAGCCGGATGGCTGCTTGCGCTGGCACATTATGATGGAACACTGGCGGTTCAGCCCGCAAGTGCGATCAATATGATTAGCCTGATGTACGCAGTTCTTCCGCTGATTATTACCGCAATTATGACGGTTCTGCTCTACTTCCAGAAGGTCGAGAAGGCCAACGAGATGCTGGACCAGCAGGCGAAGGCATAAAGACAAAAAGAATACGGATAATAGACAAGGGACATTATCTTATAGGGGATCCGCACAGGGTCCCCTTTTCCTTTGGAATCTTCTTTGAATTCTGCGTAAGACAAGGTATAATAGAAAATGAGTTTGAAGGAATCGGGGGAAGACATATGATTTACATCATCAGGCATGGCCAGACCGCGACCAATCAGGCGGGAAGGCTGTAGGGTAGAAGTGGATGTGCAAAGAGACTCGTTAGTGAGATGAAAACATAGAGATGGAGGGAGCGAAGTGAACAAAGTAGCAGTGTTTTTTCCGGGGATTGGGTATACCGTGGACAAGCCGTTAATGCATTACGGCAGGAAGCTTGCAAAGCAGCTGGGATATGAAGAGATCCCGCTCCCGTACACCGGCTTTCCGCCGAAGATTCAGGGGGACGCCGGCCGGATGCAGCAGTCTTTTGAGATTGCGCTTGCACAGGCGGAAGAGATGTTAAAAGACGTTGATTTTTCAACCTATGAGGACATATTGTTTATCGGGAAGAGCATCGGCACGATTGTGGCGGCAAAGCTAGCTTCGGAAAGCGCTGTTCGGGACCGCATACGGCTGGTTTTTTATACACCGTTGCCGGAGACATTTGCGTATTCTTTTGGGGAAAGTATTGTCTTTACCGGAAATGATGACCCTTGGGTTGGCAGAGAAAACAGCCGGATTCCGACCATCTGTTGGCAGAAGAATATCCCTTGCCATATCATTGAAGGCGCGAACCATTCGCTGGAGAGTACAGACCCGATTCTGGACATTAAAAATCTGAGAAAAGTGATGAAAAAGACAAGAAAGTTTATCTTGGGGGAATGAGAAATGAAGGTGCTGGTGATACCGGATGTGCACCTAAAACCGTGGATGTTTGAGCGTGCAAGAGGGCTGATGAAGAAGGGAAAGGCAGAACGCGCCATTTGCCTGATGGACATCGCGGATGACTGGCGGCAGGAGTTTAATTTGGATCTTTATATGCAGTCGTACGACGCTGCGATTGCATTTGCAAAGGAGTTTTCGGACACACTTTGGTGCTACGGAAACCATGATGTGTGTTATCCCTGGAACCAGAGAGAGACAGGATATTCGCGGATTGCGCCGCGCGTGGTTTGCGAGAAATTGAGGAAATTAGAGGAGGCTGTCCCGGAAGGAAATATCGCTTTTATCCACAAAATTGACAACGTTTTGTTCATGCATGGTGGGTTGACGCAGAGGTATGTGGAAGATTATGTGTCGCCAAAATCGCAGCAAAATGTGGACGCGGTGATCGCAGAGATCAATACGTTTGGGTATTCGGATCTTTGGTTGGATGAATCGCCGCTTTGGTTCCGGCCGCAGTATGAGAGGGATGAATTGTACAGGGTGGACGAATATCTGCAGGTGGTCGGACATACACCGGTGGAGAGAATCCTGCGGGTAGGCAATCTCATTTCCTGCGATGTGTTTAGCACGGACAGAAACAGGATACCGATCGGGACGCAGGAATTCTTGGTGATCGATACGAAGACGTGGGAATTTGAGGGCGTGAAATAAACGTCCTTCGATCAATGCTTGATGACAAATAACGTTTACTATTATTGACAATAAATTTAAATCAGTCTATAATAGTAAACGTTATATTTGTTTGAGAGAGATAAAGGAGAGAGCCGTGAAGAAAGCTGCTTACAATATTATGCCAGACACAGAAGAGATTTTAAGAATTATGGGGGAGCAGATTAAACTGGCTCGTCTCAGGAGAAATCTTTCCGTGGAATTGGTTGCCGAACGTGCAGGGATCAGCAGGACATCCGTTTGGAAGGTAGAGTCGGGAAATCCTGCCGTTGCCATGGGGATCTATGCTGCGGTTTTACATGCGTTGAACCGTATGGATCAGGATTTGCTTTTGGTTGCAAAAGATGATGAGATGGGTAGAGCGCTTCAGGATCTAGAACTTGTTGCCAGGAAAAGAGCTCCGAGGAGGAAAAAGTAATGGCATCCGAGCGGAAAACCATATATGTATATGACAGTTTCAGCGGGATAGAGCCTAACCTGCTTGGGCGCCTCTATGTAAATATTATACGAGGCGGAGAAAGTTACTCATTTGAATATGAGAAAGAGTGGCTCAAACAGTCGAAAATGATGATTAATCTCGATCCTGAGCTGATTCCTTATGAAGGCAGACAGTACCCGCAAGGGAAAGAGATATTCGGATTGTTTGCTGACGCATCACCTGATCGTTGGGGACGTGTATTAATGAATAAACGTGAGAGAATTCTTGCGGAGAGAGAAGGAAGAAAACCCAAAAAACTATTTGCCAGCGATTACTTGCTTGGCGTGTATGATAAAACAAGAATGGGTGGACTGCAATTTAAGACAGAGCTCGATGGGCCGTTTGTTTCGGATGATAAGGACACGCCAGTACCTCCTTGGACAGCACTGCGTACGCTGGAAGAAGCATCAAGAAACTATGAGAAGGATGAAACAGGTTTCCCAGAAAAATGGATCGCACAGTTAATGCGACCTGGCTCATCTTTAGGTGGTGCACGCCCAAAAGCAACGGTCATGGATGAAAAAGGGCAGCTGTGGATCGCAAAATTTCCCTCAAAAAATGACGAGAATGATACCGGTGCATGGGAGAAAACCGTATATGATCTTGCGGGAATGTGCGGATTAAGGACGGTTGAATCGAAAATGGAAAAGTTTTCAAATTTAGGCTCAACGTTCTTAGTGAAGCGGTTTGACCGAGATGGAGATCAACGGATTCATTTTGCATCAGCCATGACTTTGCTGGGTGAAACGGACGGAGCGTCTGCAGCAGAAGGCGTTAGTTACTTGGACATTGCAAGCTTTATCAAATCTAGTAGTGCGGACCCAAAAAGAGATTTACTTGAACTGTGGAAAAGAATAGTTTTTAATATGGCCGTAACGAATACAGATGATCATTTGCGAAACCATGCGTTTATTCTTTCGGATCAAGGCTGGAGACTATCGCCTTTGTATGATGTAAATCCTGTTCCATATGGAGATGAATTGGCGCTGAATGTAGATGAAAAAGACAACACTATTTCCACGAAATTAGCGATTAAAAACGCGTCAAAATTTGGTCTTACAGAAGCAAGAGCGAAAGAATTTGCTGAAGAAATTATCTCAATTGTTCAGGACAATTGGGAACGACTTGCTTTAAAAAATGATTTATCCAGAGGGCAGATCAACCATATGAGGCCTGCATTCAGTTTGAGGATTTAATAACAGTATGCGAACAATTGTTTTGATATCAAATATAAAACCAATAGAAGATCGCGCCTTATATCACCTTGCTTTTCGGCAGGCTTCCCCGCAGCGCAGGGAAAAGGTGCTCTCCTACCGCAATGATTTGGCAAAACGGCAGGCGCTTTGCGCAGAAGTTTTGCTGCGGGAAGGGTTAAAGGCGTTCGGATATTCTGAGCCGGAACTTGCCTATGAATTTGGGGCAAATGGAAAGCCTTATCTTGTCGGAATTGAGGAGGTACACTTTAACATTTCGCACTCCGGTGATTATGTGATGTGCGCGGTTTCGACCGAAGAAATTGGGTGCGATGTGGAGGCTGTTTCTGAGAAAACCGCTGAAAGAGACCTGAGAATCGCGGAGAGATTTTTTCGCAAAGAGGAGGTGCAGGCGATTCAAAACGCATCCTCCGAGCAGGAAAAAAGGGAGCTTTTCTTCCGGTATTGGACGAGGAAAGAGAGCTTTATGAAGCTGACAGGGCTTGGAATGAAGCTTCCGATGAATGCCTTTCAGATCGTCGAAGAGCAGGGAAGCTTGTTCGTAATGCAGGGAGATATGGCGGAGCGGTATGCGCTAAAAGAATGGGACTTGATCACCGGCTATCGATGCTGCATTTGCCAAAAAGAGATTCCTGAGAATACGATGATTCAGATGGTGAATCTGGAGAAATTGCTGGCGGATTCATTTCAGATTGCAGGATATCACGGAAGAAAACTTAGCGAGAAAGATGTCCCTGAGATTTATGAATTGTGCAAAGGGAATGCGTTCTATTACGAGTTTTTCCCGCCCGTTGCGACGGAGGAGAGCATTAATAAAGATCTCACGGCACTGCCGCCGGGGAAGGGGTTGGAAGACAAGTTCTACCTCGGATTTTATCAGGGGGATCTGTTGATTGCGGTGCTTGATTTTATTGTTGGATATCCGAAGGAAGAGGTCGGCTGGATCGGATTTTTCATGACAAATGTGTCCGTGCAGGGGCAGGGAATCGGGAGTAAACTCATCGACGGGTTGTGTGAGTTTTTGAAAGATTCCGGGCTCAGAAGACTGTCTCTTGCATGGGTCAAAGGCAATCCGCAGTCGGAACATTTCTGGCATAAGAACGGATTTTTAGAGACCGGAAAAGAGCAGGAGAGCGAAGGTCACACGGTTGTCATTGCAAGCAAAGAACTGTAACATTTCTCTGCAAGATATGTTATAATGATGCCACGAAGTTTATGGAGGACAAATCAATGCGTAAATTGCTGGTTGTTGTAGATATGCAGAATGACTTTATCGACGGTGCTTTGGGCACCAAAGAAGCCGAAGCGATTGTGGAGAATGTGAAGGCCAAGATTCGGTCGTATCCGGCCTGCAACGTCATTGCGACGATGGACACCCATGAGGAGAATTACATGGAGACGCAGGAAGGCAAGTACCTGCCGGTACCGCATTGCATCCGCGGCAGTGAAGGCTGGAAGATTCGGGCAGACATTGCGGAGCTTTTGGAGGACGCCGCAATCTATGAGAAGCCCACATTTGGCAGCAGGAAGCTTGCGAAGGATCTGAAGAAGATCGCAAAGAAAGAAGAGATCGAGATTGAACTCATCGGACTTTGCACGGACATTTGTGTCGTGTCAAATGCACTTCTTTTAAAGGCGACGATGCCGGAGGTGAAGATCTCTGTGGATCCGACTTGCTGCGCAGGTGTGACGCCGGAGAGCCACGAGGCAGCGCTTACGACGATGAAGATGTGCCAGGTACAGATGAGCTGAGAAAACCGAACAATGGTGAAAGGATGCTTGTCCACGATGTGGGGAGGCATTTTTTATTTGCAAAGCAATAGATAGCATTGACTAACCAAAAGGTAGGATTCTATACTGATTATAACTTAATGGTTATGGAGTTATGAATATGAAATCTGGGTTGGTTGAACGAATCAATGTGTACGCGAAAGCGATCACAGAACCAAACCGTATGAAGATTTTGAAGATTCTCGGTTCCTCACAGACAGACTCAATGAGTGTGAGCAAGATTGCGCAGATGCTTCACATATCGCAGCCGGCGGTGAGCAAGCATTTGCAGATTCTGAGCTTGTGCGGGTTTGTGACGAGAAAAAAGATCGGAAATACGGTCTATTATTCTGTTTCAAGAGAAGCGATTGAAGATTTTCAAACAGCGATGGAACACGGGTTTTCTGTGGTGTGGACTCCGTGTCAATATGACTATGATTGCGAGAACTGTCCGGTTGCACAGACTTGCCAGTAGAAAGGAGCGACGATGCTGCAGACAAAACATGTGTTGACAGAAGGCGAAAAGAAGTGCCTGGAGGCTTATGAGCGGGAGAAAAGCCCGAAGCCGAGGAAGAATCTGATCAAGTTGGTGAGACACATCAACATGTTAAATCCACTGCCGGATGAGAAGTCCTGGGAGTACATTTTCTTTGACAGACAGCTCACGGATGAGCAGGTGGACTTTGCGCTGAAAATGAAGCTGCGCCACCCTTACACGATCGAGGAGCTTGCAAAACTCCAGAACATGAGCGTCGAGGAAGCTGCACAAAAGGCCTACGATCTTTGTTACATCGGACTTTTGGAGTACTGCAGCTGGCCGGGCGAGGAAGATAAAGTGCAGCTGCCGGTATTTGCACCTGGCGCGATGGAAAGTACGGTCATGACGAAAGAACGCACGGATGCCTATCCCGAGACGGCTCCGGCTTTCTTAAACTATGTATTGGATTTGCAGAAGAAGATCTCTGGCGCAACCTTTATGGGCGCTGCACTGATGCGTGCGATTCCGGTGGAGAGTGCAATCGAAGGGAACACCAGGAAGGTCAAGTACGAAGAGGTCTCTCACTGGCTTGACTGGGCGGGCGAGAGTATCGGCGTTGCGCCCTGCGAGTGCAGAAAGCTGCGCAGGATGGTGGGCGAGGGCACTGCAGATTTGGAAGGCGAATGGTGCATCAATTTAGGACCGTATGCCGAGAGCTGTATCCGGGTCGGAAAGGCGAGGAGACTGACCCGCGAAGAGGCCGAGGCAAAAATCAAACGTGCGGAGGAGCTTGGCTATGTACACCAGCTCTCCAACATTGACGGGCCGGATCATTCGATCTTTATCTGCAACTGCCCTTGGGATACCTGTATGGCGCTGCGCACCTCCTGGTATACCTCTTCCCCGGATCTTTCCAAGTCCAATTACTGCGCGGAAGTGGATCCTTCCAACTGTGTGGCCTGCGGCGGCTGCGTGGAAGTTTGCCCGCAGAATGCGGTGCGTCTTGGCCAGAAGCTCTGCCAGAAGAAGCCTGTCGAGTTAAAGAGCGAACCCGTGGCAAGCGATTTCGTCTTCATGCCTCCGAGCAAATGGCGCGGCGCAGATTTCCTGACCGGCCGGAAAAATGTGGTCGATGAGACGGGAACCGCACCTTGTAAGACCAACTGTCCTGCACACATTGCCGTGCAGGGATATCTGAAGAAGGCAAATGAAGGCAAGTACCGTGAAGCGCTGGAGCTGATCAAGAAAGAGAACCCGTTCCCGGCCATGTGCGGACGTGTCTGCGCACGTTTCTGCGAGCAGGTTTGTACGCGCGGCGACATCGACAGCCCTGTCGCGATCGACGAAGTGAAGAAGTTCATTGCGGATCAGGAGCTTGCCGCAGAGAACCGCTACATCCCGGAGAAGAGATTTACCGAAGGAAAGAAAGTGGCTGTCATCGGTTCTGGCCCTGCGGGCCTTTCTGCAGCGTATTATCTTGCCATTTGGGGTCATGATGTGACGGTCTTTGAGAAGGAGTCACGCCCCGGCGGCATGATGACATTTGGCATGCCGGAGTTTCGCCTGGACCGCAAGGTCGTGGAGGCGGAAATCGATGTGATTCGCCAGCTTGGCGTGACCATTCAGTGTAATGTCGAAGTCGGTAAAGACGTGACGCTTGAGGAGCTGCGCACACAGGGCTACAAGGGCTTCTATGTCGCGATCGGTGCACAGGGCGGCAGAAAGCTTGGCATCGCAGGCGAGGAGAGCGAAGGCATGATTTCGGGCATCGATTTCCTGAGAAATGTATCCTTTGACAAGATGGAGAAGCTCTCCGGTCATGTGGTTGTGGTCGGCGGCGGCAACGTTGCGGTTGACGTGGCGCGCACCGCGGTTCGTTTCGGTGCAGAGAAGGTGACGATGCTTTGCCTGGAGCAGAGAGAGGAGATGCCTGCCGCGGAAGAGGAAGTACTGGAAGCGGAGCGCGAAGGCATCGAAGTCTGCTGCGGCTGGGGGCCGAAGGAGATCCTTGCGGAAAATGGCAGCGTGAGCGGCATCATTTTCAAGAAATGTACGCAGGTGAAGGATGCGGATGGCAGATTTAACCCGCAGTATGACGAGGAAGACACGATTTCTCTGGATGCAGACTTTGTCCTGGCTGCGATCGGACAGTCGATCCAGTGGGGCGGCCTGCTCGAGGGCTCGAAGGTGGAGTTAAACCGCAACCAGACCGCAAAGGCGGATGGCTGGACGTATCAGACGGCAGAGCCGGATGTGTTTGTCGGCGGCGATGTCTACACAGGCCCAAGCTTCGCAATCTATGCGATCGCCGCAGGCAAGGAAGGCGCAGAGTCCGTGCATCGTTACGTCTGGGAAGGCCACAGCCTGACCTTGGGCCGCGTGCACAGAGACAACTTCCACTATATTGATAAGGACAATCTCGTGATCCCGAGCTATGATCATTCCGCGAGACAGGTGCCCGGCATTGATATGAGCAAGGTCAAGACCTTCAGCGATGAGCGGCTGACATTTACGGAGGAGCAGGTCAAATGTGAAACCGCCCGGTGCTTAAGCTGTGGCGCAGCAAAGGTGGACCCGGCGCTTTGCATCGGCTGCGGCCTGTGTACACTCAAGTGTAAGTTTGACGCGATTCATCTGGACCGCGTGGCGGATGCCTGGGGCGTGCCTTATGAGAAACTGGTTCCGACCGTCTTAAAGGAAGAAGCAAAGAAGGTCGGACGGATCGTCAAGAGGAAGATCCATGCATGAGATCAGTGTCCTGCAAAAAGCGGTTGATCTTGCCGAGCAGACCGCACTGGACAACCAAATCGAGAAGATTGCGTATTTGACGCTGGAAGTGGGCGAGTTAAGCGGGTATCTGCCGGTCTTCTTCTACAAGTATTTCCCGATTGTGACTGAGAAAAAGCCGGTGTTTGAAGGAGCGGAACTAAAGATCATCTCGGTTCCGGGAGAAGCGCTCTGCGAGGACTGCCATGCGATGTATGACGTGATGAAAAATGAGGGAGTCTGCCCGAAGTGTAAGTCAAGACGCAAGAAGATTCTCGGCGGGCAGCAGTTTTTGGTCAAAGAGATCGGGTATTAAGACGAAAAGTTAGATTTTTCAGCCATTGAAAAGAGGTGGCGAGGCGTGACCATTTGCGGTTACGCCTTGCCACCTCTTCTTTCTAACATCACCGCAGAAATGAGTGCGGTCAGTGGAATGGCTAGAATCATGCCGATGCTGGCGGAGATACTGCTGATGAGCTCCAGCGCCAGGTACGATGACGTGTAGAACTGATACGGGGACAAGCCCAACGAATACAGATATAGGATCAGTGTAAAGCCACTCCCCAAGAACGCAAGAATCAGGGTGTTGGTCATGGTGCCGACCATATCTCTCCCGATGTTCATGCCCGAGGAGAAGAGCGCTTTCTTACCAAGCTTCGGATTGGCGGCATGTACTTCTTCCAGCGCGGAAGAAATGCTCATCGCGACATCCATCACCGCGCCAAGCGTAGAAACGATAATGCCCGCGACCAAAAGCCCGCGAAGCCCGATCGGGGTGCCGCTCTGCCTAAGCTGCAGCAGAGGCTCTACCTCTGAGATGCGAAGTCCGTCGACTTTCGCAATCATTTGCGCAAAGAGACCAAAACACATGGCAAGTGCGGTGCCCGCAGCCGTGCCCAACATCGCACAAATGGACTTGCGGTGGAGACCACCGAGAATCGTAAAGCTGACCACCGCAATATAGAGGCAAATGAAGAAGGTTGTCGGCAGCGTCGGTGCGCCTTTTAAGAGCAGCGGCAACAAAAGCATAAACAGGCAGACCACCGTAAAAGCAAGACCGACAAGAGATTGCAAACCGGTCTTGCCGCCCACCAGGGCGGTTGCAAGAAAGAATAAGGCAACAACGATGATCAAAGCCGGAATACGGTTGTACTCGTAAACCGTGGCACGGTGCGTCCCGTCAGAATAGGTGGAGATGATCAACGAGACACCGTCCCCTTCTTTTAATGGCACGCCGTAGAGCGGACCAACATAGTTATAAACCAGGAGCGTCTCGCCCTTGTACTGACCGCTTTTGACGTCGACGGTCATCATCTGTTCCCCGCGAAAGCCGCCGTCAGAGGCCTCGTCAGCCTCGGTGCTGTCAGAGAGAATGGCGGTGATGGTGCCCTTTTCATATTCTACGTAATCGCCGGACGGGAGAGTGTCATCACGTTCTTCGATGATCTGGCCGCGGACAAACAAGAAAAGAAGCGCAGCAAGAAAAAGCAGCAAAACACTGCCCCATTCGCGTTTCCACCAATCTTTCAAATTCATCCGCTGTTTCATGCCTTGTGTTCCCTTGTTATGTTTCCATACTTCTCGAAGTTTCTCATGCTGATATCAAGGATAGCAAGAGAAGTTTTCATTGTCAAGAATGCGAAGACATGCAAACTTCAGGTGTCCATTTTCCCAAAGCGTGGTATAATGGAGTAAGAAATCTGGTTCGTGACATTTCATTTTCATAGAAGGAGGGAGAACTATGTCTGCACAAACTTGGATTGAATTATTCGGTTACCTTGGCTCTGCCATTGTTTTGGTGTCATTTTTGATGACATCGGTCTTCAAGCTGCGTGTGGTCAACACCATCGGCAGCCTCATTTTCATGACGTACGCACTGATCATCCACTCGTATCCGACTGCGGTGATGAACCTGTGCCTCGTACTTATCAACCTGCGCTTTTTGTGGAAAATGCGTAAGAGCGGCAACGAATACGAGCTCGTTTCGTTAGATCCTGCGGACGCTTACCTGAAATATCTGCTTGCAAAGCAAAAAGAGGACATCGAGAAGTGCTTCCCGGGGATTTCTTATGATCTAAATGAAGTCGATCGCAGTTATCTTGTGACTTGCCATCATGCACCGGCAGGCATTGCACTGGGGCGTGAAGAAGGCGACGCGATGGAACTCTTGCTTGACTATTCTTTGCCGGAATACCGTGACTTTTCGATCGGCGGATTTTTGATGGATCAGCTAAAAGCAGCCGGAGTGAAGACGCTCACCTACCGCGGCCCGGTGGAGAATCATTTGGCGTATCTTGAGAAAACTGGGTTTGAGAAAGTCGGAGATCATTACGAGAAGAAACTGTAAAGGAATGGCGGGCAAATGTCCGTGATAGAAGATACAGCAATGGAATAATTGTATTTTTATGGAAGAACCCCGTGACAAAAGCGGGGTTCTTCTTGTATAATGTTATCTAGGCATTTATGCCATTCTGGCACAAAACGAGCGGAGGAAAATTTATGAAGAAACACTTTTCAAGAAGGGTCTTGGCATTGCTTTTGACCATTTTGATGGTTTTTAGTAATTTGCCGGGAAGCGTCGCGAAGGCGGAAGGCGAGACGACGACAGTTACCTTGTCGAAGTATAGCACTGCCCCGGTCGACGGAGATAAAGTGGCGATTGTGTACACCGCAGGAAATCTTGCTTTAACGGAGACTGCAAATGGGTCAAAGTTAAACGGGGAAGCGGTGACAGTCACAGATGACACAATCACCAAGACAGATACGATGGCTTATCTGGATGTTACAGTAAGCGATGGTGTCTATACGTTTGCAGCAAATGGAAAGTATCTGACATCTGGCGCAACCGGCAACAGCCTTTCTTTTGCAGATGCGCAGGGCGACTATTCCAAGTGGACGCTGGAGCAGCAGACGGATGGGACATGGTATATCATCAATGCGAATGCGGTATACAATGGCACAAAGCAGGCGTTGGAGTATTACAATGGTTTTACGACCTATGGTGTGAAATCGAATAATGCTGCGTATAAGTTTGACTTCTATGGAGAAAATGCACAGACGACACCAGAAGAGCCGACAGAACCGGAAGAGCCTGGAACTACGATTAGTACCATCGCGGAAGCGCTCGCAGGCGCAAATGGCACGGAGTTCACGGTAAAAGGTGTTGTTACCTTAGTTGACGGAAAGAATATCTATATTCAGGATGCGACCGGAGGAATCTGCCTCTACTTTAATACCGCTCCGAACAACATTTCTCTTGGAGATACCGTGATTGGAAACGGAAAGCGGGCTACATACAATGACCTTCCTGAGTTATCTGGAGCAACGGCAGAACTTGTTACGGAAGCAGCTGACAAGATTTCTTTGACAGCGAAAGACACGAGCATTGGAAGATTAACGACAGCGGATGTATGCACTTATGTCAGCATGAAAGATCTTGAGGTAACCGAGGTATCTGGGTCAAATATTACCGTAATGGATCATGATGGGGCCAAGATTCAGATCTACAAAGCTGTGCTAGGATCCAATTCCCTTGCAGTTGGTGATTCTCTTGATTTTACAGGCGCAGTTGGCATTTTTAAAACAACTTTGCAGCTTCGCAATACAGTAGCAGATGAGATTACTGTAAAGAGCGAGGAAGAGACACAGACCGGATTGGTGAAAGATCTTTCTCAGCTTACCGACGGAGCAACCGTTGTAATCTATAATTCCGAAAATAAAAAGGCAATTGGGTCTACGACTACCAGAGACTGGTATTTGTCCGCAGAAGATGTCACCATTGAGGGCGAGAAAGCGATTGACCCGGCAGAGACAGTGGTCTGGACGGTTGGTGTGCAGACGGATGAAACAGGAAAGTCTGTGTATTCCTTTAGCCAAGGAGACAAGAAAATCTCTATGTGGCTGAGCGGGACTTATGTTGAAATCACCAATAATCCTGCCTATAATGATGCAACTTCTTCCTCCTATCAGTTATCAGAATGCAACAAAGATAACAGCAGCTATTACATTTCTAGTGATGATCTAACCACGAATTACGGCAACTGTTATCTGGAAATTTATTCTAAAAAGGTTGATGGAGTTACAGCTCTTTATACGTGCGGATATTCCACTTCCGCAGATAAGCTGACAGAAGCTGCATATGGATTCCAGTTTTATTTAGTTGAAGCTTCTGAAGAAGAACCTACAGAACCCATAGACAAGGGTGATCTTGTAACTAGTCTGGATCAGCTCGATGGATCCGATGTGGTCATCTACAGCCAGAGCCACATGACGGCCGTCAGCTCCAAGCCGAACGGAGACTGGTATCTGAAGGCGGATTCCGCTACTGTGGAAAACGGCAAGGTAACGGAATTCCTGAAAGACTGGGTCTGGACAGTTACGAAGAATGCGGATGGGACATATAGTTTCAAGAATGCATTTGATGAGACGAGAAGTATCACAGTCTGGCCGAGTGGCAACTATGCGGAATTGAGCGTAGATGCAGCAAAGTATCCGGATAATACATGGACGTTAACACCTGCTAAGACACCGGATTGTTTCTACATGAACAGCCCGACAGTCTCGGGAGCAAATGGACCGGCTTACGTGGAGGCTTACGTTCGCAATGGAACGGAAGTGTTCTCAGGCTATTTCACAAGCCCGACCAACAACCGATTTACAGAAACTGAGTTTGCGCTGCAGTTCTATCTGGTCGATAAAGATAAGGCGATTGACGCAATCGATGATGGTGAATGGGACAAAGTTCTTGAACCGGGCAAGTCTTATGTTGCCTACAATGTTGCGGCAGAGGCTTCCATTGGCTTATACAAAGAAGCCAACTATGCATGCGATGCGATCCCGACGACCATTGAGGGTGACAAAGCAAAAGCCGGAAATGGCGCTTACTATTTCAAGGTTGACTCGATGGGCCGCTACTACACCTTTGAGGTCGATGGCAAGTATCTTGCAACGAACAATGACGAGGAACTTTTCTTTGTAGAGCCAAATGAAGCAGGCGCTGCGCCGGAAAATGCAAAATGGTTCCTGACGAAGAACGGTGACAGCTATATCATTTACAACAAAGATGCGCAGTATGGCGGCACTCCTGTTTGTATTGAATACTTCTCCAGCGTGTTCTCAGGCTGGACATTTAATACAAAGAATGATGTTAGGATCTATCAGTTCAACTTCTACGAAGTCGTCGATGGAACAAAGGTTTATAAAAACACGGTTCAGGATCCAAGCGTGAACTTCGATTGTGAAGATTCTCGTTATGTCGAGCAGGACTATGCGGTTGCATTTACCCTGGATGACTTAGCTGAAAAAGTTGGCAATATCGCAATTACATTTACTGCGGGCGATCAGACCAAAACCGTGACAGAGTACACGGCTTCGGAGGATGGCAAAGCGTACAACTTCACGATTCCTGCGAAGGATATTGATGTCGCTGAGGGAATGGAATCCTTCACGATTACGGTGACTGTCACCAACAGCTACGATATCACCTATACAGGTGAGAAAGTTGTGAAGATCATCGACGAGCCGTTCTTTGATGAACTGACACCGGCACCGAATGCGCAGACCGGCGAGGATAAGCGGCCTGCGATCTCTGCAAAGGTCGGCAATGTAGGCGAGAATCCAACATTTACGATGACGCTTTTGATCGGTGAGCGAGAGCTGGAGGCAACGCCGGTATTTGAAAATGGTGTTTTAACCTACCTTCCGACGGAAGACATCGCAGATGGACGTGTGACGGTGAAGATTACGGTAACACGTGAGGATGGGGTTTCTGCAGAGAAGTCCTGGAGCTTTATTGTGGGTAATTCGGAATATCAGCTGTACTTTGGCCAGCTGCATTCTCATACAACCTACTCGGATGGCTCCGGTACGTTAGAGACTGCGCTTGACTATATTGCGGCATTGCCGGAGAGCGCAAATGTACAGTTTGTCGCATTTACGGATCACTCCAATTATTTCGATACGACATCAGCGGCAAACCCTGCGGATGCGGTCAATGACAAGAGCTTGATGACGGATGCAAGCCGTGCGCTTTGGGAGAAATATAAGAGCACGGTTGCAGATTTTAACAGTAAGCATTCAGATCTGCTTGCGATTGCGGGCTTTGAGATGACTTGGTCCGGCGGCCCGGGCCATATCAACACATTTGATAGTGACGGCCTGGTATCCCGCAACAACGCGGACTTGAACAACAAGACTGGCGATGCGGGCATGAAGCTCTATTATGAGACGATCAACAAGGGCGATTCGCTCAACCAGTTCAACCATCCGGGAAGCACATTCGGTACATTTACGGATTTCTCGTATTGGGATGAAGAGACAGATGACCATATGTTCCTTGTCGAGGTTGGAAACGGTGAAGGACAGATCGGTGCTGGCGGATATTATCCGAGCTACGAGCAGTATATCGTTGCACTGGATAAGGGCTGGCATGTGGCACCGACCAATAACCAGGACAACCACAAAGGACGTTGGGGCAATGCCAACGATGCACGTGATGTTATCTTGACAGATAATTTCTCCGAGCAGGGCATCTATGATGCGATTCGCGCACTGAGACTTTATGCAACGGAGGATAAAAATCTGCAGATTACCTACACGGTCAATGGCGAGCAGATGGGTACGATCTTCGGGGATGAAAAGCCTGAGAAGCTTGCGATCGAGGTAACCCTCTACGATCCGGATGCAACCGATTCCGCCACGAAAGTAGAAGTGGTTGCCGACGGCGGAAAAGTTGTTTATACGTGGGACGATGCCGCAGAACTTGCAGAAGGCGCACTCTCTGCGGAGCTTGCACCGGACGATACCTATTACTTCATCCGCGTGACACAAAAGGATGGAGACCTTGCAGTGACTTCTCCTGTTTGGGTTGGCAGTGGCGTGTCTGCTGGTATCCAGGATTTCACAAGTGAGGATGAGACGGTTCTTGTAAATCAGCCGACTACCTTAAAGACGACGCTTTACAACAATCAAACTGAGGCAGCAACGGTGAAGTCTTTGGTCTATACCATTGACGGCAGCACGGTTGTTGGAACGGATACGAAGGGATATACCATTCCTGCAAATGGTACCGTAGAGGTTGGATTTGCTTACACACCTGACACTGCAAAGCGTCAAACCATTACCGTAACTGCAGTGGTTGAGATTGAAGGTAAGGAGCATACTTACACGAAGGATTTGGTTCTTTCTGTGAGGGAGACGGAGGGCGATCTGCCGATCACACCGATTGATACCGTTCGCAATCAGAAGGAAGAAGGCTTTGAATATGCGATCGAGGGCATTGTGACCTCGAATGCTTCCGGGTACGACAAAGACACCGCATTCTTCGACTGCATTTACGTGCAGGATGAAACCGGTGGCATCTGCTGCTTCCCTGTTTCTGGCGAGTTTAAGATCGGTGACAAGGTGCATGTGGAAGGCTACACGGACTTCTATCAGGGCGAACCTGAACTGCAGGTGGAATCCATCGAAGTCATTGGCAGTGGTTCTGTTGATCCGACGGAAGTAACAGCAAAGCAGATCAATGACCTGGATAAGCTTGGTTCCCTGGTGACATTAAACGGTACCGTGGAGAGCGTGGAGGAGGCCAACGGCCTGATTCAGACGATCATGGTCAAAGATGAGGAAGGCAATATTGCCCGTGTCTTCATCGATGGCTATATCACAACCGGTAAGGAAGTTGAAAACTGTGAAGTTGGCGCGAAGATCACTGCGACCGGTCTAAGTTCTTATGACGACACATGGCCGGAGACCGATTATTTCGCAAGAATTCGTATCCGCGACCGTGCAGACATCATTTGCACCATCGAAGAGGAGCCAACGCCGGAAGAGCCTACGCCGGAGGAGCCTACGACCGAGGATGTTGTGCTGACACTGGATGCAAATGGAAGCACAGTAGACCCTGCGACGGTAACGCTTGGCGAGGATGGTAAGGTGACTGAGTTACCGACGCCGGCAGACAGAGATGGATATATCTTTGGCGGCTGGTATGATGCGAAGAGTGGCGGTAACGAAGTGAAGGAAGGCGACACACTTTCTGAGAGTGCAACGCTTTATGCACACTGGTTCCGACTGAGAATTGTTTTAACCGAGAATCCTGAGGTTCCGGAAGCGCTCAAAGAGCAATATAAATCTGTGGATGACATGGAAGCGGCCATGCTGAAGCTTGCGGAGAAGAAACTTGGCAAGAGCGCTGGGCATGAGCTTTATGAGATGAGCGTTGAATACAATGACGGAAGTAAGTGGCTTCCTCTTCCTGCGGAAATGTTCCCGGAGAAGGGTGTGGAAGTCAGCATGACCCGTCCGAAGGGATCAACCGCGAAATCGAAGTTTGCTGTCGTGCATTTGTTTGCAGAGGATGTCAATGGATTTAAGGCTGGCGATACGGAGCAGCCGAACGTCACGACAAGCGGCAGCAAGTTGACCTTCACTGTAAAGGGAACATCACCGCTTCTTGTTGCCTGGGCGACAACGACGAGTTCTACCTCTAAGACTGGCAAAACGGTGAAAACGGGGGATGACGCAAACCTTGGTTTGTGGCTGAGCCTGATGGCAATCTCCGGCACTGCTTGTGCAGCATACTTTGTAACGGAGAGAAAGCGCAAGAAAGCAGCAAGATAATTGCATAGTATAATAGCAGAAAAGAAGTCCCGGGAGCTCATGTTCCCGGGACTTCTTGCATCATCTCGCGAGACCGAATAAATATACGCATATACCGAATAAACAAAGGAATTCACCTAATAAAATAAAACCAACTCGGAATATTTATGCATTTTCCCTCTAGACATTTGAAAAAATCGGAGTAAAATAAAACTATCTCGTGACAGAAACGGTCATGTGAAATCATCTACGATAAGGAGAGGAGAACATGAGTAACAAGTTCAGGCGCCTGCTTTCACTGGTTGTTACGTTGGCTTTGATTCTGGGTTTGCTTCCCAGTGTCGCACAGGCAGCCGGCAGCATCAGCGCAGGCAGCAAGGTGAAGGCTTCCAAAGTTTATTCGGAAGCAGAAAACACGTTATTAGACAATGATGTATTTGCGAAGATCTCAGAAGTGACCGCAGGCAGCGGTACGGCACAGATCCAGGGCGGCGTCAGTCAGATGACCGAAGCAGATTACATCGCAATTCTTCCGGAGGTTGTTTCTGCCATCAAAAGCTCCGATACCTATGTGGAAGGATCCCTTCAACAGAATGGTAATTTCCTTGTCTGGCAGACCACGACCGGAATTCCGTGCTGTTACGATCCCCGCATGGAGGCGGAACTGCACAATACTTCGAATCAGATTTCCCAGGCGGAGTTGATGAGCATCGAAGCAGATGCGGAGGCGTTATTTGCAGATCTCAGATCTACGGCTTCTGTCAACAGCCATACACCGAGCTCCGTTGAGATCGGCTTGATTCAGCCATATTATGAGAGCAGCTCCAGCTATGCGGACAGCTCCTTTAAGAATTATTCTCCGTACTATAAGAGCATGTGGCAGTCGCTTTATGCGGCAACCGGCGGTTCTTCCAGCTATCGTTATACGATGACGAATGCGACGATCGACAATATCGCGAAGACCATTCAGAACTGTGCACTGGTGATCATGGATTCGCACGGAACCACCGATTATTCCGGCAGCAACGGAGATTATACCAGCAAAGCGAACTGCTCTTATCTGTGCCTGACCACCAACACTGGTATTACCAGCACAGATACCGCGGCAAAGACCGGTACTTACGGCACCTATTATGACTGCCTGAAGGGCTCCGGTTATGCCTATGTCAGCGGGCAGTGTATCGCAAACCACATGACAAGCAACGCGCCGGGAAGCCTGGTTTACATGGGCATTTGCCTCGGCATGGCTACCGACGGAATGTACAAGGGCCTTCGCGCGAAGGGCGTCGAGGCGGTTTACGGCTATTCGCAGTCCGTGTCTTTCACCGGAGAGAAGCAGTACATGCAGTCGATCTTAGGTTACATCAAAGATGGTGACACCTTGGCAGACGCGCTTTCTAAGACGAAATCTTCCCTGGGCAGCTGGGATCCGGCGTACAGCTCTTATTCTTTGTCGCAGGCGAAGTCCAACAAGGTTGCATTCCCGATCGTGGTTTCTTCTGAAGACACCTATCCGGGTCACGGAAATGTGGACGCGGTCCAGACGGTATATTCGACCTGGCAGCTCTTTGGCGGCTCTAGCACACCTTCTTACACCGTAAGCGCAACTTCCAACAATACCAGCTATGGTACGGTTTCTGTGAGCGGCAACACCATCACGGCGTCCCCGAAGACCGGCTACTATGTCTCCGGCTATCAGGTAACAAGCGGGTCCGCTACGGTAACCCAGAGTGGAAATACATTTACGGTAACGCCTGCTTCTGACTGCACGGTGCAGATCATTTTCGCGGCGAAACAGACCGTGAAAGTTACCTATGTGGCAAATGGTGCGACTTACACAACGGCGACGGTTTACGCAGGCGATTCTGTGACAGTGCCGACTGCGGCGACAGCAGTGGATGGCTGGACATTCGCGGGCTGGGCAACAGGGACCGTGGCGGAGACCACCTCGAAGCCCACGTATTATGCACCGGGCGCAACTTATACCCCTTCTGCAAACACCACCCTGTATGCGGTTTATACTAAGACCGAGGGCGGCAGTGGGGCAAATGTCTACGAGCTGGTGACGAGTGCTCCTTCTACTTGGGCAGGCAATTATGTCATCACTTACGGAACGTCTTCTTCCAGCATGTATGTCATGAAGGGACTTTCCGGCAGCACGAAGTATGAGTCAACGTCTGCGGGTGGCGCAGTTGCACTGGCAAGCACCGGCATCACGCTTTCCGGCAGCCAGCTTAGCGATGTCAGCGACGCGTACATTTTCAATGTAGCAAGCAGCTCCGGCAAGTATGCGATCAAGAATGCTTCCACCGGGACTTACCTGGCAAGCAAGAGCAGTTACCTCTACAGCTACACGAGCTTAAGCTCCAGCTATTGCCTGTGGAACCTTGCGATGAACGGCTCTGCGGTTTCTGCATCCAACAGTGCAAGCAGCACCTATCCATACTTGAGCTTCTCAAGCAGCAAGTACTTCATGATCAACAGAACCGCAAGCTCCAGCATCTATTTCTGGAAACAGGCAGCGGCAGGCACGACCTACTATGCGACGAGCCCGAGCACGACCACGGTTCCTGACGATCCGACACCGACAGAGCCGGAGACGACATTTACGGTGAGCTTTACGGTGCCGAGCGGCGTGAGCGCAGTGGCAAGTAAGACCTGCACCGAAGGAAGCTCGATCACATTGCCTACTGCAGGCGCACCTTCCGGATATACCTTCCTTGGTTGGGTGGCAGCAGATGTGAACAATGC
Source organism: Lachnospiraceae bacterium (assembly GCA_017480565.1). Lineage (GTDB taxonomy): Bacteria > Bacillota > Clostridia > Lachnospirales > Lachnospiraceae > RGIG1588. The sequence continues at coordinate 42,360 of JAFVAL010000056.1, read as the reverse complement.
GACCGCGATGCCTTCGCAGATTTTGACCGGTTCGTACACACCGACCGGCAATATCACCCTGAAAGCGCTGTATGCGTATACGACAAGCACAGGCGTGACCGGCTATCAGCTGGTGACGAGCGCACCTTCTGACTGGAGCGGCAGCTACGTCATCACTTACGGAAACACGGCTTCGAGTCTCTATGCACTCAAAGGCCTTTCCGGAAATGTGAAGTATGAGTCGACTTCTGCGGGCGGTGCAACCGCTTATGCAAGCACTGGCATGACACTGTCCGGCAACACGCTTACCAATGTAAGCCCTGCGTATGTATTTACGATCAGCAGTTACAGCGGCAAGTATTCGATCAAGAATGCGCAGACGGGCACTTATCTGGCGAGCAGAAGCAGTTACCTCTACAGCTACACTACGCTTAGTTCCAGCTACTGCAAGTGGTCCTTCGCGATGAACGGAACCGCTGTGAAGGCGACGAACACGGCAAGCAGCCGGTATCCATACCTGAGCTTCTCCAGCAGCAAGTATTTCATGATTAACAGCAGTGCAAGCGCAGGCATCTACTTCTGGAAGCAGACATCTGCTGCAGGCGGAACAACCTACTATACGACGATCATTGATTGATCATACACTTTTGGGGCAAATTAGGAACACGTGAGATTCCCCTCCGGGCAAGCTTAGAAAAGCAGACCGGAGGGGAGTTTTTTGTTGTGGGAAATGGGAAAAGAATGCTTGACAATATATACCCAATTAGAGTATACTTTAGAAAAATGTACTCTGATTGGGTAGTTATATGATGAAGTTATATAAGATCAAAGAACTGAGGCTTTCTACAGGGATGACGCAGAAAGCATTTGCAGAAACATTTGGGATTCCCCTTAGAACATTACAGAAGTGGGAACAGGGCGAAGCTTCTCCTGCTCCGTATTTCCTGGTTTTGCTTGCCAGGTCATTACCGTCTATGCAGGAAGCGCTTGAGAAAGTGATTACTCCAAGAGGAGAAGTCTACTTCTTTGACAACATCAAAAAAATAGTTTTCGATGTAAGAGGCAATGAAATCCGGATTCAGGAGGACTTAAAACTGGTGAAAAAACAGAACCTGGGCTTGTATTTAGAGGATCTGTTTCAGGACTTCTATGCCGCACAGGATCGGTTTAACAGAGATTGCAGATATGATCTGGAAGAGGAGATTATCTGGACGAGGTGATAAACTATGGCAGGAAAAGAGTATTTCTTAATGCATAAAGATATTGCTGTCTGCCTAATGGAAATTGATGAAAACGGGAGAATCGCCCACGTTCGAAGAAATGAGGCTGCGAAGGAACATTTTCCTCTTGGCGGTCAGATGAATGATATGAAGTTTCACGAATGGTGGCGTGACCGTGCTATTCCAAAAACAAGGCACGGAGCGAAGACAGCGCTGCAGAAGCTAGGGTATACATCCACAAATAGTGCGCTAGTCAATAATCTTGCACTGAGTCTTTCGGACTGTTATTGGATTTGCCTGCGGGAAGAGTCTTTGTCATGGAAGGATGTAAATCTGTTCACGAATGATTTTGTCGATTCTTTCGGTGAGATTACCATCAATCAAAGCTATGAGGTTGATCTGAGAGAGAAGACGCAATTTAACTGTGCTACTTCACAAGGAGAATTGCAGAAGAAGTGGTGCATTGACGCGGATGGCAGAAGGTATCTTCTGAAAGGTAATTATGGAGAGTCCTATCAGCAAAGCTTGAATGAGATTTTCGCGACAAAGCTGCATGAGAAGCAAGGATTTCATAATTATACAAAGTATCAATTGATAAGAGTGAAAGTGGATCGTGATCGGGAAGGCCTTGGATGCATGTGTTATGATTATTGCAGTGAGAACATTGAAAGCATTTCAGCGTGGGAGTTGCTGCAGACTGTCAAAACTAGGCAGAATGAATCTTTGTACTACCCGTTCAAACAGGTTTGCCTATCGTTGGGAATGACAGAAGATGCATTTACCTCATTTATGGATTATGAGATCTTATCAGATTATTTGATCTCCAATACGGATCGACACATGAATAATATCTCTGTCATGAGAGATCCGGACAGTTTGGAACTACTCGGTTTTGCACCGATTTATGATTCTGGGAATTCCATGTTTTATCAGCTTTCTGAACGAGAATTATCTGCCGTTCACATCCCTGATATCCGAACGCATTCCTTTGTCGAAAAAGAAGTGAGATTGCTGCAATATGTCAAGGACCGCAATTGCGTTGATTTGGGAAAAGCAGAGATGGATTTTTCTATTTATGAAAAAGACATAGAAGAACGACATGGACGAATTCCGAATTTACAAGCTCTTTATGAGAAGAAAATTGATTCTTTGAAAGCATTTCAAAATGGAAAAGACATTTGGAAAAATGCTTTATATCAATGATAAGTATTAGGATGAACCAACTATGAGCAGAAAGAATTTTGGCAGTAAACCGTTTAGCTATCCGCAGCCAGTGTGGATCATTGCAACTTACGATGAGAATGGCGTTCCGAACGCGATGAATGCGGCCTGGGGCGGGATCAGCGAGGCAGATGAGGTCTCGGTCTGCCTCTCCGTAGGGCACAAGACCTGCAAGAACTTTGAAAAGACCGGTGCATTTACGATCAGCATGGCAGACGCAGCGCATGTGGCGGGCTGCGATTATGTGGGAATTTCGACCGGAAATAAGACCGAAGATAAGTTCGTAAAGGCTGGATTTACCGCAACGAAGAGTGAGTTTGTCAATGCGCCGATCATCAATGAACTTGCGGTGTGCTTAGAGTGCAAGGTCAAGAGCTTTGATAAAGAGAGCTGCATCTTAAAGGGCGAGATCGTCAATGTGAGTGTCGATGAAGCGGCGCTGACGGATGGCAAGGTCGATGTCGCAAAGGTGCAGCCGATTACATTTGATCCGTTTAACAATGCTTATCATGTCATCGGCGAGAAGGTCGGCGAGGCGTGGAAGAGCGGAAAGAGTCTGATGTGAGCGTGAAGGGACACTTTCTGGATCTGGAGTCGTATCCAAGGAAGGCACATTTTGACTACTTTCGTTCGCTTGCCTATCCATACGTCAGTGTAACCGTGAATGTGGATGTGACCGAGCTCGTGAGATACTGCAAGGAAAGAGATGCGTCCTTTTACCTGATGTTTATGCACGCTGCAGCGCTTGCTGCGGATGCGGTGCCGGAGCTTCGCAGAAGAATCCATGAGGAAGGGATCGTCGAGTACGAGGAGTGCCCGACGTCGCACATCGAGCTTCTGGAGAATGGGACGTATGTCTACTGTACGCTGCATCATCATCTGGCAAATGCAGACTACCTTTCCTATGCGCGGGAAGAACAGAGGAAGGCCAGAGAGCAGGAGGAACTGAAGGAAGATGAAGATGTGGAGAGCATGTACTTCATCTCCACGATGCCTTGGCTTTCTTATACCTCCCTGACGCAACCGGTTGCCGGCGGTGATGAATCCAATCCGCGGATCACGTGGGGAAAGTACGAAGCGGATGCAAATGGCAGGCTGAGGATGCCGCTTTCCATCCTCGTGCATCACGGATTGGTGGATGGTGTGCATCTTGCAGCGTTTTACAAAAACGTGGAAGAAGAGATGCAGAAGATGGTAAATGGATGAGAAGGAGTGCGGTGAAGAAAACACCGTAGAAATATAAAGAAGACCACTAACTGATTGAGTCGGTGGTCTTTTTTTGCTGAGATGAACTTGTGAGAGCATGTCTCGTGACCCTGAAAGAAAAATCTGCCTGTGGGGTCTAGGCTGAAAAGTTAGACAGTCTTGTTTGGCGACCCGGAGAGGCGAAATTGCTTGTCAGGGTCAAGGCTAAAAAGCTAGACAGACAATTCTTTGGATCCGTAAACTGCGGACGCTATTTCAGGGTCTTTGGTGAAAGATCCTGAAGTTGAAAAGGCCCTTCTCGGGTCAGATAAATCAGATTCTTTGTGAAAAATCATGGCCTCTGAGATGCCAATCATTCCTACGGGGTCTCGATAATGGAGATGACCGCCAAATATGTTTGACTCTGACACGCGAAATCTTCCTACAGGGTCACGATTCTGATCAAACGAGCCCTGCGGCGTGCCGCAGGGCGTGGGTTCGATGTGATGATGGGATTAGATCGTTAACGTTGCGGGTCTTGCCGGAATATCGTTGCTGTTATAGAGGTTGACAAGATACCAACCGGTTTTAGCAATTCGAATCTCCGTCGGAACGCCTTCTTTGATCTCCGGGCTTGTCACGGTCACCGTGTTTTTCTCGGCGCGGGCTGCCAGGAGGTCGGCGGAGAGTTCTTTGCCATCTTGGAAGATCTGCAGTCCGCCAAGATGCGTTTCTCCCACGACTTGTCCGTAAGGGACAGCCACTTTTAATACAAGGCCATCACCTGCGTGATCAAACTTCAGATCGATTTTTCCAGAGGATACAGCCGCAGATACCAGTGTCGGCGCTTCGCAGAGGATATCCTTGCCATAGACTTTGTTCTCTGCCAACAGGGCGAGTCTGCGTCCGACCGGCTGCTTTTTCTTCGGATGGATGTCGTGCTGCATTCCGACGTCGGTGATGACGGCCATCCCGGTTCCGGGAACCGTATCTGCAGTGTGCTGCTGCGCCTCGCGGACGATGACATAAGGCTCACCCACGCACGCCATCCACTGCTCTAGAGGTGCAAGCTGCACGAAGAAGAACGGAAGGTCTTCCTTCCATAGCGCTCTCCAGTTTTTGATGAGAGCCGGGAAGAGGGTCTCATACGCTTCCGGATGACCATCACCATCTGTCTCGCCCTGGTACCAGATCACGCCGCGAATTGCGTAAGGTGAGAGAGGTTTAAGCATCGATTCATAAAGACCGCAAGGCCTACGTTCATACTTGGGGCCGACGGGAGGCATGAAGGCAGATGGATCCATCTTGCTGAGGTCGATGCCCATCTCGGCAAGCTTCCCCATGAATTCTTCCATGGTACAGCCATACATCATGAGGTCACTGATCGGATCTGCGAGCTGGTCAACGCGGTAGGACATCGGATTTCTGCGGAAGGCTTCCTCGTAAGCATCCAGATCCAGATTCTCGACCGCAGCATTGTATTCATCCAGATAAACCTGCCCACCGCCATTTCTAACGGCTTGCTCGGACATCCATGCACACGCAGGTGTGCCGCCCCAGTTACAGCCGATGATACCGACCGGAACAGGATCATTTGCCTGAAGCTCCTTGGCGAAATAATAGCCAACCGCCGAAAACCGCTCCAACTGGTCGGGCGTGCTCCTGCGCCAGAAGCCATAACACTTCATAAAATCGGCTTCATTTAGCTGCTCCGGATAAGAGACTTCCAGGTAATCGAAGAACCGGATGTCGTAGCTTGTACAATTCTCTTTCTCTGCAGGATAATCCGCGTCGTAACGCATATGAAATTCCATGTTGGACTGGCCGCCGGCAAGCCATACTTCACCAACCTGAACGCCGGTAAAGGTGAGGGTTTCTTCCCCGGAATGAACGTCCAGGACTTCCGCAAATGAAGTCGCAAGGGACGGCAGCGTCACTTTCCATGCGCCCTGCTCGTCCGAGACCGTGCTTACCTGATGTCCCTGGATAGAGACTTCAACCTGCGTCAAGGGTTCAGCGACGCCCCAGACCGGCACTTCTTTGTCTCGCTGCAGAACCATGTCATTTCCAAAAATCAATGCACATTTTAACATGTTATATCCTCCTAAGATGTAGATGAAATGAAGTTCGATCAATTTTATGGGTTGATTATATCATAGAATTGTCTGTTTTGGGAATGTGAAATAACATACATTTTTCGGCAAGGAGAAAATGCTTTATAAGGCAGTCAAGCCCTCGTTGCCAATAAAAATCAAGAAAAATGTGATCAGAATCACAAAATTCCTGAGAAAAATGTGATTTTCGTCAAATCATCTGGTTCGCATTGCGAAATTCCCTGGGCGTCATCTGGTAGCATAATTTAAAACGAAGGGAAAACGGTTGACAGGAACAGTACCCTAAAATCTCTGCGACCTGGGAGACGGTCATGTCTCTTTGCAGGAGGAGCCTTTGGGCCTCGTCCATCTTCTTGCTCTCAATATAATCGGACGGAGCCATCCCGGTTTCCTCCGAAAACAAGCGCGAAAACGCAGAAGGATCCATCGGCAGATAGGCTGCAACGTCCTGCACCTTTAAGGGATCGTAGAGGTGGCTGTGGATATAGCGGATTGCGCGGGAGACCTGAGATGAGTAGCCGCTCACACGCGCCTCGGAGACCAGATCTGCATAGAAGGCCAGGATATCCCTCACCAAAGGCTCTATCTCGCCGGAGTTACGGATGCGCTCCAAGAGGTTGATAAAATAGTCGCTTGCCGCAAAGCTGTATTCCGCATCCACACCATAATCGATCGCGGACCGGCTGATGATGGTCAGAAGGCAGATCAATCCGTTTTTGGCAGAGCGTAACGTGGTATCGCCCAGATGATAGAGATAAAGGTCGGCACTTTCGCGGATCAGCCGATCCTGCTCCTTCCCTTGACAAAGGACAGCAGATCGGAGATAGCTTTCTGTGTTTTCTGACGAAAAGATGAGCTGGATGATGACATAAATTTCCTCAAATATAATCGAAAAACATAAAATATATCATGAATACATAAATACCATAGCAGGAATCTTGCTAGAATTCAAGGCAACAACAAGAATTTGTGCCAGAATTCGATCGGAGGATAATGTTATGGCAAAGAAAACAAAAGACTATGCGACATCGAAGAAAGAGAGGCTCAGTTTTGCGCTCTATTCATTCGGTACGATCTGTTCCTATTACTTGATTTACAGTTTCTTGCAGATCTTTCTGACAGATGCGGTTGGCATCTCTGCCGCTGCGGTTTCGATCATTTTCATCATTGCAAAGGTCTTTGACGCGGTCAATGATCCGATTTTTGGTGTTCTGGTGGATAAGTTCCGTTTCAAGGACAGCAAGTACCGCGGATGGTTAAAAATCGCTGCCTTTGCGGTACCGGTGACAACGGTTTTGGTCTTCTTAAATCCGACATCCGGGAACTTCCCGATCGGAGGACGTATCGCCTGGGCACTCATTTCTTATGTGCTTTGGGACTGTGCCTACACGATGTGTGACGCACCTGCACATTCGCTGGTGGTGGTCGCCTCCAAGACGCCGGATGAGCGCAACCACATCCTTGCACTCAACTCATTTATGGTGTATTTTGGCGGTTTATTGATCGTTGTGTTGGTACCGATCCTTCGTCCGATGGCAGGCTGGGGGATGACCGGTATCGTGATTGGCGTCCTAAGTTTTCTTGGCATGATCTTGATTCCATTTACCGTCAAAGAGCGTTTTAACGTCCCCCAGGAAAAGGAAGTCCCGATCAGCACCATTTTGCGGACCGTGGCGAAGAATCGTTATCTGCTGATCATCGTGCTGGTGCAGATTTTGGGGTCGCTGACCGACTTTGCGACGACGCTTCAGACGTATTTTGCGACGTACTGCCTGGGCAGTGAAACCTGGCTGACGGCGCTTGCGCTCGCAACGGTTTTCCCGGTCCTTTTGGTGGTCATGTTTGTGCCGAAGCTTCTGGAAAAGGTAGATAATTTCAAGGCTTACGTTGTCACAAGAATTATGACGATTGTGATCACAGTGCTGATCTATGTGTGTGGGTATGAAAATATCGTGGTGATGATTTCCTTGGTGGCACTGCGTGCAGCGGTCTCTGCGGTTTGGTCGTTGGTGAGCACGATCTTCATTGCGGACTGCATTGAGTACGGAGAGTTTACCACGGGAGAGCGCAACCAGGGCGTGGCGTTCTCGCTGAAGGCATTTGTCAATAAGATGGTTGTTGCGCTCGCAGGCGCGCTGGGGATGGCCTGCCTGGCGGCCATCGGTTATGTGGAAAATGGTGTCGCGCAGACGCCGCAAGTGATTCATGGAATTTGGGTGTTATATTCGCTTGCCCCGGCAGCAGGCACCGTGATTGCGCTGGCTGTGCTGTTGCTTTTCTATCCGCTGAGAGACCGCGACGTGAAGGCGATGACGGCTGTCAACCGCGGTGAGATGACGAAAGAAGAGGCGTTGGAGCAGATTTCAAAGAAGGTGAAGCTGTGATGGTAAAACGGTTGTTAAATGAAGGATGGTATCTGCACTATCAAGGAGAGATGTTTCCTGCAAAGGTTCCCTGCAGCGTGGTGAGTACACTTCTGGCGCATCAGAAGATCGAAGACCCTTATGTCAGGGATCACGAGCAAAAGATCCAGCCTATTTTCGAAGAAGATTATACATTTACAACGACATTTCAGATCGAGGACGAGGAACGAAAAAACGAGAGACTGCTTCTGGTGTTTGACTGCCTGGACACGGTCTGTGACATTTTCCTCAACGAGACCTTGCTTGCCTCCGAAAAGAATATGTTCCGCAGATATCGGTATGACGTAAAAGAATATGTGCAGGCCGGAAAGAACCGGCTTCGCGTTTTGTTTCACAGCCCGGTGAAGTACTTAAGAGACCACAAGGCAGACCTCGGAAAGCCGTTTAACGTGATCCGAAAAGCCGGTTGTATGTTTGGCTGGGACTGGGGCATCACACTGCCGGACAGTGGGATTTTAGGGGACGTTTATCTGATGCTGGATGACGGCTCGGAGATCGAGGACCTTTTCGTAAAGCAGACCCATAGAAAAGGGGAGGTTCGCCTGAAGACAACGGCGGAAATGCACTGCAAAGAAGGGGATCAGGTGCGATTCACCCTCTATGATCCGGAGGGAAACATTCTGGAAGAAAGGATGTGTGCGGGCAGTGAGGCAGTGTCACAGACATTTACGATTGCCTCTCCGAGACTTTGGATGCCGGTCGGATACGGCGAACAGCCGCTCTACACCGTGAAGGTTTCCCTGTGCCGGCAAACAGAAGTGATCTCCCAGAGGAGCAGGCGGATCGGACTACGCACGGTGCGCATTGATACCGCAAGGGACGGAAAAGGACATAAATTCCAGATCGTTGTCAACGAGACACCGGTTTATTTCCGCGGGGAAAATATGATCATTAACGATGCGATCATCCCGCAGGTCACGGAGGCGACGTGGGACGCGCTGGTGGAGAACGCCCTCGCAAGTAATCTGAATGGAATCCGCGTCTGGGGCGGGGCGTATTATCCGGACGATCATTTTTATGAATTGTGTGATGCGGCAGGCTTGATGGTATATCAGGACTTCATGTTCGCGTGTACCTTCTATTATCCGAGCGATGCCTTTATAGAAAATGTTGCCGCAGAGGTAGAATATCAATTAAAACGAATCCGCAATCATCCATCCCTCGTGCTGCTTTGCGGAAACAACGAGCTGGACTGCCTGTACACGACGATGACGTCGAAAGAAGAACGGACGGTCGCTCTTCGAAAGTTGTTTAAGGCAGACAAAGCCTTTGACCTGAAGACCGCGCTGTTTATCCGCCACATTTATTCCAAGATTTTCCTGCGGCTGATTCCTTCCAAGGTGCGCGCGCTCTGCCCGGAGATTCCGTTCATCCATTCCACGCCGCACGCATCGAAGCCGCTCGCGGCAAAAAGCTTTGTCGATTACACGTGGGACGGCGACATGCATTATTACCTGCAGTACGATGGCAATGCCCCGTATCAGATCATGCAGACAAAAGAAATGCTTTGCCGGTTCATTTCTGAGATTGGCTTCCAGAGCTATCCGTCGATGAAGACACTAAGGGAGTACATGGCAGAGGAGGATTTGGAGCCATATTCGGACGTCATGTATGCGCACCAGAAATGCTTCGAGGGAAATGAAACCATTGAGCTCTATATGGAGCGGGAGTATCTGGTGCCGGAGGCATTTGAGGATTATGTGTATCTGTCCCAGGTACAGGCAGGAGAGATCATGCGATACTCTGCGGAGTATCAACGCAGGCATAATGACTATAACAAGGGCATGATTCTCTGGCAGCTTAATGATTGTTGGCCGGTGGTTTCCTGGAGCGGAATCGATTATCGCGGCAGATGGAAGGCGGAGCAGTACATGATCCGCAAATTCTTCGCTGCCGTGCTCGTCTCCAGTGAGGTAAGCGAAAATGAAGTCTCCCTTCATGTGACTTCCGATCTGCTTTCGGAAGTTTCAGGTGAGGTTCAGGCAGTGCTTTACGAGCGGGGAAAACAGGTGGCTGTGCACGCCATTCCTTATCAAATACAGACCGGAAGCAAGGAAGTATTTCGCATTCCTTGTCCGGAGGACGTGGCATCTTCTTATCTGGCGTATCAGTCGGGCGGCGTGTGGAATGTCCAGCTGTTTGGCGCGGCAAAGGACTATGAGTTTGAGAAGCCGTCACTGAAAACAACGATCGAGGAGTCTGAGGACAGTTACCGAATCACGGTCTGCACAGACGTGATGTGCAAGGATGTGATCCTGGATTTGTCGCAGCATGATGCGATTTTTGAAGACAATTGTTTTGACTTGGTTCCGCAGGAGCCTTACACGGTTGTGTTAAAGAAATCAAAGACAGACGTAACAGAGCTTGAGCAGGTAGAGCGCGAGCTGACGGTGAAGACACTCAATGACGTGATGCTTGGCAAAAGCCGGAAAGGAAAGAGTGCAAAATGAAGTGGGTGACAGCTTACGGGGCTTCGCAGTGCGGGAACCGGATGTATCGGTTAAATGTGGCGGGGCGGACCTTTCGAACGTTGGTGAAACTTCCCTTTGGCGGAGAGAAGATCCGGCTGATTCTCTCTTCGACCTACGGGGGCAAGCTTTTTGTGGGAGCGATGAGCGTGAAATGCGGCGAAACCATTTGCCCGGTCACTCTGCGAGGAGAAGCCAGCTTTGTGATTGGGAAAAATGAGAGAGTCCTCTCCGATGAGATCGCGCTTCGGGTCTCTGACGGAGATGAGATTGAGATTCGCACGTATTTTTCGAAAGGGGTCTGCATGACCGGTCTCTGGCAGACGACGACGTATTCGACGATTGGGAACTTTACACGGGGAGAGTTTCAGGCATCTGAGGAGAATCTCTGGCGGAGCAAAAAACGACCGCTTGACATCGGAATCCCCTTCCCATTAGTTTCTGGGATCGACGTCTATACACCTTATGAGGATGCGGAAGCTGTGGCGATTTTCGGCGCATCCAATGAGTTTATCGGCAGATGGGTGGAGCCCGTGCGGCAAATGGCGGCGGAGAAGGAACCGCATCTGTCTCTGCTGAACGTATCCATCTCCGGAAACCGGCTCTTAAAAGACACCGGGAACAAACTTCTCCTAGGAGATTTGTTTGGTGATGGCGGCCTGAAACGCTTCTCCTGGGACGTGCTCGGGTATGCCGGGGTGAAAACCATGATTGTCTGCGTGGGCGCGAATGATATCCACCAGCCGGGGACATTTGCGTGCTACCGGTGGGAAAAGCTCCCGAACGCAGAAGCCATGAAACAGGGGATGCTTACGCTTATTGGGAAGGCACATCAGGCAGGAATTCGCGTCATCGGCACGACGATCACGCCCTTAAAAAACAGTGTCGGGTGCACAAAGGAGAAGCTGGCGTTGCGAAGAGAAGTCAACGAGTGGATTATGACGTCTGGCGCATTCGATGATGTGTTTGATCTGGCGGACGCACTTACGACGAAGGAGGAGCCGGAAGCACTTACAGAGGCGTTTAATTCCGGAGACTTTCTTCACTTTACGGCGGCTGGAGGGCTGTCGATCGCTGAGAAGTTCCCGGTGGAGCTATTACGGGGCTGAGGGATCTTGAAATTCATAGATTCGTAAAGGAAAGAGCTTGATTTTCTCCTTGTACCTCCCTGCTCTTTTATGATATATTAATAGTATCATAAAGTTCGGGTGAAGAATTCTGGAGAGACCGGCGCATGCCGGCGCCGAAGGGGCAACGCGGAGATCTTTCAGGCAAAAGGACCGAATTCGGACGAAACTCCGGAAAGTCAGAGATGACACCGAAGAAGCAATTCCCGCGGGGCAGCCAAGGGAAGAATCTTTCAGGTCAGTACACGGAGCGCACTGCTTTTTGCAGTGCGCTCTTCTTTCGTTTCGGGGAAATTTACGGGAGGAAAACCTATGGACAAAAAAACAGTTCTCTATGACGAGCACGTGAAGCTCGGTGCGAAGATGGTGCCGTTTGGCGGTTTTATCATGCCGGTGCAGTATTCGGACATCATCGGAGAGCACAAGTGTGTGCGCACGCAGGTAGGACTTTTCGACGTCTCTCACATGGGTGAGGTGACGATGCAGGGACCAGATGCACTTGCGAATTTGAATCATTTGTTGACCAATGATTTTACCAACATGCCGGACGGACGTGTGCGCTACAGTCCGATGTGCAATGAGAACGGCGGTGTGGTGGATGATCTGCTGGTCTACAAGAAGGGCGAAGGCGATTACCTGATCGTCGTGAACGCGTCCAACAAGGACAAGGATTACGAGTGGATGAAGGCGCATGTCTTCGGCGATGTTGAGCTTGTGGACATCTCAGAGTCTGTCGCGCAGATCGCGGTGCAAGGACCGGATGCGAAGAAGCTGATGTTAAAGCTGACGAAGGAAGAGAATCTGCCGGTCAAGTATTACTGGTTTATCGATCACTGTGATGTGGACGGCATCGAGTGCTTGATCTCGCAGACCGGTTACACCGGCGAGTTTGGCTATGAGTTATACTGCGCAGCTGAGAAGGGTCCGGAACTCTGGAACAAGCTGCTTGCGGCTGGCGAGGAGTTTGGCGTGAAGCCTTGTGGCCTGGGTGCGCGTGATACGCTGCGTCTGGAAGCTGCGATGCCGCTTTACGGACATGAGATGGATGACGATGTGACGCCGCTTGAGACCGGACTTGACTTTGCGGTGAAGATGGGCAAGGAAGAGTTCATCGGCAAGCAGGGCATGTTAGACCGCGGAACGCCTGCGATTGGTCGTATCGGCATTAAGGTGACGGGCCGCGGCATCGTCAGAGAGCACATGGATGTCGTTGCGGATGGGCGCGTGATCGGACACACGACCTCCGGCACAGTGCTGCCGTATGTCGGCGGGGCGCATGCGATGGCGCTTCTTGAGAAGGAATTTGCGGTTCCGGGCAAGCCCGTGACCGTTTTGGTGCGCGGCAGAGAGGTCGCATGTGAGACCGAAGCGCTGCCATTTTATAAAAGAGAGAAATAAACGAATTCATTTACAACAAGGAGGGAAATGTGATGAACACACCGAGAGAGTTAAAGTATGCAAAGACCCATGAGTGGGTCAAGGAAGAAGATGGCCTGTATGTCATCGGTATCACCGACTATGCGCAGGATGCGCTGGGCAGCCTGGTATTCGTGAATCTGCCGGAGCTTGACGACGAGTTTGAAGCTGGCGACGCATTTTGCGACGTTGAGAGCGTCAAGGCAGTCTCTGATGTCATGACCCCGATCACGGGCCGCGTGGTGGAAGTCAACGAGGCACTTTTGGATGCACCTGAGCTGTTAAATGAGGATCCTTACGGTGCATGGATTGCGAAGTTCGAGGGCGAGATTGAAGAGGATCTTTTAGACGCAGAGGAGTACGAGGAGTTCTGCGAGAACGAAGCAGAGTAATTTTGCGAAACGGAGAGTGTGATGGCAACCTATTTATCTTTGAGTGAGGAAGACCGCAGAAGGATGCTCGATACCATCGGTATCGCATCGGAGCGGGATCTTTACCGGGATGTGCCGGAGGATCTGTATCTGAACGAGGCGCCGAACCTTCCATCCGGGAAAAGCGAGATGGAAGTGTTAAAGCAGATGAAAGGGTTCGCGGCGAAGAACCGCGTCTTTTCGACGGTGCTGCGCGGTGCGGGTGCGTATCGGCATTACATCCCACAGATTGTCAGTGAAGTGATCGGAAAAGAGACCTTCCTGACCGCGTATACGCCTTACCAGGCGGAGATCTCGCAGGGTATTTTGCAGTCCATTTTCGAATATCAGACGATGATCTGTGAGCTGACCGGGATGACCGTGGCAAATGCATCCGTCTATGACGGGGCGACCGCGGCGGCGGAGGCAGCTGCGATGTGCAGAGACCGCAAGCGCAGCAAAGTGCTGGTGAGTGAACTGGCGCACCCGGATGTGCTTGCAGTCATGAAGACTTATGCTTGGGCAGCAGGGTGCGAGCTGGTCTTGGTGCCCGCAAAGGATGGAAAGACCGACGCGGAAGCGCTGAAGGAGCTTGTGGACGAGAAGACCGCAGGCGTGCTCGTTCAGCAGCCGAACTTCTACGGTATGATCGAAGACGCAGAAGTGCTCGGTGAGATCGCGCATGAGGCGGGCGCAAAGTATATCATGAGCGTGAACCCGATCGCAGCGGCGGTACTGAAGACTCCAGCGGACTGCGGTGCGGATATCGTGGTCGGCGAGGGACAGCCGCTTGGCATGCCTCTTTCCTGGGGCGGCCCGTACCTGGGCTTTATGGCGACCGGCAAGGATTTAATGAGAAAACTGCCTGGCAGAATCGTCGGCGAGACCGTAGATTCCGAGGGCAGAAGAGCCTTTGTATTGACCCTGCAGGCAAGAGAGCAGCATATCAAGAGAGAAAAAGCGGGCAGCAACATTTGCTCGAACGAAGCGCTCTGCGCGATGGCAGCGGCGGTTTACTGCGCGGCGATGGGCCCTCAGGGCATCCAGAACGCGGCAAATTCCTCCGCAGCGAAAGCGCATTATCTGGCGGAGAAGTTAGAAGAGATCGGATACAAGAAGGCTTACACGGGTGAGTTCTTCCACGAGTTTGTGACCGAAGCGCCGAAGGGCGCAAAGGCTGCCTTGGAGGCTTTAAAGAAAGCGGATATCCTGGGCGGACTGGCGCTTGATGAGAACCACATTCTCTGGTGCGCGACCGAGATGGTCTCGAAGGAAGAGTTGGATGGCGCTGTAGCCGTGCTTAAGGAGGTGTGACCATGGAACTGATTTTTGAAAAGAGCAGACCGGGAAGAAGTCACGCTTATCTGCCGGCATGTGATGTGCCTGCGTATCCATTTGCAAAAGAGGTATTAAGAGAAGAGGCGCCTGGGCTTCCGGAAGTTTCGGAAAATGATGTCGCAAGGCATTATTCCGCGCTGGAGAGACGCGCGTTTGGCGTGAACAATGGTTTTTATCCGCTGGGCAGCTGTACGATGAAGTACAACCCGAAGGTCAATGAAGTGACCGCGGCGCTCGAAGGATTTACCGACGTACATCCCCTGCAGGATCCCGAGACGGTTCCCGGATCCTTGGAGGTTTTGAACCTGACAAAGCAGTATCTGTGCGAGATTACTGGCATGGAAGGGATGACGCTGCAGCCGGCAGCCGGCGCGCACGGTGAGCTGACCGGCATGATGTTAATCAAGCGCTACCATGAACTGCGCGGTGAAGGCGACAAGAGAGTTAAGGTCATCGTTCCGGACTCTTCGCACGGCACCAATCCAGCGACAGGTACGAT
This sequence comes from Lachnospiraceae bacterium, assembly GCA_017480565.1. Lineage (GTDB taxonomy): Bacteria > Bacillota > Clostridia > Lachnospirales > Lachnospiraceae > RGIG1588. The sequence continues at coordinate 26,960 of JAFVAL010000056.1, read as the reverse complement.
GAACGGCTTGCAGGTGGTTTCGATTCCTTCCACAGCGGACGGCTGCGTGGATCTGGATGCATTGCGTGCAGCAGTCGGCGAGGATACCGCAGGTCTGATGTTAACCAACCCGAATACGCTTGGCATTTTCGATAAAAACATCACTGAGATCACGAAGATCATCCATGAGGCAGGCGGTTTGTGCTACTACGATGGCGCAAACTTAAACGCGGTCATGGGTGTGGTGCGGCCTGGCGACATGGGTTTTGACTGCATTCACTTAAATCTGCACAAGACCTTCTCGACGCCTCACGGCGGCGGTGGCCCGGGTGCAGGCGCAGTTGGCTGCAAGGCCTTTTTGGCAAATTATTTGCCGGTGGACGGTTCTTCTGCAATCTGTGAGATTCCTGCGGAGAGCATCGGCAAGGTGCGTTCCTTCCAGGGCAATTTCCTCGTGGTCGTTCGTGCGCTGACTTACCTGCTTTCTCTTGGCAAGGAAGGGGTGCCCGCAAGTGCGAAGACCGCGGTGCTCAACGCAAACTATCTGAAGGCGCTCCTTGCGGACACCTACGAGATGGCAAATCCTGGCCTTTGCATGCACGAGTTTGTCATGACGATGGAGAAAGAGCACAAGGAGTGCGGCGTGAGCGCGCTGGATATCGCGAAGGGTCTTTTGGACGAAGGCATGCATGCACCGACCATTTATTTCCCGCTGATTGTCCATGAAGCGCTGATGGCGGAACCGACCGAGACCGAAAGTCCGGAGACGATTGAGGCAGCCGCGGAGATCTTTAAGAAGGTCTACCATGCTGCGATCGAGGATCCGGAAGCGGCGCATCACTGGCCGGCGAAGGCTGCGATCTCAAGGCCTGACGAGGTGCTGGCGGCGAGAAAGCCGAAGCTTAGATGGGCGAAGGAAGAGGCTTAAGCACCATTGGGAGCAAATAGAAAATGAAACAGTATGATTTAATTGTGATCGGCGGCGGTCCCGGGGGATATCCCGGGGCGGCTGCCGCTGCCGCCAAAGGGTGGAAAGTTGCGCTCGTAGAGGCAAGAGACCTTGGCGGCACTTGTTTAAATAGAGGCTGCATTCCGACCAAGACATTGCTTCACACCACGGAACTTTACCGGGATGTGCAGGGAGAACTTGCTCTCGGAACCATGGAAGGCGCAGTCAATGTAAACCCTGCGGCGTTATTTGCGCAGAAGGTGGCGGTGACCGAGAAGCTGCGTGCCGGTGTGGCGGATCTGATGAAGCGAAACAAGGTCGATGTGCTCTGCGGTCACGGAAAAGTGCTTGCACCTGGCAAGGTGGAAGTGACGAGTGCGGAGGGCAGTGAGGTCTATGAGACTGAGCGTATCTTGCTCGCGGCGGGCTCTGTGCCGGCGAGAATTCCTGTGCCGGGTTCGGATCTTCCGGGCGTAATTACGAGCGATGAATTGCTTGACGGTGAGGCAAATGTACCCGCACGCCTTGTAATTATCGGCGGGGGTGTGATCGGCGTGGAGATCGCCTCTGTGTACGCGGCATTGGGTACAGAAGTGACGATTCTTGAGATGTTGCCAAAGATCCTGCCCAATATGGACAAAGAAATCTCGCAGAACCTGACGCAGATCCTGAAAAAGCGCGGCATTGCGGTAAAGACCGGGGCAGCGCTAAAGGAGATCACCAGGGGCGAAGGCGGACTCATTTGCCATTACATGGTGAAGGAGAAGCCGGAAGAGGTCGCGGCAGATCTGGTTCTGATGGCGACAGGCCGCAGGGCGAATCTGGCTGGACTGTGTGCGGAGGATTTAGGGTTGGAAGTGAACCGCGGCATCGTAGTGAATGACCGTTTTGAGACCAATGTGCCCGGCATCTGGGCGATCGGCGATGCAATCTCCGGCTCGATTCAGCTGGCGCACGCGGCGACCGCACAGGCACAGGCCGCTGTTGCTTATATGGCAGGGGAGACCCCTAAGATCCACTTAGATCTGGTGCCTGCGTGCATTTATACGAGCCCCGAGATTGCAGCGGTTGGTCTAACGGAAGAGCAGGCGAAGGAAGCCGGATTTGCCGCAAAGGCGAAGAAGGCCTTGCTGCACGGCAACGCGAAGACGATTATCACGCACCAGGAACGCAGCTTTATCAAGGTGGTCTACGACGAGGAGACCCATGTGGTGCTGGGCGCGCAGCTGATGGCTGCCAGAGCATCCGACATGATCGATGAGTATGCCGTCGCGATCGCACAGAAACTGACGATGGAGCAGATGGCTTCCCTGATTCGTCCGCATCCGACCTTCTGTGAGGCGGCGGACGATGCATTTACGCTATGAATATCAAGAGGATTCGCGTCTTTGAGACGGACGCCACTGACCCACACCGCAATCTTGCGGTAGAGGAGACCTTGCTTTCTGTCGTGAAAGACGACGAGCTGATTCTTTACCTTTGGCAGAATGACCACACGATCGTGATTGGAAAGAACCAAAATCCGTGGCTGGAGTGCAAAGTGGCGGATTTCTTAAATGACGGCGGCAAAATTGCGCGCAGGATTACCGGTGGCGGTGCGGTTTACCACGACGGTGGGAATCTAAACTTTTCCTTTATCGCGGCCAAAGAAAACTATGACCAGGCGAAGCAATTTGCGGTGATTTGCCGCGCGGTGCAATCGTTTGGGATCGAGGCGGAGGTCTCTGGACGCAACGACGTGACCACAGAGGGACGAAAGTTTTCCGGCAATGCATTTTATGACAATGGCACGGCAGCGCTGCACCACGGTACGATTTTAATTTGTGGAAGCGCAGAAAAGATGAAACTCTACCTGACGCCGGACCCCGCGAAGTTACAAAAGCGGAGCGTGGCAAGCGTTGCTTCGCGCGTGGTGAATTTAGGGGAACTCGCCCCGGAGATGACGATCGATCAGATGCGAAAAGCGTTGATCCTTGCGGCAGAAGAAGAGTACCAGGTGCCGGTGGTGCGGGCTGAGACAAATGCGCTTCCTGCGGATACATTTCATGAGAAATGGAGCCGCCAGGCTTCCCCGGAATGGATCTTCGGCGAAGACCGGAAGGACTCCGAAGCATACCGGGCGATTCTGCCGGAAGGACTGGTATCCGCACAGGTTGCATTTGATGCAGATGTGGCGGTTGATGCCTATGTGTTTACGGACGCACTGGACGTTACATTTGCAGAGAAAATGCAAAAAATGCTGTTAGGGAAAAGCAGATCAGAGCTTGAGAAAATGGGTTTTTGTCCTTTTGCGCGTACACAAGGGATATTTTGACATTTTCCCTTTACAGTTGTCAAAAACCCGGATAAAATTAGACTCAGGAACATGCTTCGAATGATCATCTTCTGACAATTTTTAGGATCGTTAAATTGTTGTCAGGGGCGTTTGAGGTGTGGTTTTTGCGCGTATTATTCTAGTAACTAAAAAGGAGTTGTAACATGGCGAAAGACACATTTCGCGGCGGTGTACATCCGGAAGAGCATAAAGAGCTAAGCCGTGATCAGGCACTGCGCGTGTATGACGCAAAAGGAGAGATGGTCTTCCTGCTGTCACAGCACATCGGTAAGCCGGCAAAGCCTGTCGTAAAAAAGAACGACGAGGTGTTGGTGGGACAGGTGATTGCGGAGGCGGACGGTTTCGTATCGGCCAACATCGTATCTTCCTGTTCCGGTAAGGTGAAGGGAATCGAGAAAAGAAGAACCCTTTCCGGCGCGATGATGGACGCGATTGTCATTGAAAATGACGGCGAGTTTAGGCCGCTAGTGACGCAAGAGGAAGAAACAGACCCGATGACGCTGGGGAATGCGGAGATTCTTGACAGAGTGAAGGCAGCCGGCATCGTCGGTCTTGGCGGTGCAGGCTTTCCGACGCATGTAAAGCTTGCCCCGAAGGATCCTTCCGGGATCAAGTATGTCATTGCCAACGGTGCGGAGTGCGAGCCCTACATCACTTGCAATGACCAGTTGATGCGGACGAAGGCTGAAGAGATCGTGGAAGGCGTGGAGACGATTCTTAGGCTGTTCCCGAATGCGGAAGGTGTAATTGCAATCGAGCATAATAAGCCGGAAGCCATCGAAGCGATGAAGAAAGCGTGCCACGGGAAGAAGGATATTCGTGTCCTTGCACTTCCGACCAAGTATCCGCAGGGCGGTGAGAGAAGCCTTATCGCAGTGATTGCAGGGGTCTATTATCCGGCGAGCATGCTGCCGGCAGACGTCGGATGCATCGTGGATAATGTGGGAACGATCTACGCGATTCAGCAGGCGGCGCGTTATCGCAGACCGCTGATTCAGAACGGGATTACGGTGACCGGTGAAGCGGTAGCGAATCCCGGCAACTTTACGGTACGAATCGGAACCAGCTTCGCGGAGCTTTTAGAAGCGGCCGGCGGCCTGAAGGAAGGGGCAACCCTGACAAAGGCACTGTGCGGCGGCCCGATGATGGGCATCGCGATGAGTTCTCTTGACGTGCCGACCCAGAAGACGTCCAACGCGCTGACGCTTTTGGTGGATGATGCCAACGTCCTCGCAAAGGAGAACGAGACCAACTGTCTGCGCTGCGGCCGGTGCGCGGCTGCATGTCCTCAGGGCTTACTTCCGCAGCAGATGCTGCACGCGATCCATCAGAACCAGTTGGATCGGTTTGAGAAAAAGTATTACGGCATGGAATGCATTTCCTGCGGTACCTGCAGTTACATTTGTCCGGCAAGACGGCCGCTTACGGAGTCGTTTAAGCAGGCCAAGGCAGAAGTATTAGCTGCAAGACGTGCCGCGGCAGCGGGAGGGAAGTAATGGAACATAAGTTGAATATTTCTGTCAGCCCTCACGCAAGAGACAAGATGTCGACCAGCGCGATCATGGCGTGCGTATTCTTCGCTTTGATCCCCTCTGCGATTGTCGGCGTGTGGCATGGAGGACTGCACACACTGTATGTGCTTTTGGCGGCAGTCATTACAGCGGTCCTTTCTGAGTTTATCTTTGACTATATTACGAAAAAGCCCAACACTGTGAAGGACAACAGTGCGGCAGTGACCGGCCTGATCCTCGGACTTTCCCTTTCCGGATCGGTGCCGCTCTACATCCCGATTCTGGGCTCTATTTTTGCAATCATCGTTGTCAAGTGCTTCTTCGGAGGCCTGGGGAAGAACTTCATCAACCCGGCGCTTGCAGCACGGTGCTTCCTGATGATTTCCTTCTCGAAGACGATGACAACCTTTACGTTAGACGGTGTGACGTCCGCAACGCCTTTAGAGACGTTAAGAACCGGTGGCGTGATCAATCTGACCGAGCTTTTCTACGGGTCTGCACCGGGCGTTATCGGCGGCTGTGCACTGACCATGATCATCGGCGGATTTGCCCTCTGGGTGCTTGATATCATTGACTGGCGCATTCCGGTATCCGTGTTTGTATCGTTTGTTTTGTTTGTCGCACTCTTCGGCGGACAGGGCTTCGATCTTCGGTATCTGGCGGCACAGATCATGGGCGGCGGCCTTTTGATGGCTTCTCTGTTCATGGCAACCGACTACGTGACATCGCCTGTCTCCCCGTTGGGACATGTGATTTACGGCTGCCTGATCGGTATTTTAGGCGGACTTTTCCGTGTGCTGGGATCCTCCGCGGACTCCTTCAGCTACGCGGTCATCATCTCGAACCTGTTTGTACCGCTCATCGATGAGTTCATCGTTCCGAAGCCGTATGCGTACCGCAAACAGTCGGAGCTGGTTCGTTCCGGACATCCTGTGAAGTCCTTCTTTAAGATGTTCCCGAAGCCGGCGATCGTTCTGACGGTGATCGCACTGCTTGCCGGCGTGGCGCTCAGCGGTGTCTATACTCTGACCAAGGATGCAATCGACGAGCAGCAGCTGGCCGCGAATGCAGAATCCTACAAGGCGGTGCTGCCGGATGCGGAGAGCTTTGAGAAGGTCGATGCGATCGACGCTGCGATTGCAGAACTCGACGGCGGCTTCTACGGTACAGATTTCGGCAGAGTGACCATCAACGAAGGCGTGGCAGGACTGGATGCCTCCGGAAATGTCGTCGGATATGTGCTTAGTGTCACGACCAAGGATGGTTTTGACAACGATATCACACTCTCCCTTGGCCTGACGGCCGACGGTGAGACGACAGGCATCGCATTTACCGAACTCAATGAGACAGCCGGTATGGGTATGCGCGCAGACGAGCCGGACTTTAAGGATCAGTTTAACGGTCGTTCCGTTTCCAAGTTTACCCTGAATAAAGCCGGTGACGGCACGGGTGCGGACGAGATCAACTCCATCTCCGGTGCTTCCATCACCTCCGGCGCTGTGGTCAATGCAGTCAATGCAGGCCTTGACTTCTACAACAATGTTGTGAAGGGAGGAAACTGACATGAATAAATATGTAGAGCGTCTCTATAACGGCATTATCAAGGAAAACCCGACATTGATCCTGATGCTTGGCATGTGCCCGACGCTGGCGGTTTCCACCAGAGCCATGAACGGTATCGGCATGGGCCTTTCGACTACGGTGGTCCTGGTATTATCAAACCTCGTGATCTCCTTGCTCAGAAAGGTCATCCCGGATGATGTCCGTCTTCCTTCGTATATCGTAATCGTAGCTTCCTTAGTTACGGTGACAGAGCTTTTAATCAAAGCGTATCTTCCTTCTGTCTATGATGCGCTTGGTATTTACATTCCTCTGATCGTTGTAAACTGCATCATTCTGGGACGTGCCGAGGCGTACGCCAACAAAAACGAGCCTGGCCTTGCAGTGATGGACGGTCTGGGCATGGGCATCGGATTTACCCTGGCGCTTACCGTGGCAGGTCTGATCCGTGAATTTTTGGGAAATGGATCCGCATTCGGTTATCAGGTTCTCCCGGAGAGCGTTGAGCCCATCGCGATCTTCGTCAAGGCACCCGGTGCATTCTTAGTCATTGCATTTATCATCATGATTCAGAACGCGATCGGTATCAAGACGAGACAGAAACAGCTGGTAGAAAACTGTGACGGCTGCTGTGCAACCTGCGCGGCAGGAGCTGCCTGCAACAAGCCTGAAAAGGAGGCAGAGAAATGACCAACCTGATTATGATCATCCTCACGACCGCGTTGATCAACAACGTCGTCCTGAACCAGTTCTTAGGCATCTGCTCCTTCCTGGGCGTATCGAAGTCGATGAAGGCTTCCGCAAGCCTTGGCGTGGCAGTCATTTTCGTTATGACGATTGCATCTGCAGTCGCAAGCATCCTTTACGACAACGTACTGGCACCGTTAAATCTGGATTACATGAAGACCATCGTTTTCATCCTGATCATTGCGGCACTGGTACAGATCGTTGAGATGTTCTTAAAGAAGAAAGCCCCGGCCATTTACAAAGCGCTGGGCATCTATCTTCCTTTGATTACCACCAACTGCGCGGTTCTGGGCGTTGCCCTGACAAACGTCCAGGATGGTTATGGTTTTGGCGAGAGCGTGTTTGCCGGCTTCGGAACCGCAGTCGGTTATACCATCGCAATCGTTCTTTTAGCAGGCATCCGTTCACGGATCAAAGAGGAGGATCTGCCGAGACCTCTGCGCGGCGCACCGATCGTTCTGATCAGCGCAGCACTGATGTCCATCGCGTTTATGGGATTCTCCGGACTGTCCCTGTAAGGAAGGGGGAGCATAGAAGATGAACGGAATTCTCATTGCAACACTGGTGCTGGCTGTCAGCGGCATTATCGTCGGCGTCGGCCTGGTATTCACCAGCAAGAAGTTTTATGTAGAAGTAGATGAGCGCGAGGCAGCGGTCAGAGAGTGCCTTCCTGGCAACAACTGCGGCGCTTGCGGTTACGCAGGATGTGACGCGATGGCGGCGGCGATCGCCAAGGGAGAAGCGCCGGTCAACGGCTGCCCGGTCGGCGGCGCACCGGTTGCGGACAAGATCGGTGAGATCATGGGCATCAAGGCCGATGCACTCGAGAGAAAGGTCGCATTTGTCCGCTGTAAAGGCACCTGCGAAGTTACAAGTAACCAGGGCAACTACGTAGGCGTGGAGGATTGCCGCAGTGCAGTTCTCTCAGGGCTTAACATTCCGGACTGCTCGTACGGATGTTTAGGACTTGGCTCCTGCGTGAAGGTCTGTCCTGAAAATGCAATCTATGTCCAGGACGGTGTAGCGATTGTCAATCGTGACAGATGTGTTGGCTGCGGACTTTGTACCAAGGCCTGCCCGAAAGGACTGATTGAACTGGTACCCGCCAGCAAGCGTGTGATCGTTCAGTGCATGAACCGTGACCGCGGCCCTGACGTGAAGAAGGTTTGCAGCGCTGGCTGCATCGGCTGTACGCTTTGTACCAAACAGTGCGAATACGATGCCATCCACATGGAAGGCTCGCTTGCAAAGGTGCAGTACGAAAACTGTGTACAGTGTGGAAAATGTGCGGAGAAGTGTCCGGTGAAAGTCATTACCCGGCCTGCTTCCTGAGGCAAATTGATTTATGAAAATCGGTATTACTGAACTGATTGTTGTCTTTGTGGTGGCGTTGATTGTCATTGGGCCTGACAAGCTCCCGGCGTATGCGAAGAAGCTTGGCGAGGCCCTGGCAGCCTTCAAAAAGGTCACCGCGGACACCACCGAGGAGATCAAAAAGAGCGTGGCGGAACCTCTCGAGGAGATGCAAAGGCCTTTAAAAGAGGCGATGGAACCGCTCAAAGAGACCGAGGCGGAGGTCCGGGGCAATGTGGACGACTTAAAAGCATCGTTCCGAGACATCGGAAAGGAATCCCCGAAAGGGAAGGCAAAAGAGGAGTCTACCGAGGAGAAGGAGTCACCCGAGACAACAGAACCTGTGAATGAGGCGGAAGCCTCGGAGGAGTTAGACAAATGAAAATTGGAACAACGGAATTGCTGCTGATCTTAGCAGTCGTCATCATCATCTTTGGACCGACACAGATCCCGAAGCTGACCAAAATGTTTGGTAAGGGCGTGAAGAACTTCAAGGAAGGCTTGGAAGGCGAAGCGGAAGAGGATGGCAAGAAAGGACAGCAAGCTGGTGCCGAGTCGGATGTAAATGACTGATCATAATTCACAGCAAAGTACAGAGGGAAGTATGCCCTTAACCGGGCATCTAAAAGAGCTTCGCAACCGGATTGTAGTGTGTGTGCTGGTGTGGCTGGTAGCATTTTTGGCCATGCTTAGTAATGCGGCGAAACTGGTGTCGTTCTTCCTCTCGATGGGAGAGAAGGCAGGCTACCGTTTCATCTACATTTCCCCGCAGGAGTTGCTGCTTGAATACTTCCAGACAGCGTTTGTCTTCGCCTTGGTGGCGGCGATGCCGGTGATCTTGTTTGAGATCTGGGCATTTGCGGCGCCGGGGCTGACGAAAAAGGAAAAGGTAGGTTTTTTGCTGGTGATCATCTTCGGAGCGATCTTTGCAGCGCTCGGTGTTTTCTTTGCTTACAAGGTGATGATGCCGTTTATGCTGCAGTTTTTAAGTTCCTTAGATGCGGGAACCGGAATTGAGGCTTCCCTAAGCGTACAAAATTATGTCTCTTTTCTGCTGTCGATCTTTATCATCTTTGCGGTTGTCTTTGAGCTGCCGGTTGTCTCCTGCGCCCTGACGGTGCTGGGAATTTTAAAGACCGCGTGGCTGAAAAAAGGAAGAAAGGTCATGATCGTTGCGATTTTCTTTGTGGCGGCGGTGATCACACCGCCCGATGTAACATCGCAGGTGATGGTGGCAATACCGATGATTGTATTGTTTGAGATCAGCGTTGTGCTGTGCTCACTGATAGAAAAGATATCGAAGAAAAGCCCGGTGGAAGCAGCATAGAGGCCGCGAGGGAACATCGTTAGAATCCCTCGTCCTTTCATGGAACACCGGAAGGAGGAACAATGGCAAACAAAGAAATCTCCAGAAGAACATTTATCAAAGGAATCGCAGCTGGTGCAGTTTCTCTGGGGGCCGTAGGTGTGATCAATGCGTTGGGGACCGAGCCGGCAGCACCTGCAGCAACAGAGGTGGAGACCACCACAACAAGCACTGTGATTCCCGAGGAAATTAAAAAGGCTGCCAGCGGCTTAACATTTACCCCTGGCACGTATGAGGCGACCGCAAAGGGTATCGCCAGCGATGTCAAGGTGACGATGACATTTGACGAGACCATGATTACCGATTGTAAGATCGATGTCAGCGGCGAGACCAAGGACATCGGCGGCAAGATCGGTGACAAGATGGCACAGGCGATCGTGAATGCGCAGAGCTGTGATGTCGATGCGGTGGCTGGTGCAACCGTAACATCGGATGCCATCAAGAAGGCAGCTGCGGACTGTATGTCCCAGGCAAGCGGCACTGAGGTTGTCGTGGGCGGCACGACCTCCGGCGAGGAGAAGAAGGCCGACAGCGACTGGCTTGGCGAGGCACCGGAGATCGCCGACAAGGATATCACCGAGACGATTGACACCGAGGTCGTAGTTGTTGGCTGCGGTACCGGCGGATGGATCGCTGCAATGTCTGCGGCAGAAGCAGGTGCGAAGGTGCTTGTGGTTGAGAAGAGAGAGAATCCGACCGGCATCCGCGAGGATATCGGTGCGATCGATTCCAAGATTCAGATCGAAGAGATCGCGAAGTATCCGGAGCTTAAGATCGACAAGATGGAAGCACTGCAGGATCTTGTCCGCTATGGCGCTGGCTATGTGGACAGCAACCTGATCAAGGTTTGGATCAATGAGAGTGCAGAGATGGTAGACTGGCTGACCGACCTGATGGAGTCGACCGGTGACTGGTACATGAGCCTGGAAGGCGGCGTCGGCAATGTGAACGACCCCGGACGTGACAAGGCATATGCAACCGGACACAGCCCGCACAAGACCGAGGAAGGCGCAAAGAAAGAAGACCTTTCTACAAACTCTACCTTCCGCGACTATTGCGACAAGTACGGTGTGGAATGGAAGCTCTCCACCGCACTGGTGAAACTGGTACAAGATGATGCTGGCAAGGTGACCGGCCTGATTGCACAGGATGTCAACGATGAGCATTACATCAAGATCAATGCTTCTAAGGGCGTGATCATGACCGCTGGCGGCTATGCGACCAACACCCAGATGATGCAGGCACTGCAGCCGCAGACCCTGGCAATGAAGGCGAACTTCCGTATCGGTTCCGTCTGCGATGGTTCCGGTATCAAGGCGATGATGTGGGCAGGTGCTGCGCTGCATCCGATTCACGCTTCGATGATGTTTAACCGTTGCTGCGTGCTTCCGACCGAAACTGCTGGTTATGAGACGACCGGTGAGTGGTTCTGGTTCGGTGAGCAGCCATTCTTAAAGGTCAACTTAAACGGCGAGCGTTTCTGCAACGAGTCCGGCCCTTATGAGTTCATGCTGCACTCGATGTACATGCAGCCGTATCACACCTATTGTGACATCTTTGATGCCAACAACAAGGAATACTGCGAGCAGTTCGATGAGGTCGGATGCTGCAGACTGTTTGCATTCCCGAATGGGGCTTTGAGTAACCGTGATTATGATTCCTGCTGGGCAAGCAATGAAGATCTGATCGAGAAGGGTTACATCGTCAAAGCCGACACCCTTGAGGAGTTAGCAGAAGGCCTTGGAATTCCTGCCGATCAGTTTGTCGAGACCGTGAAGCGTTACAATGAGCTTTGCGCAAAGGGTGTCGATGAGGACTACGGCAAAGAGAAGCATCGTATGACGCCTGTGGATACAGCTCCGTTCTATGGTGTGCGTACCTGCGCTTGGCATCTGACCACCTTAAGCGGCTGCCGCATCAACACAGATATGCAGGTCATCCGGGAGGATGGAACTCCAATCGAAGGTCTCTATGCTTCCGGCGACTGCACGGGCGGTATGTTTGGCGATACCTATCCGAACCTGTTTACGGGCCTTGCCTGCGGCAGAACGATGACATTTGCAAGACGTGCGGCGAAGATTGTTGCTGCAAAGTAAAGCAAGAGGGAGATTCTGATGAACAAGAAACCTTACGTAATTGGACTGATTGTCGCACTGGCAGTTGGCTTTGCGGTGATTGGGCTGTACGCTTTGTCCGGCGGGAAAGAGCTGAACTATCGCCTGAAGAATCGTGGCGATCTGGGCCCGTTAAGCAAAGACGATATCGTCTACCGGACCGTGGAAGCTCCTGCAGCAACCAGCAAAGATGGGACAATCAGTGCCAAGGACTGGTCCTCTGTATATCCGGAGATCGCACTCACGATGGGTGACAACGCGAAGAATACTTACGTTGTCAGCTATCTGGAGGAAGATCCGTATCTGACAAACATTTACGAAGGATATGGATTTGCGAAGGATTACGGCAGTGCGAGAGGACATGAGTACACGCTGGAAGATGTGGCCGCAACTGAGCGCCCGCATCCGATGGCAAACTGTCTGACGTGTAAGACGCCGAACTTCGCGAAGCTGGTCAATGACCAGGGCGTTTCGGTCTACACGATGGACTTTAACGAAGTGCTCGCGATGATGGAAGAGAACGTCAGCTGCTACACCTGCCACGGCAATGAGGCGGGCAATGCAGGAGAGCTGGTTGTGACGCACTCTTATGTCACTAAAGCGCTTGGCGATGCCGTAAACGATATCAACCCGGCAACGCTTTCCTGCGGACAGTGCCACATTGAATATTATTTCACGCCGGCTGACAAGGAAACGATGATGCCTTACCACGACGTGGAGAGCATGAGCCCGGAGGCGATCCTTGCTTACTATGATGCGATGGATTTCGCAGACTGGACGCAGGAGTCGACCGGAACGAAGCTTTTAAAGGCACAGCATCCTGAGATGGAGACCGTTCTTGCCGGCAAACATGCAAACTTCTTAAGCTGTGCAGATTGCCATATGCCGATCGAGCAGAAGAGCAACGGCGAGGCATATCACAGCCACGAGCTGGTAAGCCCGCTTGAGAATGAAGCATTGTTAGCAAACTGTGCAACTTGCCACGGTGACACCGACATGGTGAAGCTGGTGAAGGGAATTCAGTCACGGATCACGGCCCGCGAGACCGAGGTCGGCAACAAGCTCTCCGATTTCAAGGATGCGCTTGCGGCAGCGGTTGCAGAAGGCAAGATGACGGAAGAAGAGCTCGACGCGGTCAGAAAGCTGCACCGCGAGGCACAGTGGTTCTTTGATTTCTGCTACGTGGAGAACTCGGAAGGCGCTCACAACTCTGAGCTTGCGACGAGATGCTTAGACACCGCAGAAGAGAAGATCACGGAAGGCATGGCTCTGCTTGGCAAGGATGTGAACGGTAAGTAAAGTGGCGGATCGAGCGCGAACGCAGGGGACGCTTCCGATGAACCGTAGGGACTGGATCCTTATTGGCGCCATATTGGCGTTGGCTGCGGTGTTGGCAGCGATCTTCTATATCCCAAAACTCTTTGTGCCGGAGGATAACCCCGCTGTCGTTACCGTGACGATTGACACGGAGTTGTATGGGGTTTATGCCCTGTCTGAAGACCGCGAAGTGGATATCGACACGAAGTATGGACACAACCACCTCTCGATTCGAGACGGATTTGCACAGGTGACCGAGGCGGACTGCCCGGATGGCTTGTGCATGCACCAGGGGCGCATCTCCCAAAATGGCGAGATGAACGTTTGCCTCCCGCATCTTCTGATTGTGGAGGTAACCTCCGGTGATGGTAACGGACCAGACAAGTAAAGAAGCGCGGCCGGATACGGCAGAGGAGAAGACGACAAAGGAATGACGCTTCTCGGCAAGTACTCCAGCAAATGTTACTGTTGACAATCAACAAAGCCCGCACAGAGTGCAGGATCGCCTGGCTCTGTGCGGTTTTCATTAGGAAATCTGACATGAAAAAAATCTGGAAATTCATCTCTTCGATGCAGTTTGCCATGATTTTGCTTGTGGTGCTTGCGATCGCGTGCACGGTGAGCAGCTTTGTGACACAGGGGCAGACGTATTCGTGGTACGCAGCGACCTATTCGGAGAGATTGGCGGCCATCATCATTGCGCTGCACCTGGACGATGCCTATCACAGTTGGTGGTTTATTTTAATCAACGCGTTTTTGTGCATCAATCTTCTGCTCTGCAATGTGATCCGACTGCCACAGCTGATCTCTCGCACAAAAAATGAGGGAGATCCAATTAAGGTCGCGACAGGAGCGGCGGAGACAGCCACGGGAATCGAAAAGCCAGAGACCATTTTTGAAAAACTGCACATGCCTAAACCCATAAAGACGACCGACGAAGCGGGAAGAGAGATGTTATTTTCCTCGAAAAACAGAATCGGACTCTGGGGTGCCTGGGTGTGCCATTTCGGCGTCTTGCTGTTGATCCTTGGCTTTTCTTTGGGGCAAATGACAAAGCAGACCTACACCGCTTACGGCGTCCCGGGACAGTCACGCTTCATCGGCGATACAGGCCTGGTGCTTACGATTGATGACTTTACCGTGGATCTGCGCGAAGACGACACGGTGAGCCAATATACCGCGGACATTACCGTGCGCGATATGTCGGAGGGAAGCGGAGAGATCCGCTCCGAGAGCGGTACGATCAGTGTCAATCACCCGGCGACTTTATTTGGAATGAAGTTCTATCAGAACTCCACCGGCTGGGCCGCGCGCGTACAGATCACGGAGAAGGGAGAGCCGCTGCAGGATGAGGTGCTCTGCGCGGGCGAATATCTTGCGATCGAGACGATGCCGGATCTGGTTGTGTATTTCAATGCATTTTATCCGGATTTTGTGATGACGGATTCCGGGCCGATGACGATGAGCGGCGTGGTGAAAAATCCGGCGTATCTGTATACGGTGTATTATCAGAATTCGATTCTGGGCATGAATGTGTTGATGGGCGATGAGCCGCTCACGATCGATGACTATGTGGTGACATTTACGGAGCCGCAGAGCTATACACTCATTCAAATCAAGAAGGATTCCTTCACGTGGCTGGCCTTTGTGGGGGGACTCGTGACGCTAGTCGGTTTGTTCTTTGCCTTTTATCTGTTCCCGGTGAAAGTCTGGGCGGTGAAGGAAGAGGATGGAACCTATACAATGAATGGCTTAAGCCGCAAGGGAGGCGCGCTCTTTAAAGAACAGTTTGCGCAGGCGGTGGCAGGAAAAGAAGAAAATATAGAGGGATAGGGTTATGCTGCAAGTAGAAAATATTTTATTTAACATTGTGCTTTTTATCTATTTTGCCTCCACGATTTTATACTTTGCGTTTATTGCAGGCAAGAAAGAGGGCGTGGCAAAGACTGCGATCACGGTACAGATTGTCGGCTTCGTGCTGCACACCGCGGCGCTGATCTGCCGCGGCATCGGTGCAGGAAGGCTGCCGCTTACTAACCAGTATGAGTTTGCAACCAGCTTTGCGTGGGGACTATGCCTCGTGAGTTTGATCTTTATCTTGAAGTTTAAGTTCCCGGTGCTTGGCGCGTTTGCCTCCCCGGTGACCTTGCTTGTCATCGGCTATGCCGCAATGCAGAGCAAAGAAGTGCGTGAGCTGATGCCCGCACTTCGGTCCACTTGGCTGGGATTTCACGTGTCCACCGCGATCATCGCTTACGGCGGATTCGGTGTCGCAGCGGTGCTCGCAATCATTTTCCTGCTTCGGGATAAAATGCAGTCGCAGGGCTTTTTGGATACGCATATTCCGAACAAGGAGAAGCTTGACATCATTCAGTACCGCAGTGTTTCGCTCGGTATTTTGTTCCTGACACTGACCATCGTGACCGGTGCGATCTGGGCAGAACAGGCCTGGGGCAGCTACTGGTCCTGGGATCCGAAGGAGACTTGGTCTTTGATCACCTGGATCATCTATGCGATCTATCTGCACCTTCGCATCCGCAGAGGATGGCAGGGAAAGGCAGCTGCGATCTTTGCGATCATTGGGTTTATCTGCGTGCTCTTTACTTATGTGGGCGTGAACACGTTCCTGCCGGGCATTCACAGCTACGCGTAAGGGGAGTCATCTTTTTGATGAAGCCGGAGAAAAGGCGAAATCTACCTCAAGATAAGCTTGTTTGGCGGATGGGTTTGACTCGGGTAGGGTATTTTTGTTCTGACAGAGTCAATGCTTTCGCTCAAAAAAGGACAAAGATTGACTCGACAAACAAATTATCCGTGTCCCGGAGTCAACGATTGGTTTGATTTAATGAGACAAAGTTGACTCCAGACAGGCAAATTTTTCATCTCAGAGTAAAAGCCGAGAGAATTCCAAACTTTGTGGATTCCCTCGGCGTGTTTTCTGCACTGTCGGGCTGCACAACAAAAGGGAGATTTTCATCCTTGAAAATCTCCCTTTTTCGTAGTATGCTATCCATACAGTGATAAAAATTTTATCACGCATTTTATCAATATGAAGAGAGGTTTGCCACAATGACAAATCAGGAGATGCTGGCGATTTATGCGGAGATGGTTGATTTTATCGCGGTGGTCTGTGGACCGGCCTGCGAGATCGTGCTGCACGATGTGACGGATCCGGAGCATTCGATCATCCGGATCGCCAATCCGCTGTCCGGGCGCAAGGTAGGGGATGCGATGACGGATCTTTCGCTTGCTTTGCAGGAAAAGGGAATCTATTCAGAGGCGCCGTTTTTATCCAATTATGAGGGGAGAAGCAAGGGGAAGAACTTCCTTTCGAGCACTTATTTTATCAAAAATGAGGGGCAGCTGATCGGTCTGCTCTGCGTAAATAAGGACATGACCGCTGCATCGGATGTGACGGCAGCGCTGCACGCTTTGCTGGACCGCTTCAATCTGTACCCCGCGAGCGAGAGCGAGTACAAAGAAAATCTGGATACTTCGATGGAGAAGATCCTGACAAACCGCATCGCGGATATCGTGCACGAAGGCGGCTATAGTCCGAAGCGCATGAACCGCGAGGAGAAGATCGCGATGGTGCGGCAGATGAACGAGGAGGGCTTGCTCTCCGTCAAAGGTGCCGTGCAGGAGATTGCCGCACAGCTTGGGGTCAGCGTGCCGACCGTGTATCGGTATCTGAAGATGTAGTCACTCGCCCGGGAAAAGTAGTTTGAGTGAGAGGAAAGATGGATAACATTACGATTTTGGTGTGTGATGATGACCGCGATATTGTGCAGCTCATCCGGGGGATCCTGGAAGGGGCAGGATACCGGGTCATTGTTGCTTATAACGGGGCGGATGCGTACGCGGCCTTTGGGGCAAATGAAGTCGAACTGATCATTATGGATGTGATGATGCCGCAGGAAAATGGCCTCATGGCGACGATGAAAATCCGCGAAAAAAGCAATGTCCCGATCTTGATGCTCTCCGCAAAAACGGAGGAGAGTGACCGCGTGATCGGGCTCGATCTTGGGGCAGATGACTACATGACAAAGCCGTTTTACCGGGAGGAACTGCTTGCCAAAGTGCGGTCCTTGCTGCGGCGATATCTGAAGCTTGGCGGCGTCGGTGCAGGAGATGCGAGCCAGATTATTTACCACGATTTGGTGTTAGATACCGAGAAAAAGCGGCTTTTAAAAGCCGGGGAAGAGATTCATCTGACCGCGACTGAGTATAAGATTGTGGAGTTGCTATTATCCAAACCCGGGAGAGTTTTCCCGGCGGAGGAAATCTATGAGAGAGTCTGGGGACAGGATGCCTATGCGGTAGAGAATACCGTGATGGTGCACATTTCCCGGATCCGAAAGAAACTGGAAGTGAATCCGGAGCGCCCGGAGTACTTAAAAATTGTCTGGGGCGTCGGGTATAAGATTGAGAAATGAGGTCGTAAAGGCGCCATGAACCTGGAGTTTTCTCCGAAAGTCAGAACTTGGATGTGCTATCTGTGGGCGATTGTGCCGACGGTCTTTTTTGGGTTGTTTTTTGACTTTTTGTGGGACGCGAGACTCTGGATGGTAGTCACCGTAGGGGTGTTGGCAATCGTGTGTACCTGGACGTACTGCGCGGTGTTTCGCGGGGAAAAGACACGCATTCCGGTGGAGATCAGCATCCTTTCGATTGCGCTTGCCTTCTGGTGCATTTATTACAAAGTGGATCTTTACGACTGGTTAAATCAGCTCAATTACTACCGCTATGACGACGTCTCCGAGTACACGCTGGTACTGTTATTCAGCTTCCCGGTCGCGTACTGTATGGTGCTTTGCGTCAGGAGCCTGATGGCGGTTTTTTCGGGGAAAATGCTTCGCTCCCACAGCCTTGTTTTTCGGGCGGCGGCTTTCCTTGGAAATGGCCGTTCGCTGCGAAGAAAACTGTTCCTAGAGATCATCGCGGCAGCTCTTTTGACCGCACTGATTACGGTAGTTTTGTTGGTTAATTTTGCCCTGAGAGATCCCTCGATTTTGTGGTTGGTGCCTGCGATTCTTTTGGTAGAGACGGTGAGTTTATGCGCTTTGCTTTTGGGCAGACAGTCCGCTGCCGCGGAGATGGAACAGCTGGCAAATGTGATTGAAGAAGGGGCGGCGGGGACATTTCCACAGGAGAATCCTCTGCCTGCCAGGTCACCATTTGCCCAGACCGGAGAGGCTGTCGTGCGCCTTGGAAATCTCACCGAAGAAGGTATTCGAAAGGGGATCGCGGGCGAGAAGTTAAAGGTGGATTTGATCACCAACGTCTCGCACGATCTGCGCACGCCGCTCACCTCTGTGATCGGTTACGCGCAGGAACTTTCGCGCATGGAACTGCCGGAGAATGCGCAGGAAATGAGCGAGAAAATCCTCTACAAATCGAGGTATTTAAACGAGCTTGTGAACGACTTATTCGAGCTTTCTAAGACCGCGAGCGGCAACGCAAATCTGATCGTCGGTGAGCTGTCGTTAAACCGCCTCGCCGCGCAGACGGTCGCGGAGATGCAGGATAAGATTGAAGCGAGTGGATTTGCAGTGGTGGAGCAGTACCAGGAAGGCGAGCTTATGATCTCGACGGATGGCATGCGGCTGCACCGCGTCCTGCAAAACCTGCTTGACAATGCGCTTAAATATTCGCAGCCGGGGACGCGCATCTTTGTGACGACTACGGAGGAAGAGGAGGCGATTCTTCGCGTGATCAATACCGCGGCAACGACCGAGGGACTCTCCGAGATGGATCTGACGGAGCGCTTTACGAGGGGCGATACGTCCCGAAGCACGGAAGGAAGCGGGCTTGGGCTTGCGATCGCAAGGACGTACGTGGAGGCCGTCGGCGGGCGATTTACGATCACGATTCGCGGGGATCAGTTCGAGGCAGAGATCCGACTGCCGAAAGAATTTGACAGACATTTGTAAGAATTTTGCCAAGAGGATGAAAGGTCTGTCAGATACACTTTCCACCGAGGAAAGGCGGTGGAAAGGTGCAGTATCAAAGCGTGAAAAAGAAACCGGAAGCTGTCATTTTGGCAGCTTCTTTTTTGTGCCCGGTTTTGATTGCGGGAATCGGATTTGCCCTGCGAGGGCTTGCGCCGTTTGGTGATAAAAGCCTGATGGCGATCGATGCGTGGGGGCAGTATTTTCCAATGTTACGAGAGGCGAAACGGCTCTTTCTTTCGGGACAAATGTACTCGCTTGCGGGAGGGCTTGGCTTTGACCTGATTGCACAGGGAGCATACTATACGAACAGTCCGCTTTGGTGGATTTTATTCCTTTTGCCGGGGGAGATCACGCCTGCGGGGGTGGATTTGATTGTGCTGTTACGCTTCGGCCTTATGGGACTTTGCTTTGGAATCTGGAGTTTAAAAGTGAGCCATTCTCCTGCAAATGTAGTGGTCAGCACGGCCTATGCACTCTCTGGCTATGCACTCAGTTTTATCCACCAGTTTATGTGGATGGATGCACTGTGGCTTCTGCCGCTCATCGTTCTTGGCATCGACCTGCTGGTGGAAAAGAGACGTCCGTGGCTCTACCTGGCAGCGCTCGCGACATGCATTTATTCGAACTTTTACATTGCCTACATGGTCTGTATCTTCTCGTGTTTGTGGTTTGTAAAACGATGTGTGGATACAAAGAAAAAGGGGAGAGAACTCGTCATTGTTAGTGCTTGGTTTGGGCTCGCGTCTTTTGCGGCCGGACTTGTCAATGCGCGAGTCATCTATCACACCGCGAAGGCGCTCTCACAGACGATCGCATCGGGTCTAACATTTGACGGAAAAACCATCATTTTTGGAAATTCTCTCGGTTTTTTGCAGCGTTTTCTGCCGTTTTCTGCACCTTCTTTGGTGAAAGACTATCCCAATGCCTATGTGGGGCTGACATGCGTAGTGCTTGCCGCCCTTTGGCTGATAGAACATCTGGGGAGAGGGGAGGAAAGACGCGAGACGTTAACCGATCTGGCACTTACCATTTTTCTCATCATCTCCCTGCGCGTAAACGCCTTGGAATACGTCTGGCACGGATTTCATTTCCCAAACCAGCTGCCGATGCGGGAGAGCTTTCTTCTCGTATTCGTGCTTGCGAGCCTCGCGGTGAAGGCGTTTCGTGATCTTCCAGGGCGAAAGCTTGTGATCGCATTTGCGCTGGTTTTACTTCTTGAGAGTTCTGCAAATGCACTCTTTACCTTTTATACGCACTGTCCCGCCACGTCGGTCGAGACTTCGCTACTTCCGTATGAAGAGGAATTTGCATCGTTTGAGACGGACTTGCGGCCAGAGGAGACATTTTACCGGACGGAACTATTGCCTTACAGGGACAACGGCGGGCAGCTCTACGGCTACTACGGTGTGACGCATTATTCGTCCATGATGTCTGAGGGCGCTTACCGGTTTTTCCTGCGCATCGGATGTGAGATTTATGCGAGAAATGTGAGCACACGCTACAACCCGAACCCGGTCTTAGATATGCTTCTTGGCGTGCGTTATCTTGTGGGAAAAGAAGTGCCGGAAGGGTTCGGAAAGGTGGTCGAGACGCGGGGAAACTTGTCGATCTATGAGCACGATGATGTACTTTCTGCGGCGTATCTTGTGGATCCTCAGATCGCAGAATTATCTGAGGAAAAAGAAGGTTTTGCTCTGCAAAATGAGTGGATGCTGCGGGCTGCGGGACTGTATGAGGAAGACATGGAAGTCATCGATGCTGAGGGCGTTGTAGAGGAAGAACGGTTTGAACTATGCGCAGAGAAACTGATGCAAGGCAGCCCAGTGCTTGCCATGAATAGAGCGCAAGGTGGATACGTGCTCGAGGGCAGGCTTCGCTGTGAGAACGAGGGATATCTGCTTGTGACCTTTCCTTTTGCGGACACGGAAGTTTGGGTGGATGGAGAGAAGATCGAGACGAGTGCATTTTTAGGGTATCTGACAAGGAGCGAGGAGATGCTTGCCGCGGGGGTGCATGAGGTGAAGATTGTGGTACGGTGAAAAAGAAACGGTAGTTTTGGATGACTGGCACATCACTTGACATAATGGAGGAAATTGACTAATATGAAGTTAAGGTTACCGAAACAATTACATATTGGAGGTTATTACAATGAAGATTCTCGGATGTTCATTCAGAAGACGTTTTCTATCTATTATTCTTTGCCTTGTACTGCTTGCAGGGCTTGTTTCGCCTGCTGCAAAAACTGCCTATGCAGCTGAAATCGAGCCTGAGAGCAGCATTAGTGAAGTAGAGTACGAAGAACCTGTCGCAACCTATGTGCAGGATAAAAACCTGTTTGATGAGACAATCCCCGATGTAGCTTTGCCTGTGGAAGGTGAGGAACCTCTAACTTTTGATCAAAACAATACATCACACGAAGCAGCCATTATGTCTGAAGATGCAGATAGAAAAGATCTCTATACCAAAGATTTTCTGCTGGAGGACATGACCAGGCTGCTTGTTGTTTATCCGGATGCAGTGCACTTTCAGAAAGATGGAAAGTGGATAGATATCGATAACACTTTAGAGCTTGCAAGAGATGAAAAGACCGGAAATCCGATCTATAAAAACAGAGCAAACAGTGTGGAAATCACACTCCCTGAAGCACTTTCTTTAGAAGAGGGACCTCGGGTAACGTATGGAAAAGATTCTATTCGTTTTGTGTTTGCGGGAATCACTGTTGAGAAGCATGAAAAGACAGAAGAAATGGTTTCCGAGACGGAGGAATCTCTTACATCTGAAGAGACCGAGACTATCGAAAAGGAAGAATCTCTTGAGGCTGAACTGGCTGAAACTGAGGAAGTTACTTCTGAGTTAGCAAAAGCTGAGGAGATTACTGAGGCTGCAGTTAACGATGAATCCTTGGAAACAGAAATCTCTACGGAGACTGAGTCAGAAACTGAGACTGATGTAGAAGTCACTACTGAAGAGATACCGGAAGTTGTGACAGAAGATATCCCAGAACCTGTTACAGAAGTTCAAGAAACGGAAGAAACCATTGAGACCGTTGGAACTGAGATCTCAGAGACAACGCTGCCTTCTGAGGACATGTTAGAATCTGTTGAATCTACTGAATCTACAGATGATATTAATCTCCTTCAGAAGCTTCTGATCCCAATCCATGCATCCTCCATTGAGGTCAATGAATCTCCGATCCCGGAAAAAGAACTTGCCGAAATGAGCGAGCGGCAGCAACAGATTCTTCCGTTAAAACTGTTTTCTGAAGCAGTCTACCGAGAAGTTCTTCCCGGAACAGATGTCAGATATGATCTTAACAGCACGACTTTAAAAGAAAGTATCGTCTTAAACCGTGTTCCGGAAACTGTCACTTCTTATGTCTTCTACCTCTTCAGTGATTCTCTTGATTTCAGATTAAACCGTGACAACACCATCTCTGCGGTAGGTGCATCCGGAGAAGAGATCTTTACGATCCCCGCTCCCTTTGCTTACGATGCGGCAGAAGAGACCAGCCATGATGTAAAAGTGACTCTTGAAAAGATTGATCGCGGTTATGAGCTTATCATCACGCCGGATTATCGCTGGCTCTCTTCACCTGAGCGTGTCTACCCTGTCATCATCGACCCTTCTGTATTCACGACCCAGATCAGGGAAAATATCAAAGATATGGCTGTCGCTTCCAAAGGAGGCAATAACTATAACGACGATTACCTGGAAGCAGGTTATCACTTAACGCGAGGAAAAGAGAGAATCTTCATCAAGTTTGCCGCCCTGCCTAAGCTCTCTGCAGCAGACGTAATCATCGATGCGAACCTGATGCTCTACCGTGGAACCAATGTCTCTGATACCCTGCAGATCAATGCGCATAAGGTAAATGCCATCTGGGAGTCCAACACAATCACCTGGGCTAATCAGCCATCGTATAATACTACCATCACAGACTACGCGAAAGTATCTTCCAACGGCTGGTATGAGTGGAGCATCACAGAGATTGCCAGAGACTGGTTTGAAGGAAGTGCCGTCAATACCGGTGTGATGCTAAAAGCACCGGATGCGACAGAAAACGGAACGACAAGAAACAACAGAACCTTTTATTCCTCTGATTCTTCTTTAACCAACAGAAGACCGATCTTAACGATCACATATATCAATAACTGCGGTTATGAAAGCTACTGGGACTATGATTCCTATGACCTTGGAAGAGCAGGAACGGCAGGGGTGAACCTCTTTACCGGAAACATGGTCTTACAGAGAACTGATCTTGCGTTCTCCGGAAACCGTATGCCGGTATCGGTAAACTTCACCTATAACACGAATGATAAAGTAAGTCTCAATTCCTCAGGCAGTATCATTGCCGGAGGAACCTTTGGCCTGGGTAATGGCTGGAGAACAAACTACAACCAGAGAGTCTACCTGTATACTCCATCCGATGGAACCAGCACAGGATCCTACACCTACTATGTCTGGGAGGATGAAGACGGAACCAGGCATTACTTCAGAGGGGAGTCTGCGACAGGAACCTTCAAAGATGAATCCGGTATAGAGCTAACTCTTACCAACACCGGCTCCGGAGATTCTAAGTTTGTGATCACTGATAAGAACAATAATAAGAGTTACTTCGATACGTCAGGGAGACTGAAGAAGATCTCAAACAACCAGGCAACAGTAAGTAACATCCTGGTCACCTACAGAAGCTCCGGCAACACCAATGCAATCAATACGATCACAGACGGAGCGGGAAGAGTCTATCAGTTCAACTACAACAGTTCCGGATATCTTACAAACATCCAGTACAAAGGGACAGGAAGCAGCGCGTTATCAACGGTCACATACAGTATCAGCAGCGCGGGGAACCTTTGCACGGTAACCTATGCAGATAGTACGATCATCACCTATGATTATTCCAGCTATGCCATGACAAAGGTATCGGAGACCTTCTCGGGAAGCTCTGCGAGAACACTGGCACAGCTTACCTACAGTACACAGTCGAATACCCTGCCAAACAGACTTTCAAGCATCAAGATCTTCGATGAGTCCGGCGGCAGTGCGACAAGTAACAACACCTATGCCTACGGCAAAGGCTATACACTGGCAACTGATATGAACGGAAACGTTCTTCAGTACCAGTTTAATAAGTATGGAAACACTGTTTCTACACAGGATAAACAGGGCAGAGCTGTGTATGCAAAGTACGCAACAGATACAGACGACTCTGCGAAAAAGAACCAGCTTAAGCATGCCTCGAAGCTTCAGTCTACAACGAATAATGTCTTTAAAAACCCTTCCTTTGAGAGAAATGAGTTCTGGTACAGTGCAATCCCGTCGGATGGGACAGGAACTGTAGGCTATACCTCCGAAGACCATTACCTGGGAGAAGACTGCTTTAAACTGACAAAGACCAGTGGAAATCTCTGCTCCTGGGTCTATGCAGGGAATGGTGCCGGTGTTGTATTAAAGCCAAATACAACCTATACCTTCACGGTTTATGTGAAAGGAGTGGGGGTAACCGACTCTAACGGAATTTATATCTGCGGAACTGTCAATGGGGTACAGAGTGCAGTTCGAACCGGAACCACCGATGGATGGCAGAGATTTGAAGTCACCGTGGATACGCCTTCTACAGTGAGCACCTGTAACTTCTATGTTGCATTATACGGTAATGGTACGGCATATGTTGACTGCATGCAGTTAGAAGAAAACGGCTTATCCTCCCGCTTTAACTTAATCGAAAACAGTGACTTCACGTACTATAACGGAACCACGGATGTCTGCTATGCGTGGAGTGAAGGAAGCGCCTGCGTCAGCACCGAGAAACGCATGAGCCTCTCTTCCGGTCTGATCGGTGCAAAGAACATCGATAACAACGTCTATACGATGACCGGAGCCGTCACGGAAAGAAAGAGAGCCTATCAGGATATCCCCGGTTCCGGAGCGGCAGGAGATGTCTATAGTATCGGTGGTTGGGCCAAAGGAAATGCTGCACCTGTAAAGAGCGGTTCCTATGCAAATGATAATCTCTTTGCGATTGTTCTTAGGTTCTATAACACGGACGGAACACAGTCAGAATTCAGGGCAGACTTTAATCCGGATCTCTACGAGAATGATACCTGGCAGTATGCGTGCGAGAAGGTCGTTGCACCAAAAGCATACTCCAGTATGCGAGTTCTTTTGGTCTATGAGAGGAATGTCAACACCATCTACTATGACGCCATCCAGCTGTATAAGGATGAATTCGGAAGCAGTTATGTCTATGACAGTAACGGCAATGTCACCAGCGTCACGGACAGCAGAAAGCAGCAAAACAACTACGAATACAGCAATAACAACCTAACCAAGGCAACCCTGCATGACGGAGCGGTCTACAACTATGGTTATGATAACTATCATAACGTAACAACTGCAACTTCTGCGACCGGAACCCAAAACAGTTTTTCTTATGATGCTTATGGAAACAATACAAAAGTTCAAATTGTCGACACAAATAATTCTGCTGTTATTGAGAGTCAAGCATCTTATAGTAACTATGGAAATACTCTATCTAAAGTGACAGATTCTATCAACAAAGAGGTTGAATATAACTACAACAACAATAGTGGAATGTTGATGTCTTCTAATGGGAATGGGACAACTACGACTTATTCTTATGATAATATATATCGTCTGATTAGTGCATCCAGAAACTATGAGGGTGGCACAGCAACAATTAACTATAACTATTTAAATGACCACATGACAGGAATTACATATGGAGGAACAAACAGCTTATCTTATGGTCTCACCTACGGAACGTTCGGGCAGCTGACCAAGGTAACTGCCGGAGGCACAACACTTGTCACAAACAGCTATACCTACAACAGCTCCACGAACCCTTACTACGATCTTTCCTCAGTGGTCTACGGTAACGGAGCAAGGGTCGATTATTCTTATGATTCCCTGGGAAATCTGACATCAAAGAAATATGATTCAGATTCCTCCACGACAGTCACTTACTTCTATGATAACGAAGGGAAGTTAGGCAAAGTCTACGATGATGTTCAGGATCTGACCCATAAATATATTTACGATATCTCCGGAAGACTGATTTCTGACACAGAATCTGGCTGGAGGTCCTTTACAACGACTTATGGATATGATACGAATGATAATGTATCGAAGATAAAGGACAAGATCTGGTCAGTCACGTACGAGAACAACTATAGCTTTGATGCTGATAACAGACCGACATCGTCCTCAAGCGGCAGTGCAAGTCAGAGCATCACTTACGATCAGTGGGGAAGAAAGAGTTCTGAGACCGTAAAGCATGGAAACACCACGGTTGTATCAACAAGCATCACTTACTACCAGCCATCGACCGGCAAGACCTCCTTGCTTCCTGACACTTACAACAATGATTTAAACGGTTCCAACGACAAGAACTTCACCTATACTTACGATTCTAACGGTAATATCGAGGGTATCACAGACGGTGACGGAAAACATCGCTCTTATCAGTACGATAAACTTGGCCAGTTAATCCGGGAGAATGATGAGATCTCCGGAAACACCTGGGTATTCAACTATGATACCAGAGGCAATATCACATCCAAAGTAAGATATGCTTATACCACAGCAAGTACCCTTGGAACAGCACTTGAGACCATCCCATACACCTATCAGAGCAGCGGATGGAAGGATATCTTAACCAGCGTTGGAAGTACTTCTTATACAAACGATGCAATCGGAAACCGTTTGTCCGACGGAACATGGACGTATACCTGGGAACATGGCAGACAGCTTGC
>JAFVAL010000055.1 GCA_017480565.1 Lachnospiraceae bacterium | reverse complement strand
TCGGTGTTGTCCAGTAATTCTGATTGTAGATATCACTGAAACGATACGTTGCGTAAAGATCGGCATCTCCAAGACTGATATTGGTAATCTCCATCTCTTCTGTCACGGTAAATGGATCTCCCAGGAAATAAGTGTCCTGATATGTCCCGTCATACGCATAGTAATCGCACAGGAAATCAATCTGATCACCGACATTCAGTTCGGTAACACCCTTTGCAATGGTATCGGTCTCACCGTCATGATAATCATAACGAGCACCTGCCACATATCCGTCCTCATTCTCGCTGTCAAAGACAAGGATCAGATTTGCCCTGACATCATTGATCATGCAAGGCACAGAACCGACGATCGTATATGCATCGTCATCCACGGTTGTTCCCTCGTAATTGTAGGAAACCACATGGCCATTGATGGCAAGCCAGGTATGATCATTTTCCCCGATCAAACGTCCCTCATCGTCGAATTCAAAGACGTTATCGGTTCCCAGATCCAGATATCCCTCACCGTCATCATAGAAAACCGAGAGAACAAGATCTGTGACTAAACTCCACTGCTCTTCTGAAAGAGTGATCTTCTTCGTTCCATCGACGTTCTGCCAGATCAGTGCAGATGCATCTAACTGGTTTTCAGAAATGTACGCGGCCGTCTCTTCTGTTGAAAGTGATCTGCCAGAGAAGAAGTCGGTGTTGCTGGAAGAAAGTCCGCTGATCTGGCTAAAGTCACCGCCAAGGAAGCTTGAGAGCAAACCGGTGATCAGATCCGCACTGCCGGAACCCGTAGAGGAATAATCCACATTGCCAAACAGAGAAGGCAACGGAGAAGAAGTTCCGCCGCTGGCAACCTGTCCGCTCACTTCAAGGCTTGCAAACTCCTGGATACACTTCGTGTAGGAGCTGTCCATACCGATTGCATTGTAGGTCTTGACTGCGGTAGAGACACTGGAAGTCTTGCGGTACGGGAAATAAATGGACACGCCATACGCATTGTTCATGCTGCTTGACGTCCGGTTATACTTGACCGCGCCTAAGATCGCATTGGCCAGAGCCGTTCCTTCATCACTTCCCACATTGCGTGCAAGATGCACCAGATCGACCTGATCAATCTTGCTGGTCGAAGCAAATTCTCTGGAATTATAACGTGCCGTTGATACCGTCTTGTATTCATTTCCGGTAATCAGGCTCGTTGTGTCCACAGCGAAGCTATTTAACTTATCCGGCACTGTGTTGCCAAATTCTGCCAGATCGATCACGCTCAGTGTAGTCGCCTGACCACGGCAGTCTCTTGCACACACGTCCACGAAATCATCGACGATATTCTTACCGATCTCAAGCGTGGACATCGAAGGATTCTTTGACAGACTGGTCAGCCAGTTCGTGTAGTACCAACCGACACCAGGCTCTGTCTCTTCTGAAGCAATCAGATAATCCGCATACTGCGTCAACATCAGGGCTGTCTCAGCCGTTGCCATCAGGCAAGCATCGAAACCGATGAAATCATACTTCACGCCAGCCGCTGCGAGTGCCTGATTGATTCCCGCCAGTGACATTGAACCACTGGAAGTGTTCTTCTCATCATAGCCATAACCGCTCAAGGAGCCACCGCCGTGATCCCAGAAGATCAACGCATTTCTATTTGCCGGGAAGTTCTTGGTGCAGTAATTGATAAATGTAAGCAATGTGTTAGGATTGGTCATCGCCGCATTGCCTGCATTTTGCTCTAGAAGCTTAAACTTACCGCCAGATATCTGATAAATCTGGTTATACTGGCTGCTGATGAGATTATTTCTCCATCTCTTGCAGCCGCCGGTATAGACGATCAGGTTAATGTTATTGCCAATCGTGGCCTTGGACATCTCTGTTAAGTCATTGGTACCCATGCCGCTTTGAGACTCAAGATCTGTGCCGCACATATAAACCATGATCGTAAAGACATCCTGGTTGTTCCCTTTAATCGTCGTATACTTTGCACGCGAACCAGAAGCCACAGAAGTATTCAGTTTTCCGGTATTCGCACCATAAGTCCATCCTGCACCGGACTGACTCCCAGAATAATAGCTAAATAAGCTACCGGCATTCTGATAGTTTGTGGTGGTCTGTTGTTGCTGCGTTGTCGTCGTTGTGTAGTTGATATAGTTTGTTGTCTGTTGCTGCTGTGTCGTATTATACGCATCATTGGTGTATGATCCGCCGCCACCGCCGCCAAGCAATCCGCTTAAGCCGCCGCCATTTAACATATAAAGAACGACAATCACAATCAGAAGCAACGAGCCGCAGCCCATCTTTCCGCCACTGGTTCTTAAAATATTGCCGCCGGAACCACCAGAGGATGAACTATCACCACCGGGGCCTGCGCCACCGCCAACCGGACCGGTTCCCTGACCGTCGCCTCTCTTATATACGTCCCCGGTACCGGAACCGACTTTTTTCTTTCTACCTACCGGACGATCTGCCATTGTTTTCTCCTTTTCTCAATACATTAGAATGTTCCTTCTTCTTTGGAGGAAATCATTCCATGCCATTCCTGCAGAGAATGAATTGGGGTGCTTCCGTTCTTTTTCACGGAGCGAATCCCGCTCGCAGACGCTCTTGCCGCGGCCATCGTCGTCATGTAAGGAATTCTCGCCTTGATCGCAGCTTTTCTTAAATAGCTGTCATCATGCACGCTATTCTTGCCAACCGGCGAATTGACGATCAACTGGATCTGTCCGTTGTTGATCATATCCAGAATGTTCGGCCTTCCTTCATAAAGCTTTTTGACCTTTTTCACTTCCAACCCGGCATCTTTGATCTTCTCGTATGTCTTGCCGGTGGCAATCAACGAAAGCCCAGCTTCCGTGAAAATGCGTGCAATCTCGACGATCTCAGGCTTATCCTTTTCATTGACGGACAACAGCACACTTCCCGTAAGAGGAAGTTTTGTCTGCGTAGCCTCCTGAGCTATATAATACGCTTCTCCGAACTTCTTAGCAATACCCAAAACTTCTCCGGTCGAACGCATTTCTGGTCCAAGAATAGGGTCTACCTCCTGAAACATATTGAACGGGAAGACTGCTTCCTTCACACCATAGTAAGGAATCTCCTGCTCCTTTAGCGCCGGAACAGGCGAAGGTTTCCCCGTCAATTCTGATGTGATAATCTCGGTCGCAAGCGGTACCATCCGGATGTTGCAGACTTTCGAGACCAACGGCACGGTGCGGGACGCTCTCGGATTCGCCTCCAGCACATAAACCTTGTCATTTTCGATCGCATACTGCATATTCATCAGGCCTTTGACGCCCATCTCCACCGCGATCTTCTTTGTATACTCTTTGATCGTTTCAAGATTCTTTTCGGAGATGTGTCTGCTCGGGATCATGCACGCGGAGTCGCCGGAATGCACACCCGCCAGCTCGATATGTTCCATCACCGCAGGCACAAATGCATGGGTTCCGTCACTAATCGCATCCGCCTCGCACTCAAGCGCATGATTTAAGAAACGGTCGATCAAAATCGGACGATCCGGGGTAACGCCCACAGCAGCATGCATATATTCCACCATGCTCTCATCGTCATAGACAACTTCCATGCCGCGTCCGCCAAGCACGAAGGAAGGTCTGACCATCACTGGATAACCTATCTTTCCTGCAATTGCGAGCGCTTCCTCGACCGTCGCCGCCATACCAGATTCCGGCATCGGAATCTCCAGCTTTTCCATCATTTCCCGGAACAGATCTCGATCTTCTGCCAGATCAATAACCGAAGGTGCTGTCCCCAGAATCTTCACTCCATTTTTCTCCAGGTCATCGGCAAGGTTGAGCGGTGTCTGTCCGCCAAACTGTGCGATCACACCAAGAGGCTTTTCTTTTTCGTAAATGCTTAAGACATCTTCCAGCGTTAATGGCTCAAAATACAGTTTATCGGAGGTATCATAGTCTGTCGAAACTGTTTCCGGATTACAGTTGACGATGATCGTCTCAAATCCCAATTTCTTCAGCGCAAGCGCTGCATGCACACAACAGTAATCAAACTCAATGCCCTGTCCGATCCGATTTGGGCCGCCGCCTAGAATCATGATCTTTGGCTTATCAGAGGCAGTGGAACGATCTGGCGCATTGTATGTGCTGTAATAATAAGCCGCATCCTGCGTTCCACTCACATGAACGCCTTCCCAGGCCTCCGTCACACCAAGCTCTAATCGTTTTTCACGAACTTCAGCCTCTGTGATCTCCAAGAGTTGGCTGATATATTTGTCAGAGAAACCATCTTTTTTCGCCTGAATGAGCAAAGCATCCGGAATCATGCCGCCGCGGAAGCGCAGCATCTCCTCCTCTTCCTCCACAAGCTCCTTCATTTGCTCGATAAAGTAAGGCTTTACCTTGGTGATCTCGTAAATCTCTTCAACGGTTGCACCTTTTCTGAGTGCCTCGTACATGATGAAATGTCTCTCCGAGGAGGCATCGGTCAGCCGACGGATCAGGCTTTCTTTGCTCTTGGTTTCAAAATTCTTTGCATGCCCCAGTCCGTAACGGCCCGTCTCAAGGCTTCTGATCGCCTTCTGGAAGGCTTCCTTATAGGTCTTTCCGATGCTCATGACTTCACCGACCGCACGCATCTGTATGCCAAGCTGATCCTTTACCCCTTTAAACTTTTCAAAGGCCCAGCGGGCAAATTTGATGACGACATAATCCCCATCCGGTACATATTTGTCAAGCGTTCCGTACTTGCCGCATTCGATCTCATCTAACGTTAGTCCACAAGCAAGCATCGCCGAGACAAGCGCGATCGGGAACCCTGTCGCTTTGGAAGCAAGCGCCGAGGAGCGAGATGTTCTCGGATTGATTTCAATGACAATGATGCGATCCGTCTCGGGATCATGCGCAAACTGCACATTTGTTCCACCGATCACCTGAATGGCCTCGACAATCTTATAGGCCTGTTCCTGCAGTCTCTTCTGGCACTCTTCAGAGATCGTCAACATCGGTGCAGAACAGAACGAGTCACCGGTATGTACGCCCAAGGGATCAATGTTTTCGATAAAGCACACCGTGATCATGTTATTTTTAGCATCACGGACGACTTCCAGTTCCAGTTCTTCCCAGCCAAGCACCGATTCTTCCACCAACACCTGATGAACGAGGCTCGCCTGCAATCCACGCGCGCAGACCGTCTGAAGCTCATCCCGGTTATAGACAAGACCGCCGCCGGCACCACCCATCGTATAGGCGGGACGCAGAACCACGGGGTATCCAAGTTCTTCCGCGATTGCCAGTGCTTCCTCGACCGAATAAGCAACCTCGCTGCGCGCCATCTCAATGCCAAGACTGTTCATTGTGTTCTTAAATTCGATGCGATCTTCTCCCCTCTGAATCGCATCCACTTGCACACCGATCACCTTGACACCGTACTTGTCAAGAATCCCTTTGGAATATAATTCTTCACATAAATTAAGACCGGACTGTCCTCCTAAATTCGGCAAAAGGGCATCTGGTCTTTCTTTCTCAATAATCTGTTCCAAACGATTTACATTCAAAGGTTCAATATAGGTCACGTCTGCTGTCTCCGGATCCGTCATAATCGTAGCAGGATTCGAATTGACAAGAACAATCTCATAACCTAATTTACGCAATGCTTTGCAAGCCTGCGTTCCCGAATAGTCGAATTCGCAAGCCTGGCCAATGATGATCGGACCGGATCCAATGATAAGTATCTTGTGAATATCAGTTCTCTTTGGCATATACAATTCCCCCATGTAATTATATGCATTTTTTAGCATCTGGAACATTATAACCAAAGAAATGAAATGAGGCAATACATAAATTGCATTGCCTCAAAAAATTAATAATTATTCAATCTTTCTGCATTAACTTTCAAAAGAAATCATGCGATCTGAGCTGTGCCCAGCTTCTCTCCGATGTATTCCTTCACTTCTTCCTTCGGAATGTTTAAGGAAATGGCAAGTTCCGAGTGCAGATTATCCTCTGCCATCATAAAATAGCGGGTATCGGTCGCAGTCGCTTTTCTGCCCTGACTCTCTCTCTCACGGCTTCTCAGATACAATGCCTTAATCAACGATATGATGGTACGGCAGTCGCCGCCTCTGATCGCCTGCTTATAGCACTCTTCCCGCATCCTTTCGTACTCCACAATCAATTGCGGAATCTGAGGAATCTCATCAATCAGTGTCAATGCTTCTTTCTTCGTCATTACGGGACGCATCACAACCTTCTGATTATCGATCGGCGTAAACACCTTGTGCTCAGGGTGATACCACGGACGAAGAACATAATACTTCTTATCCGACGGCACGCCGCTCATATTCAGTGTTGTGATCTCGACTACTTCGCAGACGCCATTTGTCCCGTAAATGATTCTGTCACCGGGTTTGAACATCTTCGTCCTTCCTTTCTGTCTTTCCTTTATGAAACACATATATTATAACAGAAAAAGAAGAATTTTGCATGAGGAAATTTGCAGAAAATGTTGATTTTACGCGATATTTTAGTCTTCCGCAGCCAATTTATAAAGGGCTTTTCCGTAAATTTTTCGAAGTAAAAGGAAATCCTCCTTTAACAGATACTCATTTCTCTGGTGCTCTGTCGCTTCCCTTCCGGAAATCATCGGGCCAAACACAACGATGTGATCCATTGCCTTCGCATAGGTGCCTCCACCAATCACCATTGGCTCTGTCATATCGCCCGTTTCTTCGCGGTAAACGTTGACCAATGTGGTGATGAGCTCGCCGTTTTTATCCATGTAAACGGCCTTCTGCGTCGCAATATCAGAAATCGCAATGCCAAACGATCCCATTGCCTTCATCAGTCCTTCATAGACCTGATCAGACGAGATGGTTACAGGATGACGAATATCCAGTGTCTGTGTGATCGCATCCTCTGTCGTCGTAATTACACCTGCGTTGAGGGTCAGAAGACCACTCTGCTCATCCGAGAATCCAACACCCGCCTTGCCGCCGTTGACATCAAATCCGATGCAGGTATTAAAGAAGTCGACGAATTTACTCTTCACACCGTCATCTGCCATCTTCTTCATCAGATTGGCAATCGCATTGACACCTTCTTCCGGTGTACTGCCGTGAGCGGACTTTCCCGTTGCCTCGTAGGTCACTTCCTGACCATCTTTTACTACCACTGCCTTCGCATAATCCGGTACCACATTGACCGCGGCACCACCCTCGGCGCACACAAGACCGGACTCATTTTTATTCATCGAGACGACTGCATGGAAGATTCCTTTTTCTCCGTAAATCGCAGGGAAATTGCCATCCGGCGTAAATCCGAAGGTAGGCAGTTCTTCTGTCTCTTTGTAATACTCCATATCGGTCCAGTCACCATTTTCCTCGGTCTGACCGAAGATTATACGAATTCTTCTCTTAAGCTCGACGCCAGAATCCAACAGATCCTTCATCGCATACACACTAGCGATCGCAGGTCCTTTATCATCGCACACGCCGCGCCCGTAAATGCGTTCTCCGGTATCTGTCGCATCGTATGCGGGATACATCCAGCCGTCTCCTGCAGGAACCACGTCAAGATGTGCCAGGATACCGATCATCTCTTCGCCTTCACCAATCTCCGCATAGCCGATCTTGTTATCACAGTTTTTCGTGCGGAAACCAAACTTCTTGCAAAGATCTAACATATAAAGCAGGGCTTTATGCACTTCCTCACCGTAAGGCGCTGTTTCATTTGCCGGATCGGCTTTGGCCACACTTGCAAATCGGCAAACACCGGCAAGGTCGTTGATCATCTGTTCATTTGTTAACATGGATATTCCTCCCTCTCCTAATCTCTGTCATTTATTTTAACAAAAGACTGCAAGAAAGCAAGCAGCTCTTCATAAACATTCTCTGATCTTTCGTCAAATGTATCCGGATGGCCTCCGCACAGATCGATGCCGAGAAGGCCAGGCAACGAACACACTTCTAAAAGCATCTCTTTTAATTCCTGCAAGGAAAAGTTCCCCTGATCCCAATTCGTCGTAATTACATTTTTCGATAAAAAATCCAGATCAACTGAAACCCAAAGGTTTTTGCTTTTTAGCCTCTCGCGAAGCCAAGTACCAATCTCTCGTCCCTTCATCTTGAGCTTAGGCTCTGAGAGAAAATGTGCTCGCTCTCTTAAGTCAGCTTCCACCTCATCAAATGCCTGCTCAGATGGTCCCAAGATACAGATAGACTGCATCTTTTTATTGTTTAACATTGCCGATCGAATCCAGTTCCCACAGCTTAAGAGATCGAAAAGCCCCGGTGCCTGCATGTCGGTGTGATGATCAAATACAACAAGATCACACTCCTCATCGAGTACATCCAGGAAAAGCTTGCTCACATAATGATAATTGCCGTGATCGATCAAATGAATCCCAGGCGCACCCATTTGCCGAATTCTTGTGCGGATCTCTTCCTCAGCCTCTTCACTGCAGTATAAATTCGTCCCCTCGATACCTCGACAATCGATCCGTTTGTCGCAATGGAAATGAGCCGGATACATACCGGAAAAATCAAATAAAATCGTCTTCATCTTACTGTCCACAAAAGGAAAGAGGGGAATGAACCAAAGTTCATCCCCCTGCATGTCTTATCTCTTAGAATTAAAGGCCCATCTGCTTTGCAACTTCTTCTGCAAAGTTTTCTTCCTTCTTCTCGATGCCTTCGCCGGTCTCAAAACGGACAAAGCCCTTCACAGCAACAGGACCGCCAACAGCCTTAGCGACTTCTGCTACATACTGTCCAACAGACTGCTTGCCGTCTTCTGCCTTGACATAGATCTGATCTAACAGGCAGATCTCCTTGAGTTCCTTCTTGATACGACCCATGACCATGCCGTTCCACATCTTCTCGTTGCCTTCCGGCTTCTCGTTCTTCGCCTGAACAAAGAGAATCTCCTTCTCACGGTCAATGTAATCCTGGTCGATCTCTGCATCGCTGGTATAAAGAGGCTTTAACGCTGCAACCTGCATTGCAACATTCTTCGCCATCTCCTTGGTCTCGTCGTTGACGATATCGGTCACAACATCAACCAGAACACCGATCTTGCCGCCAGCATGGATGTAGGAAGCAATGAAACCATTCTCTTCCTTCACCTGCTTGAAACGACGAATGTTCAGGTTTTCGCCGATGACAGCGATCTGAGCAACCAAAGCATCCTTAACGGTGCCTTCGCCGCCCTGCCAAGCCTCAGCAAGGAAAGCATCCAGATCTGCAGCTTCGGTGTTTAATGCCTGAGCAGCAACATCGGCAACAAATGCCTGGAACTTCTCATTCTTAGCTACGAAATCGGTCTCAGAATTGACTTCAACGACAACAGCGTTCTTGCCATCTTCGGAAATCTTCGTGGTAACAAGACCTTCTGCAGCGATTCTGCTAGCCTTCTTCTGAGCGGTCGCAAGACCCTTCTCACGCAGCCACTCAACAGCCTTATCCATATCGCCATCGGTTGCGGTCAGAGCCTTCTTGCAGTCCATCATACCGGAACCGGTCATCTCTCTTAACTTCTTAACATCAGCAGCTGTAATTGCCATAATGAAATCCTCCGATCCACTTACTCTTCGTCTTCTGCTACAACCGGCTCGCCCTCATCGTACTGAACGCCCTGGTTCGCCTCGATGACAGCATCTGCCATAGCAGAGGTGATCAGCTTAACCGCACGAATCGCATCGTCGTTGCCGGGGATGACATAATCAAGCTCTTCCGGATCGCAGTTGGTATCTGCAATACCGATCAGAGTGATGCCAAGTGTATGAGCTTCCTGAACGCAGATTCTCTCCTTCTTCGGGTCAACTACGAAGATTGCATCCGGAACTCTCTTCATCTCTTTGATACCGCCGAGGTTCTTCTCAAGCTTCTCCCACTCCTTCTTCAGAGCGATGACTTCCTTCTTCGGCAGAACATCAAAAGTTCCGTCCTCAGACATGGTCTCGATCTCTTTTAAGCGGGCAATACGGCTCTGGATGGTCTTGAAGTTGGTCAGCATACCGCCAAGCCATCTCTCATTGACATAAAACATACCGCAGCGCTCAGCTTCGGACTTGATGGAATCCTGTGCCTGCTTCTTCGTGCCGACAAAAAGAATGGTGCCGCCGTCTGCAACGATCTCCTTAATTGCTGCATAAGCTTCGTCTACCTTACCAACCGACTTCTGCAGATCGATGATATAGATCCCGTTTCTCTCGGTGTAAATGTAAGGAGCCATCTTAGGGTTCCAACGTCTGGTCTGATGTCCGAAATGAACACCTGCTTCCAATAACTGCTTCATAGAAATAACGCTCATGTTATTCTCCTCCTTTGGTTTTTCTTGCGCGCGTCTCTTCTTTCCCTCAGACCCGTAGGCACCCTGAAAGAAATCCCCGCGCGTGCAGTGTCACCAGAAAATATTAGCACAAACCATGTTCTGATGCAAGAAAAAAATCCGGAAATGTCGCAAAACATTCCCGGATTTCTGTACTTTTTTAAGAACTTATTCGTCAAAATCGATCTCTTCCATCTGTGTCTCGCGCACATTCTCCAGTTCGTCAAATACAGCCTCATTGACAACACGGATAAAAGTACCCTTCATACCGGAAGACTTCGACTCGATGACACCTGCACTTTCAAACTTGCGCAGTGCGTTGACAATGACCGAACGGGTGATGCCGAAACGATCTGCAATCTTGCTTGCAACCAGGATTCCTTCGTTTCCGCCAAGCTCATCAAAGATGTGAAGAATGGCTTCCAACTCAGAGAAGGACAGTGTTCCGATCGCAGAACGTACCACCTGAAGCTTACGAATCTCCTCCGCATTCTCCTCAGATACAGAACGAAGCATCTCAAGACCAACAACCGTGGTACCATACTCTGACAAAATAATATCATCGATCAGATACTGCGTATCGGTCTTATAAACGAACAGGGTTCCCAGTCTCTCGCCTGCAATATCGATCGGGGAAATGATACCGCGATACCGGTCAATCTCCTCTGCCTCGAATCCCAGGGTCATCAGATTGACATTCTCCTTGGTGGACAACACGCTTAAGAAACGCTCGTTGAGCATATCATCCACATGCTCTCCGACTTCCGTGCAAATCAGGTTGGTTCCAAGCTCAGGGACGATCTCGTTGGCAGCGTAGCCAAGCACCTTACCCTTACGGCTGATTACAAATACATTCGAGTCGAGAACCTCTCCTAACACCTGACAAATGTCATTAAACACAACCTTCTGTGTACGATTATTATGCAGTAATTTGTTAATCTTTCTTGTTTTATCCAATAATTGAACGCTCATAGATTCCTCCTGTCAAAATGTGATTTGTATTTATTTATACATATTTTAGCATTCTAATAAAATATTTGCAATAAGTTTTCAGGAATTTTCTCAAAATATCAGAAAAGGCAATGCCGAAGAGGAGATCCCCTTCGGCATTCTTGTCAATATTATTCGTTTTCTTTGACAAATCCGCACTCTTCATTCATACAGACGAGGCGATTTCCACGTTTTAAAAGAACATTTCCACACTTTGGACACTTCTCGTTTGTTGGCGTAAACCATGACATAAAGCTGCATTCCGGATTGTTCTCACATCCATAGTATCTACGTCCCTTTTTTGTTTTGCGAACCACAATGTCTTTCCCGCAAAGCGGACAAGGAACACCGATCTTCTCCAGATAAGGCTTGGTGTTGCGACACTCCGGAAAGCCAGGGCAGGCAAGGAACTTTCCGTGCGGACCATACTTGATGACCATCTGACGGCCGCACACATCACAGATCTCGTCGGTCTTCTCATCCTCGATCTTAATCTGATCCATATTCTCCTGCGCTTCCTTCACAGCCTCCATCAGATCCGGATAGAAGTTCGATACCACAGTTTTCCAGTTGACGTTGCCTTCTTCGACACCATCAAGCAGGCTTTCCATATTCGCTGTAAATGTGACATCGACGATGCTCGGAAACCCTTCGACCATCAAATGATTGACCGCTTCTCCCAGTTCTGTCACATAAAGATTCTTATTCTCGCGCACAACGTAACGTCTGCCAAGAATTGTTGTGATAATCGGCGCGTAGGTACTCGGTCTTCCAATACCAAGCTCTTCCATCGCGCGCACCAGGGCAGCTTCCGTGTAATGTGCCGGAGGCTGTGTAAAATGCTGCTTTGCATCCACCTTCGCTGCATTTAATACGGTACCAGCACTCAAATCGTCAGACAGTGCCTGCGTCTCCCAGCTATCCTCATCCGGCTGGTACACCGAAAGGAATCCATCATACTTCAGCTGCGACGCACTGGACGTAAAACGATGTGAGCCACTGTCAATCTTCATCGAAAGTGTCTCGTAGACGGCAGCTTTCATGCGGCTGCCGACAAACCGCTTCCAGATCAGTTGGTAAAGCCGAAACTGGTCTCTCTGAAGAGAATCCTTCACTGCCGCAGGCGTCAGATCCACGTAAGTAGGTCTGATGGCTTCATGTGCATCCTGAATCTTATTGCCAGAAGAAATCTTGCGTTCATTGACCGCATAATAGGTTTCCCCGTAATGCTCTTCGATAAATGTCTTCGCCGCGCCTTCTGCTTCTTCCGAAACTCTGGTGGAATCCGTACGCAGATACGTGATCAGACCGATAGTTCCATGGGACTTTACATCCACACCTTCGTATAATTGCTGCGCCAGACGCATCGTCTTTTGTGTCGGGAATCCAAGCGTCTTTGCGGCCTCTTGCTGCAGCGTACTCGTTGTAAACGGCAGAGGAGCCTGACGCATCCGTTCGCCGCGCTTTACTTCATTGACGACATAAGAAGCATCCGTAAGATCTTTTAGGATTGCATCCGCTTCTTCCTTCGAAGAAATGTCTCTCTTTTGATCTCCTTCGCCAAAATAATGGGCGGTAAACGATTTCTTGCCCTTCTCCGCGCCAAAGGTAAGATCAATGCTCCAATATTCCTGCGGAATAAAGGCAGCGATCTCATTTTCACGGTCACAGATGATGCGAAGCGCCGCCGACTGGACTCTTCCTGCGGACAGGCCACGCTTGATCTTCTTCCAGAGAAGAGGGCTGATCGAATACCCCACCATGCGGTCGAGCACTCTTCTGGCCTGTTGGGCATCTACCAGGTTCTGGTCAATCTCCCGCGCCTGCTTAATGGAAGCCTTCACCGCGGTCTTCGTGATCTCATTGAATGTAATCCTGCTGTACTTTTTATCCTGCAAATTAAGCGCAGCTGCTAGATGCCACGAAATCGCTTCTCCCTCACGGTCAGGGTCCGTTGCGAGATAGACTCTATCCGCTTTGGCCACTTCTTTTCTTAAATGTGCCAGAAGATCACCTTTCCCACGAATGGTGATATACTTCGGTTCAAATCCATGCTCCGGATCAAATCCCAGCTGACTCTTGGGAAGGTCTCTAACATGGCCGTTGCTCGCCTCTACGGTATAAGAAGAGCCGAGAAACTTCTTAATTGTCTTCGCCTTTGCGGGCGACTCCACGATGACAAGATATCTTGGCATGGGAACATTTCCTCCAAAAAGAGCCCGGTCTTAAAACAGGCCGGCCTTCATATAATATCCTCTGGACGCCTCTCGCACCTGTCCTCTAAATTCCAGACGGTCCAGACACTCCATGACTTCCTGAGGTGTTAAATCTGTTTCATTCACGATAAACTGAGTGTTTTTTGGCACCAAGTCCAGACAAGCATACACCTTTTCTTCTTTCGAATCAAGTACCAATTTCCCGCCGGAAAGCGGAAGCGTTAGCTGTTCATAATGCTCAAATCCGGCCAAAACATCCGCCGGAGACTGTGCTAAAATCGCGCCGTTTCGAATCAGATGGTGACATCCTGCGCTCAAAGGATCCATGATCCTCCCTGGAATCGCATAAATGTCTTTTCCCAGTTCCAGTCCTTGGTCTACTGTAATCAAAGATCCACTCTCTTCTCTGGCTTCCACCACCAGGATCGCATCACCGAGTGCAGCGATGATACGATTTCTCATCGGGAAATTTGCCGGCAGCGGTTTGGTCTGCGGTATCATCTCCGATAAGACACCACCTTTTTCCATCATCTCCAGATAAAGATCCAGATTCTGCCTTGGATAACACTGATCCACGCCACATCCAAGCACGCCAAAGGTGCGTCCATTTGCCTCAAGAGCCCCTTGATGTGAAAAACCATCGATTCCTCTCGCAAGTCCGGAGATGACCTGGATGCCCGCATCGGCAAATGAGGCCGCAAAGTGCAAGGCAACCTCCCTGCCATAGCCGGAACAATCTCTGGCACCGACCATCGAGATGGTTGGCGTATCTTCGTCCGGCAGCTTCCCTTTATAATAGATCACGATCGGGGCGTCATAAAGGATCTTTAACCGACTCGGGTAAATGTCCTCTTCGCAGGTCACCATCTCAATCCGAAGACGCGTCATTTCATCAAATCGACGCTTTATGGCATCTTTCTCCCGTGAGTACAAAAAAGCGTTCTTCTGTCTTAGATTCATCAGTCCGCTTTCTTCTACGATCTCTGTCTTAAGCTTCCAGAGTTCCTCTAAAGAACCATATTCCTTTAACAAGGCTCTTGCCGTCATCGCACCGATTCCTGGTATCCCGGAAAGCCAAAACCACAGTTCTCGCTTTGTCATCGTTTCAGTCTCCCTTCTGCTTCCGGATCATCACATCGCAAATGAATCGCCTCCGTCAGATGTGCTGAACGAATCTGATCTGATCCGTCAAGATCCGCGATCGTACGTGCAACCTTTAACACTTTATGGTAAGCTCTCGCAGACAACCGATATCGTTTATAATATCGCTCCATCAGACTTTGCTCCGTCCTGCCAAGCGCACAGTATACTGGGATCTTTTCTGCAGGCATCCGTGCATTAAAATGAAACTTCTCCTT
Source organism: Lachnospiraceae bacterium (assembly GCA_017480565.1). Lineage (GTDB taxonomy): Bacteria > Bacillota > Clostridia > Lachnospirales > Lachnospiraceae > RGIG1588. The sequence goes on along the minus strand of JAFVAL010000055.1, from coordinate 48,687 downwards.
CTCATAACGATTCTGTTGGCGTTCCCAGGCCTGTGTAACGCGTCCTCGTATCGTCTCGGAGTTCTCCCCACATCCGCGTCCACCGGAGATTCCCTCATAATCCATTGGCTGCAGTGAAAGATACAGATCGATCCGATCCAACAAAGGCCCATCGACGCGTCTGCGATAACGAATTCTCTGATCCGGAGTACATTTGCAGCGCTGCATATCTGGATAGAATCCGCAAGGACAAGGATTCATCGCGCCGACAAACATGAAATCTGCCGGAAACTCGTAGGCACCGTTCTTACGCGTAAGGATCACCTTTCCCTCTTCCATAGGAATGCGAAGCAGATCCAAGATCCTGCTCGGATACGAAGGAAGTTCATCCAGAAACAAGATTCCGTCATTGGCAAGCACCATCTCTCCCGGGAGCATCTTTTGTCCACCGCCTAAAAAGGCAGCCGCAGTCACTGAAGCATCAGGTGATCGAAACGGACGGTCTGGCGACAAGGCCGGCAGTCCCATAATGCTAAGAAGTTCTGCCTGCAGATTGCGTTCCTCATCGTTTAATGCTGGAAAGATACTCATCATTCTCTTTGCAATCATCGTCTTTCCCGCACCAGGCGGTCCCACCATCAGAAAATGATGTCGTCCAGCCACAGCAATCTCTGCGGCTCTCTTTGCCACTTCCAGTCCGGCAAGATCCGAAAAGTCCGGCAAAGAAGGCATGGTTTCCTCCGTTATACAACTCTCTTGTGGGGGCAATGTCCCTTCCTGTAGATACGCAGCCATCTCCTTTAGTGAACTTACCCCAATGCACGAAAGCTTCGCCGTGTTTCTGCACTCTTCCGCGTTTTCTTTCGCACAAAGAATGCGGCAGTAGCCGAGCGCTTGTGCATGTTTGGCAATCGAAATCGCACCTCGCACCGGAATGACGCTTCCATCAAGGCCTACTTCACCGATGATAATTCCATTTTCAAAGGCATCCGGAATGTTTGTGATACCGCGCAGAATGGCCGCGGCGATAGGAAGGTCAAAGGCAGTCCCCTCCTTCTTTAAATCTGCCGGTGATAAATTCACCGTGATCCGTTTCGGAGGGATCCGAAAACCACTGTTGCGAAGCGCCGTGCGCACCCGCTCTCTGGATTCTTTGACTTCAGACCCGGGAAGACCAACCATGTCAAAGACAGGCAGTCCTTCAGAAATGTCTGCCTGTACTTCCACGAGATGAACCTCCATCCCGTGAAGCACAGCACTTTGTACTTTGTTGTACATATATTCTCCTCTCCTAGAAAGAGGAGCTCTCGCACATTTGATTATACCAAATGATTGCAAAAAAGAACAGAGGAGAATGATGATTCATCCTCCTCTTCTTGGCTTAATTATCCAAAAACTGTTTTAATTCATCCATGAATGTATTGACATCCTTGAAATCACGGTAGACAGACGCGAAACGCACATACGCAACCGGATCCAGCTCTCTTAGCTTCTCCATGACGATCTCGCCGATGACTGCGCTCGGAATCTCCTTCTCCTCACGGCGGAAGATCTCATTTTCCACCTCATCTGCGAGCGCACGGATCTGATCCACAGAGATCGGACGTTTATGACACGATCTTAAGATGCCAGCTTCGATTTTAGAACGGTCATACGTCTCTCTGTTATTATCTCTTTTTACGACAATGAGCGGGATGGACTCCACCTTCTCATACGTGGTAAAACGCTTTCTGCAGGAATCACACTGTCTTCTACGACGAATGGAATTATTCTCATCCGACGGTCTGGAATCGATGACGCGGGTGTTCTCTTCTCCGCAAAATGGACACTTCATTTGATTCACCTCCACTTATGTATCATAAATATCGTGAAGCTTTGGTACCAGCGTACGGTACAAAGCATACTGTTTATCGTAAAATGCCTTCCGGTTCGGATCCGGCAGATAGGTCTTATCCACATGGATAAATGCCTTGCTTGCGCTCTCAAGATCCGGATAAATGCCCACCGCAATCGCAGCCAACATCCCACAGGCAAGATTGCCGCCTTCCTGCACCTTCATCGTGTGCACCGGCATACCATAGATGTCAGCCTTGATCTGCAGCCAATTCTCAGATCTCGCACCACCGCCGGTCGCACGCAGTTCTTTGACAACGATCCCTTGCTCTTTCAGATAATCAAGGCCCATGCGGAGCTCGTAGCTGACGCCTTCCATCAAAGCCCGGTAAATCTCTTCCGACGTCGTCTCCATCGTCAGACCGATGAAGCACGCACGCGCCCTCGGATGCATATCCGGCGCACCTTTTCCAAGGAAATAGGGAAAGACAAGAAGTTCTGTCGGTTCCTTCGGGAGAATCTCATCCATCCGGTCATAAAAACCGATGCCGCGTTCCTTCGCAATCTTCGCTTCCCATTTGCCAAGCTGCTTGCGGTACCACTTTAACATCCCGCCGCCAGCAAATGAAAAGACCGCCGTCGTGTAGGTATCGGCAACCACATAAGGCACACAAGAGATCTCTGAACTTTTCAGATAATCTGGATGCTTCTTGCCTTCAAAAACCGTCGTGATGCACTCGTTCGTCCCGGTACTGTCAGAACCGATCCCTTCATAAAGCACACCATTTCCGATCGTCGCTGCCGGTTGATCATGTGCACCGGTCACAACCAGCAGGTCTTTCGAAAGTCCCAGTTCTTCTGCGACTTCCTTCTTCACATACCCGGCTGGTGTCCCCGTAGGAACACATTTGGACCATAGGTTCTTTGGAATCCCGCATACATCTAAGATTTCATCGCTCCAGGTCATTCGGTTCATGTCAAATGCATAGGTTCTCGTCGCCAGCGTATAATCAATCTGTGCGACACCGCTTAACATATACACGATATAATCCTGCATGAGGAGCAAATGCGCTGCCTTCTTTATGATCTCTGGATCCCGGTCCATCTCCCACATGATCTTAGTGATCGTGTAAATCTTCTCCGGGCGCATCCGCGTAATCTGATAGAGTCTCTCTTCTCCAAGCGCAGCGATCACACGGTCAATCTGTTCTTGCCCCCTCGGATCAAAGTAAAGAATCGGTCTGCAAAGCGGCTGATCTGCTTCATCTAAAAGCACGGCCGCCTCTCCCATGGAAGCAACCCCAATTCCCTTTAGCGGATCTGAAACCAGCGCAGCCTCGCGGATCACTTCCTTCACGCATTGCCAGATCACGGCTGCATCCAGCTCACGGTCACCGCATGCTTCCGGGAAAATGTATTCGCGGTACGCTTCTTTTTTCAGTTCTCCCTGATCCGAATAGACACTGCACTTACATCCCGTCGTTCCGACGTCCAAACCTGCTACAACCATACTTTTCCAAACAATCTAACGTGTTTTCCTACATTCCAAGAAAGGAAGAGTTCCCTCTTCCTTTCTATGATCCTGCCATCCAACAGTTGTGTGTCAAATTAGTTGATATGAGACATAAAATCGGTGTCGCTGTAATCGTCGATCGCATCGCCACTGCCGGTGTTGCCTTCGTTCATGATGGTATCGACCGGATCGACATCATAAGAAGGGTTGCCATAAAGCTCATTGCGGTTGCCAACCACCGTGTCATGATGTGCGTGCAGTGCATCTAACAGGCTCTCATAGGTAGACTGCGTATCGTTGATCGCGGAAGAGAGAATCCCCTCTAAGTTATTGAGCATATCACCGGTGTAACCCATTGCTGCCTTACGGACTGCAGACGCCTCATCATTCGCCTCTGCGCGGATCTGTGCAGCTTCCGCGGTTGCCTGGCTGATGATCGAATCTGCACGTGCATATGCATCCTTTGTGATCTCATGCTCGCTGATCATCTGCTGAACCTGCGCTTCTGCCTCACGGATCATCGAATTCGCCTTCGACTCTGCGTCATTTAAGATCGCATCGCGGTTGGCAATGATCTTCTGGAACTTCTTGACTTCATCCGGAATGCTCAGTCTCAGTTCGTCAAGCAGATCATACAGATCATCCTTCGGAACGACTACCTTCGTCGAGGATAACGGCTGCATCTTGCAGCTTTCTACAAACTCGTAAATATCCTCAATCAACTCTTCAATTCTGCTGCTGGCCATGTTCTTTTTCTCCATTCGTTATGTGATATTTCTCGTATACAAGCGGCACAATCTCCGGTGCTACAAATCCGCTGATATCTCCCCCATACGAAGCTACTTCCTTGACAATGCTGGAACTGACGTATGCGTACTGTACACTGGTTGTAAAAAACAATGTATCGATATCCGGCGCAATCTTGTGGTTGGTCTGTGCCATCTGTAGTTCATATTCAAAATCGGTGACCGCCCGAAGGCCACGCACCAGAAATCTGGCACCGCGCTCTTTCGCGTAGTCTACCGTCAGCCCGTGGAAGGAAGCCACTTCCACATTCGGAAGATCCTTCGTCAGCGTGCGGATCATCTCCACACGTTCCTCCTCCGAAAACAGGGCATTCTTGTTGGTGTTTTTTAACACACCGATGATCAGCCGATCGACAAGCTTTGATGCGCGGCAAATGACATCGTAATGACCAAGCGTCACCGGATCAAAACTTCCCGGATACAATGCGATCTTCATTGAAACCCTCCATCATCTCTTCCTTCCGAGGAAAAGATGCTTGTTTGTACCATAGACTTTCTCCCGGTCAATCTCAAAGCCTAACGCATCGACCCAGGAGAAGTCCTCTTCTGTCTTTGCTTCCACAATGATCCAAGTCTGATCATTGACCAGACACGAATCTGCAAGGTAGGTGATCACTTCTCGTTCTAACCCCTTGCCATACGGCGGATCTAAGAAAATAAAGTCGAACGCTTCCCCTCTGCCCTCCAGACGAGATAATGCACCGAGCGCAGGTTCTCTTCTCACCGTCGCTCGTTCTGCCAAATGTGTCCGCCTCAGATTCTCTTCGATGCAGGCAATTGCATCACCGTCCCGGTCAACAAAGACCGCAGACGCAGCACCTCTGCTTAATGCTTCAATGCCGATGCCGCCGCTTCCCGCAAACAAATCCAGAAAAGATGCATCTGCAAGGCTCGGAGATAAGATATTAAATAAGGTCTCTTTGATCCGGTCTGTGGTTGGCCTCGTCCCATCGCCTTGCGGTGTAACCAAACCGATCCGTCTTGCACTTCCGGCTATGACACGCATCTAAAGAACCTCCTATCCCTTTCTACCTTCAAATCAACTTTTAGTTTATCGCAAACAGTCACAAGATTCAACCACTTCTTTTTGTGGTTTTCCTGAGGATTTTCTTAAAAAACCACATTAACTGCGTTTTCTGTAACCGGTTTGCATATCGATCACACTGTGAAGCTCTCCGCCATGGACGGTCACGTCAATATTATGGGCTGCAATCTCGATGATCGTATCCCATGTCTGCTTCATATGATATCCGCCGGAGACATGAGGTGTGAGGATCAGATTCTTTGCTCCCCAGAGCGGATGATCCTCCGGCAACGGTTCCGGATCGGTGACATCAAGCGCAGCACCCGCGATCACTTCCTGATTCAGTGCATCAATAAGCGCATCCGTATCCACGGCTGTACCGCGTCCAACATTGATAAAGATCGCAGACGACTTCATTTTCGCAAAAAAATCTTTGTTATAGATCTTATATGTTGCCTTCGTTCCCGGAAGACTGGAGGTGATAACATCTGCTCTTCCAATCAGTTCCGGAAGCTCCTCCATCGTGTGCAGCTCATCCACGCATTCCGGCGCTTCTCTCTTCGTGCGCACGACGCCGATCGTTTTTGCACCAAGTGCTTTCATCCGTGTTGCAAATTCGGTTCCGATGTTGCCAAGACCTATGATCAGCACAGTTGAACCAATGATCCCGCCAACCGGTCCTTCATCGCGCCACACCGGCGAACTCATATTGTTGATATAGAGGTTTAATTTCTTCTTCAGCGCCAGGACACAGGCAAGCATATGTTCAGAAATGGCAAGCCCATAGGCCCCCGTCGCATTACAAAGCACGGCTCCTTTCGGAATGACGCCATCCGCGGTGTAACCGTCGGTACCGGCACTGCAAAGCTGTACCAGTTCCAGGTTTTTACATCCGGATAACAACGAAGGCGCAACATTTCCCACGATGATATGCGCATTCTCAATCATCTCGCTTGTTGCTTCTTCTGGCGTTGTAAATACAAACTCTGCCTCTCCTGCCTTGCTCTTTAACAGTTCCTTGTGTCCTTCATCTGCAGGCATAACCACCAAAATATTTCTTTTCATCTTCGCCTCCCAAACTGAGAAATCAATCGGATACAATCCTCATTATAAGGTAAATGCATCCGCAAAACAACCGTTGTTTTTCAGGAAGTCAGGATCCCGATCGCCCAGAGATGCAAGATCTGTCTTTGAGGCCAGATCTGCGGCTGATTTTAAGATCTCTGCATCATTCCAGATATCTCCGATTGCAAACTCCAGATCTCCGCTCTGCCGGATCCCAAAGAAATCTCCAGGGCCACGCAGTTTTAGATCTTCTCTTGCAATCTCAAAACCGTCATTGGAGTGATTTAAGATTTCGAGTCGTTTTTTCGTCTCTTCTTTGGCAGTACCACTGACAAGAACGCAGTAGGATTGGTATTCCCCTCGCCCGACACGTCCTCGTAACTGGTGCAGCTGTGCCAGGCCGAAGCGTTCCGCGTTTTCTATCATCATCACCGTCGCATTTGGCACATCTACGCCCACTTCCACGACCGTGGTGGAAACCAATACATCAATCTCTCCTTGGGCAAATCGCTGCATCACCTCATTTTTCTCCGAGGCCTTCATCCGACCGTGAAGCGCAGCAACCCTGACCGCATCTCCATAAATCATGGTCAATGACTTCGCGTAATCGATCACATTTTCCACATCCAGATCTTCATCTTCTTCGATCATTGGACAGATAATGTACGCCTGGCGCCCTTCCATGACCTGCTTTTGGATAAATCTATACGCCGTGGGGCGATATCTGGTGTCGACGACCGCATTCTTGATCGGCAGGCGATTTGCCGGCTTTTCATCCACCACCGACAGATCCATATCCCCATAGAGAATCATGGCAAGGGTTCGTGGAATCGGCGTAGCACTCATCACGAGCACATGCGGTTCTTCGCCTTTTTTCGTGAGCGCCTGCCTTTGCCCGACACCGAAACGATGTTGTTCATCGGTGATCACCAGCGCAAGATGATCGAAGGTTACATTGTCCTGAATCACTGCGTGTGTACCCACAATCAGATCGGTCTGATGCGATATAATCGCTTCTTTGGCCTCTCTCTTTTCCTTGGCAGTCATCGAACCGACCAAAAGTGTGACCCGCACACCATAAGGAGCCAGCAGTTTCACAAAGTTCTCATAATGTTGTCTCGCAAGCACTTCCGTCGGTGCCATCATGCAGCCCTGATATCCCGCATCAATACAAGCAAGCAATGCCAGCACCGCAAGAATCGTCTTGCCGGAGCCGACATCACCTTGGATCAGCCGGTTCATCACATAGCCACTTGCAAGATCCTTTTGCATCTCTGCCCAGACCTTCTCCTGCGCGCCGGTCAGTTCATAGGGAAGCTCATGTTTGACTCGCTCTGCCAGGGACGTCTCAGTGACTTGATACGCAGAAACCGTCTGCCTGTTCTCCTCCTTTAGCATGCGCAGATACAAGCTAAACCGGAAGAATTCATCGAACACCAGCCGTCTTCTTGCTCCCAACATGGATTCATACGTGCGCGGAAAATGAATCTCCCTGACCGCTTTGCTGCGCTCTAAGAGATCGTATTCCTTTCGCACCGCGGCAGACAGATAGTCTTTCTGGATCGGAACCTCGTTGATCGCAGCTGTCATCGCCTGCGTAACCGCATGATTCGTAAGCCCTGCCGTCAAGGAATAGATCGGAAGCAAGATTTCTTTTTTGTTTAAATAATCCTGCATGGTCAAGAACTTCGCTTGCTCCATCACATATTGATTTCTCTTGTAACGGATCGTTCCGCGAAGAAGCAGGGATGTTCCCATTTTCAGATATTGACGGATGTAAGGCATGTTAAACCAGGTCAGACGAATCTGTCCGGTCTCATCATAGGCAAGCACCGTGACAACAGTCAGCCCATTGTAGCGTTGCACACTGGGAGTACTTTTTAACCTCACAGAGATGATTTGCAGTGAACCTTCCTGTACATCACACACAGGCACAATCTCCCCATAGCGATCGTACGAACGAGGATAATGATCGATCAAATCTCCAATCGTCTGAATCCCGATCTTTGCAAATAATTCCGCCTTCTTTGGCCCTACACCCTTAATCTTTTCAAGCGAATCAGTTCGTTCCATCATCTTCACCGAATTCATAATTTGAAAAAGCCGCGCACCCTTTTCGTGCGCGGCAGGTTTTTACTCAACAGATAAAATGTAATAATAGATGGGCTGACCGCCGGCATGGACTTCCACTTCGACATCGTCTTCTTCATAACGGCCGCGAAGTTCCTCGGCGAGTGCCTCGGCATCCTCTTCAGTAATGTCCCCACCGTAATAAAGGGTGATCATCTCGGAATCTTCATCCACAAGCTCTTCAAGCATCGCAACAACAGTCTCATCCACATGCTTTGAAACTGCGATGATGCCGTGATCCCCGATGCCCATCAGATCCCCCTGATGGATTTCCTTTCCATCCACGGACGTATCACGCACCGCATAGGTCACTTCGCCGGACTTGATCTCATGGATTGCCTGCGTCATTCCCTCGGTGTTTTCTTCCACGGACTTGTCATAAACAAAATTGATCAGCGCTGCAATCCCCTGCGGAATCGTCTTGGTCGGAATGACAACGATCTGCTTGCCGGAATCAGACTTTGCCGTCAGTTTTGCAGCTTGCTCTGCCGCCAGAATGATATTCTTATTGTTCGGCAGAATGAAGATCGTATCTGCATTGACACGGTCGATGGCTGCCAGCATATCTTCCGTACTCGGATTCATGGTCTGACCACCCTGGATCAGATAATCTGCTCCAAGCTCCGTAAAGATCTCACTCAGGCCATCTCCGGACGCCACGCTGATAAATCCATAAGCCTTGTGCGGCATCTCGGGAGCTTTCTTCTCTTCCTTCTTCGCGTAGGCTTCTTCCTTTTCTTCTTCAGTAAAGAGCGTCTCCTTGTGCTCTTCGCGCATGTTATCGATCTTCATGGAAGTCAATTCACCATAGGTAAGTGCGCGCTCAAAGGCAAGGCCGGGATGATTGGTATGTACATGGACTTTGACAAGGTCATCCATCGCAACAAGCACCAAAGAATCGCCGAGAGACTCTAGATAAGCCTGGAAATCTGCCTGCATCTCTTCGGTAAACTCACGGTTGCACATGATAATAAACTCTGTGCAGTAGCCGAACTTGATATCATCGGTGGAAATGGCTTCTCTCTTCGCCTTCTTCCCTTCCGGTGCACTCTGTGTCATCACAGGCGTCTCGACCGTAATCTTGCCAAGCAACGCATCATAAGCACTGTGCATGATGGTTACAAGACCGGTGCCGCCGGAATCCACAACGCCGGCTTCCTTTAAAACAGGCAAAAGCTCAGGTGTTCCCTCAAGCACTTCGTCCATATAGGAAATGATCTCGCCAAAGAACACTTCCAGATCATCGGTCTGATCTGCAAGCTCCAAAGCCTTCTCTGCACCGCCCCTGGCAACCGTCAGGATCGTTCCCTCTTTCGGCTTCATGACCGCCTTATACGCGGTATCGCTTGCACGCTTAAAGCTAGCAGCAAATGTCGGAACATCGATCTCATCGTAGTCTCTGAGTTCCTTCGTAAGACCACGAAGCAGCTGTGACAAAATCACACCGGAGTTACCTCTCGCACCGCGAAGAGAACCGCTGGAAATGGCCTTACATAAGTTGGCCATCGTCAGATTCTCCACTGCACCGACCGCTTTGACCGCGGACATGATTGTCATCGTCATATTCGTACCGGTATCGCCGTCGGGAACCGGGAATACATTCAGTTCATTGATATATTCTTTACGGTCATTCAAGCCCGCAGCGCCTGCCAAAAAGCACTTCTTCACCATCTCGGCATTCATTGAATGAATCACTTGATTATCCTCCCTATCTCAACGACTTCAGTCTTCCTCGTCAAGGACACGCACGCCCTCAACGTAGACGTTGACTTCTTTCACCTTGATACCGCAGAAATCTTCCACACGGTACTTCACATCCTTCATCAGATTGTCTGCCACCGCAGAAATGCTGACGCCGTACGCAACGATAATATGGAGGTCAAGACGGATGCCATCTTCATCTGCATTCAGCGTGACACCCTGCGTGATATTCTCATTCTTTAACAGTCTGGCAAGACCGTCCTTCATATTCACGGAAGCAAGTCCCACAACACCGAAACACTCCGATGCGCTGAGTCCTGCATACTTCGCAATGACATCCTGTTCAAATAAAATCTCACCTTTTTGTGAGCTGATATGTTTCTTCATCGCCATCCTCTTTCTATCGAAAATACATCGTAAAACGGACTTCGCTACTTAGTATAACGCAAAAGGTTGAAAAAGAAAACCCCAGGTGATCATTCCCCGGGGTTTTGTCTCCTTGTGATTGTGGCTTATGCACGCTCAACTTTACCGGATCTAAGGCAAGAAGTACAAACATACATCTTCTTAGCACCCTGCTCTGTCATCACGCGAACAGACTTAACGTTCGATTTCCACATCTTATTGCTTCTTCTATGAGAATGGCTCACCTTAATACCGAAATGAGCACCCTTATCGCAAATAGCACATCTAGCCATGACTGCACCTCCTCATATCTTATTTCCAAGCAACGCTTCAATGCTCAGACAACGAACATATTCTAGCAAAAGGCGCGCACAAATGCAAGAACTTTTTTTAAAAGTTGCAATGGCTTATTCTTCTGCCTTCATTTCGCGGATCACTTCACTGCCTGCATCACTCATCTCAGCGTTCTTTGCCGCGCCGCGGTTCGTGATTCGATTGACAACATCGGGTACAAGATCCATGACCTTCGTCAGGCTATCCTGATACTTGACATTGACTAATTTGCTCGAACCATCCTTTAAAACTAAGACTGCACTCGGGGAGATCTTGCCGCCCATGCCGCCGCTGCCGCTGCTTCTCTTCGTGCTGGAATCTGAAGCACCTGCACCGATACCAAACGAAGCCTCTACAAACGGAATGACGATCGTTCCGTCCTCGGTCTTAATCGGCTCTCCGACAACCGTCTTGGAAGTGATAAACTCCTCCATGCCTGCAAATAATGCGCCTACCGTATCCTTAAAGCTGTTATTTTCCTTTGCCATGATCTTAACCCTCCTGCGGTTGTTCTTTTAATGTCTTTAACAGTGCCTTCACACGCTTGATCGTGCGAAGCGTATAGCCTTTGAGTACCAGTCCGATCAGCATGCCTACCATGCTGCCGATGCGGATGCGTCCACTGATCGTCAGATCGTCAGCCGCAATCTTTTTATCTATAAAATATCCTTCAAAATGAAACTTCTCTGGAAGTTTCGGATAAAGCAGGGACATCACCGCCACGATCTTTGCCGTGTCCACCGGATCTCCTGTACCTACCCTCAGATCTCCGGAAAGCCTGTTTGGCAAAATGTGCTTGAAAATCCGTCCAATCGTTCCAAAGAACCCGCCAAAGAGATCCTTCGTGTCATCTTCCTGTAAAAACTCTAGGATAGGCTCCACCTTATCAAGGATCCCATCGATCGTCTCGTAGATCGAATCCAATCGGTTCCACAGAGAAATACTCTCGTGCTTCTCGGATTGCTTCTCGCCTGCTTCTTCTGTCGCTCCCAGCGTCACATCCGTATGAGCGCCAAAGTCTGAGAAAACATCGGCATCCGGCTCTTCCACCGGCTCTGTCCCTAGGACAATCTCCTCGGTCACTTCTTCTTCCATCGAAGCATTGAGGGCGGTCTCTTCCGATGACTCTCCCTTTTCTTCTGTTTTCTCTACTTCTACTTTTTCTTCCTCGGCTGTTTCTTCGGCTTTCTCTTCTTCGGCTTTCGTCTCTTTCGGTTCTTCCTTCTCTTCCTGCTTTGCCTGTTTGCCAAGCGGCTTTGCCCCAGAATCAAAGACCTTAATGCCAAATGCTTTTGCCAGGATCTGAAGCTTCATCTCTTCAAAGATCACATTTGCCTGCAAAAGATAGCCAAGCCATCCGACCTTCGCCCTCGCAGCCCAGGTCTTATCCTCCCCATCTGCTTTTACCTGATAGCGGAACGGTACGAATAACACCAGCAGAAGGATCAAAAGGATCAATCCTAAAATCACCAGCAAAATGATGCCGATGACTTTTAAAATGGTGAGTAAAACCGCAATCATGAAGCACCTCCCCCTCCGGGATCGCCGGCACTTCTTAACGGATCATACGCATCTCTCAGTGCAAATCCACCGGTCTCTTTGTAGCTCTTCTCCAGAATCTGAACGGCAAGGTCTTTCGCACCTTCCAGATCCAGCGCCACACCGACAATGACGATGTCCTTGTCCTCATAAAACCGTTTATGAAGCTCTTTCACCTTGTAGATATCCAACAAGTTCTTCGGATTGGTCGGAAGTGTCACCACCGTGTAACTGACTTTCGTCTTGTTCTTCTCAATTCCGGTTTTGATACTTTCAGACCATCGCTTGATGAGCGGATCATAAACGAGTTTCTCGCTCCATCTGATCATATGAAATCCTCAACTAGCAACTATGTTACGATTCCTCTGGACTGATATACGTCTTGATATGCTCATGCGTATACAGATGATCCAGACAATATTCATGATCTCCCTCGCACTTTGAGCAAAACCGAAACTCGAGATCCCGGTTATCTCTCTCCGTCCGCCCGCAGATCGTGCAGCGGTGTCTTGGGAAATTGACGACATTATTTGCCTGATTGACCTGCCTCTGATACTGTCTTTTTCTCTTAATCTCTGCAGGGGAAATGCGGTGATAATCCCTGGTCGAGAAGAAAAAGATCAGGAAATTCGCCACGGCAAGCAAGATGGCAATGCCAAGCGTGATTCCTGCAGATGTTCCGGACAGGAAGCAAGCCACCACCCGGAAAATCAGGAAAGCGCCGTAGAGATATCCCAGCCACTTTGCCTTCACCGGAATGATGAAATACAACAAAATCGTGACATCCGGGAACAACACAGCAAACGCCATAAACAGTGCACGGCTGATGTAGGAAATACCGATCGGATAAATCATATCTCCGAAAACAAAATACAGTACAAACGCCGCGAGTATGTTAAAAAGTAACCCGGACAGATAATATAAGTTAAACCGGAATGCACCCCAGGCGCGCTCCAGATTCCTTCCGACATAATAGTAGAACGATAACTCAATCACCAAAAACAGGAAGCTTAAGGGTGAAGTAAAGCTGTATGGCTCTAACAAGAACGTAAGCAGCCTCCAGACCTGCCCGTGAAGCACCTTTCCGACATCCAGCGAAAGATACGTCCAGTAGAATTCTTCGTTGATCAGGCCGATCACAGCGCCTACCGCATAGATCACAATGATGTAATACATCAGATTGCGTATCGCAAACCGGCCAAATCTACGTTCCAGTTTATTTAAAAAATCATTCATCGAATCACTCCAATCACCGTTATATTATATCGCATTTTTTACGTTGCCTCAATAGGGATTCGAAAAAATATAAATCCAGATAGAAAAAGCGCTGCACTCTCATAAAAACAGTGCAGCGCATCCATTTCATTTAAATATCTTCAATCTGCCAGTCGATTAGCGTCTCTCCATGTCTTATGAGAAAATCGTTGCACTGGCTAAAGTGTTTGCATCCAAAGAAGCCGCGATACGCAGAAAGCGGGCTCGGATGCGGCGCTTTTAAAATCAGATGCTTCGGATTGTGCAGCATCTCTGCTTTCCGCCCTGCAGGCGTTCCCCAGAGCAAGAATACGATCGGTCGATCTTCGGCATCCACCGCCTGAATGATTGCATCCGTAAAGTTCTCCCAGCCGTGACCTTTATGTGAGTTTGCATCGTGGGCACGCACCGTAAGCACGGTATTTAGCAGTAACACCCCTTGCTTCGCCCATTTGACCAGATAGCCATTGTTCGGAATCTTGCAGCCGAGATCATCGTGTAATTCCTGGTAAATATTTTGCAGAGACGGTGGAATCTCCACCTGTGGCTGCACGGAAAAACAAAGTCCATGCGCCTGTCCGGGACCGTGATACGGGTCCTGCCCTAAGATGACGACCTTCACATCATGCAAAGGCGTCAAATGAAGTGCGGTAAAGATATCCTCCGCTTTCGGATAAATTGTATGTGTCTTATATTCCTGATCGACAAATCGATACAGCTCTTTGTAGTAATCCTTCTTAAACTCTGACTGAAGTGGAATCAGCCAATCATTTGCAATGGCAGCCATTATCTACTAAGCTCCTCGGTATCTAAAACGATTGTAAACGGACCGTCGTTTAACAGTGACACTTTCATATCTGCCCCAAAGACGCCGGTATCGACCTTTCTTCCGCTCTCACGCAGAAGCGATACAAAGTACTCATACAAAGCATTGGCATGATCGGCAGGACCGGCATTTGTAAAGCTTGGCCGATTTCCTTTGCGACAGTCTGCATACAGGGTAAACTGGGACACGACGAGAAACTCACCTTCCACATCGAGAATAGAAAGATTGGTCTTACCCTGCGCATCCGCAAAGATACGTAATTTTAAGATCTTATCTGCAAGACGTCTGGCCTCTGCCTCGGTATCTGACGCACAGACACCAAGAAGAATCAGATACCCCTGGCCGATCTGGCCTGTCAGTACACCGTCAGATACGACCGATGCCTCCGACACTCTTTGAATCACAGCTCTCATCTTATTATCCTCATACGATTCTGACAGGAATCCCTTTTTCGTGCAAATATTGCTTTACCTCACGAATTTCCAGTTCCTTGTAGTGAAATAAAGACGCCGCGAGCGCTGCATCCGCTTTTCCTTCTGTGAGCGCATCATAAAAGTGTGTAAGCTCACCGGCACCGCCGGAAGCAATCACGGGAACATTTACATGTTCTGCAATCGTCCTTGTCAGATCCAGGTCGTAGCCGTCTTTTGTTCCATCGCAGTCCATGCTGGTGAGCAAGATCTCTCCCGCACCGAGTTCACAGGCTTTTATCGCCCATTCGACCGCATCGATTCCCATATCGACTCTGCCACCGTTCTTATAAATGTTCCAACCACTGCCATCGGCTCTGCGCTTCGCATCGATCGCAAGCACCACACACTGACTGCCAAATTTATCCGCTGCTTCTGAGATCAGATTCGGATGTAAGATCGCAGCGGTATTGACAGAAATCTTGTCCGCGCCTTCGCGAAGGAGCAGTTTAAAATCCTCGACACTGCGAATCCCGCCGCCAACCGTAAAAGGAATAAAAACACGTTCCGCGACACGCCGCACCATGTCAATCCGCGTCTTTCTCGCATCCGACGAAGCCGTGATGTCTAAAAAGACAAGCTCATCGGCACCAGCTGCGTCATAAGCGGCAGCAACTTCCACGGGATCTCCGGCATCACGCAAGTTGACAAAATTAACACCCTTCACGACACGTCCATCGTGGACATCCAGACAGGGAATGATTCGTTTGGTAAACATCATGCACCCCCGATCTGCAGAAAATTCTGTAAAATGGCAAGTCCCACTTCACCGCTCTTTTCCGGGTGAAATTGACAAGCAAATATGTTCTTCTGCTCCACTGAAGCATGAATTTCGATCGAATATTCGCACGTTGCCGCCACATCAGAGAAATCGTCAGCCTTCAGATAATAAGAATGCACAAAGTAAACATACGGTTCCTCGGGGAGTCCTGCAAAGAGCTTTGCGCCTTCTTTGACACACAGGGAATTCCAACCCATGTGCGGAATCTTTAACCCTTCTTTGGCAGGAATCCGAAAAATCTTGCCGGGAAGAAGTCCAAGGCCTTTCACTCCTGGCGCCTCCTCGCTCTCCTCGAACATCAACTGCAGTCCAAGACAGATACCAAGAAACGGGATTCCCGCATCGATCACTTCATGAATGACTGGCACAAGACCATAAGCTTCGAGCTTTTGCATCGCATCGCCAAAGTTGCCGACCCCAGGCAAGATCACGTGATCCGCCGCAAGAATCGTATCCCGATCTCTCGTAATCACCGGCGTAGCTCCGAGACGTAGCAAAGCTTTTTCCACACTTTTTAAATTGCCTGCGTCATAGTCAAGAATCGCAATCATTCTTCCGTCTCCTTTGTCTCGGCGAGAACATTTTCCTCGATCCAGCTCCAGATCTCTTCTCTACCATCTTTGGTCACCGCAGAGAAAGGAAACATGAGCGTCCCCTTCTCACAGCCAAGACCTTCCCTAATCAGTTTCATCTGCTTTTGTCTCGCACCTTTGCTGATCTTGTCTGCCTTGGTCAGGATAATCACCGGTGAAAATCCCTGATACCGGATCCATTCATACATCTGCTTGTCATTTGCAGACGGCGCATGTCTGATATCGATCAAGAGAAAGACCGCTTTTAACTGCTTGGATCCATGCAAATATCGTTCGATCATCGGCCCCCATTTTTCTCGTTCTGCCTGTGAGACTTTCGCATAGCCGTATCCAGGCAAATCCGTGAAATAAAAGGCCTCGTTGATCAGATAAAAGTTGATCGTCTGTGTTTTTCCAGGCTGTGAGGAGGTTCTGGCAAGTGCCTTTCGGTTTAACAGTCCATTGATCAGAGATGACTTGCCGACATTGGATTTTCCTGCAAATGCGATCTCTGGCAGTTCATTTTTCGGCAGTTTGCTCGTAATGCCGCAGACCGTCTCAAGACTTGCCGATTTAATGATCATCTCCTCACCTCCCGATTCTCATTTCATGTAAGTTTCATACAAGTGCTTTTGCGAGCACCTGCTCCATATTCTTTGCAAATATGATCTCCATCTTTCCGATAATCTCCGCGGAAAGATCTCTGACGTCACGTCGGTTCTCCTCCGGCACGATCACCAGATTCATTCCGGCTGCATTTGCCGCCAACAGTTTTTCCTTCAAGCCGCCGATCGCAAGCACGCGGCCACGCAGCGTAATCTCACCCGTCATCGCAACGTCTGCACGTACCTTTTTCCCCGTTACCGCGGAATAGATCGCTGTCGCCATCGTGATGCCGGCAGACGGTCCATCCTTCGGGACGGCTCCTTCCGGGATATGCACGTGGATATCGTGCTTTTCAAAGTACTCCTGCCCGACCTCCTGTTCACAGATCGAGCGGATATAGGTCAGGGCGGCACTTGCAGATTCCTTCATCACGTCACCGAGCTGACCGGTCAGAATCACTTCCCCGCGCCCGTCTAAGACATTGACTTCCACCTCAAGCGTCACACCGCCCATACTCGTCCAGGCAAGTCCACGCACAATACCGACATCTGGCTTTTCATTCTTCTTTTCCGGGGTATATAACACCTTGCCGAGATACTTCTCCAGAATCTTTAAATTGACCTTCACGGAAGTCACATTTTCTTCCATGAGCTCTCTGGCCGCCTTTCGGCAAATCTCACCAATCCGGCGTTCGAGCGCACGAACACCGGCTTCTCGGGTATATCCGTTAATTATACTTTTCAGCGCAGAATCCGTGATCGACAACTGTTTTGCCTTTAGTCCATTGCTCTCAAGCTGCTTTGCAATCAGATGCTCCTTTGCGATGTGGAACTTCTCGTTTGCGGTATAACTGTTGATCTCAATGATCTCCATGCGGTCAAGCAAAGGTCTCGGAATCGTCTCAGTGGTATTCGCCGTCGCAATAAACAGCACTTCCGATAAATCCACCGGAATCTCGATATAATGATCCGCAAATCGGCTGTTTTGCTCACCGTCAAGCACTTCCAACATCGCAGATGCCGGATCGCCTTTATAATCATTTCCAAGCTTATCGATCTCGTCAAAAAGCATCAGCGGATTCTTTACCCCGGCGTTTTTAAGACCAGTCACGATTCGTCCCGGCATCGATCCGATATAAGTCCTTCTGTGCCCGCGAATCTCTGCCTCATCCTTCACGCCGCCAAGCGAGATACGAACGTACTTCTTCCCAAGAGACTCTGCAATGCTCTTACCGATCGAAGTCTTACCGGTTCCGGGCGGTCCCACCAGGCAAATGATCGGGCTGCGTCCTTTTTCTGTCAAAGCGCGCACGGCGAGAAATTCTAGAATTCTCTCTTTGACTTTTTCAAGCCCGTAGTGATCACGGTCCAGGATCTCCTTCGCTTTTTTCAGATCATAGACATCGACCGAGGCATGATCCCACGGCAGTTCCAGTAAAGTCTCAATATAGCCACGAATGACAGAGGCTTCGCCCGCATTCGTCGGCGTATTCTGGAACCTCCGGATCTCCTTCTTAATCTTCTCCTTGACCTCGTCAGACGCCTCCAGCGCATCACATTTACGCAAAAACTCCTCAGCTTCCGACTCCTGATTATCACCCAGTTCGTCGTGAATCACCTTAAGCTGTTCGCGTAAAATGTATTCCTTCTGGTTTTTATCGATCTCTTCTTTGACCTTACCCTGGAATTCCTTGCGGATTCTCGCAATTTCGATCTCTTCCATCATGGTAAAATACAAGGCCTCAAAGCGCTTCTGCGTGGACATCTCATCGAGATAACGCTGCTTTTTCTTGGCAGCAATCGGCAAAATGATTGCGATGCGGTCCATCAGCTTGTAAAGATTTGTGATATCACAGATCTCCCGCAGCGTATTCTCATCGGGCTTTCCGATCTCCTTTTGCAGATCGATCAACGTCTCTTTTAAGAAACTTGCCATACCACTCTGACGCTCCGTCGAAGGCAACATGTCAGGTTCTTCCTCGTAGACAGAGACATTTCCCATCAGGTAAGGCTCATAGGTGGTCAGTTCATCCAGATGTGCCCGCTCAATGCCTGTCACAAGCACGCGCAGAATCTCCTGTTTTAAAACAACAATCTGCTTTACGACACACAGGGTGCCCGACTCTTCCAGATCTTCCTGATGAATCTTCTCTTTTTTCTCGTTTTTCTGCATAACAAGGAACGCAAGCCGTCCTGTCTCCATCGCAGCCTGCGCTCCTGCCTTTACATGATCCTTCTGGATATCAAAATGTACCATCATTCCGGGTAAAATGCATACGCCATGAAGCGGAATGATCGGAATATTTTCTTCTCTCTTCATCATATCAATCGTTTATGCGTTTAAGCGATCTTCTTCTTCGTAGGTCAGAATCGGGTCGCCGGTACCGTCGATGACTTCCTTGGTAATGACGCAGCGAACCACGCCTTCCTCGGAAGGCAGTTCAAACATCGTCTTCATCATCGCCTTTTCGATGATCGCACGCAGTCCACGCGCACCGGTGTTCAGCTCGATTGCCTTTCTCGCAATCTCATGCACCGCTTCCTCATCAAAGACAAGATCAACGTGATCGAGTCCGATCAGCTTCTGATACTGCTTGACAATCGCATTCTTCGGCTGTGTCAGGATCCGCACCAGCGCGTCTTCGTCTAACTGATCCAGTCCCACCACCACAGGCACACGTCCGACAAACTCCGGAATCAGACCAAACTTGACGAAATCCTGCGGCATGACCTGCTTAAAGAGCTCACCGACGTTCTTTTTATCCTTCGTGATCACGGTTCCGTTAAAGCCGATGGACTTCTTTCCCAGACGCGCCTCAATGATCTTATCGAGTCCGTCAAAGGCACCGCCGCAGATAAATAAGATGTTGGTTGTATCGATCTGGATAAACTCTTGCTGCGGATGCTTTCTGCCGCCCTGCGGAGGAACATTTGCCACCGTGCCTTCCAGAATCTTTAACAAAGCCTGCTGAACACCTTCTCCGGAGACATCTCTCGTAATCGAAGTATTCTCAGACTTTCTTGTGATCTTATCCACTTCATCGATGTAAATGATGCCGTGCTCGGCACGTTCCACATCGTTATCCGCTGCCTGAATCACCTTTAGAAGAATGTTCTCCACGTCTTCACCGACATAGCCAGCCTCAGTCAGCGCGGTCGCGTCTGCGATCGCAAATGGCACATTCAAAAGCTTCGCAAGCGTCTGTGCAAGATAGGTCTTGCCAGAGCCAGTCGGTCCGATCATGATGATATTGCTCTTCTGGATCTCGTTGTCGCGAATATCGCCGGAGAGCACTCTCTTATAATGGTTATAAACCGCCACAGAAAGCGCAATCTTCGCCTCATCCTGTCCGATCACATAGTCATCAAGATAACGCTTGATCTCCATCGGACGAAGGAGATTAATCTCCTCCGGGCTGATCTCGTAATCGTCTAACTCTTCCTCAATGATATCCTGGCACAGATACACACAGTTATCACAGATATAGATATCATTTGGCCCAGAGATCAGCTTCTTGACACGATTCTGCGGCGTTCCGCAGAAAGAACAGCAGATATCTTTTTTGTAATGGTTTGATTTTGCCATAGTTACCTCAAATTCTAGAAATTCATGAAACAACGAAACGCAAAGAGAAAACTCCCTCTGCGCTCCGTAGCTCTATTAATCTCTGTTTGTAATGATGCGGTCAATCAGACCGTATTCAAGAGCCTCTTCGGCAGACATGTAATGATCCCTCTCGGTATCCGCTTCGACCACTTCGATCGGCTTGCCCGTATTCTCTGCAAGAATCTGGTTTAACTTTTTCTTGATCTTTAAAATGTTCTCGGCAGCGATCTGGATCTCGGTCGCCTGACCTCTCGCACCGCCGGAAGGCTGATGGATCATGATCTCCGCATTCGGAAGTGCCAGTCTCTTACCCTTGGTGCCGCCCGCAAGCAAAAATGCACCCATGCTTGCAGCCATACCGACACAGATGGTGGAGACATCACACTTGATGTACTGCATGGTATCATAGATGGCCATGCCAGCCGTTACGGAACCGCCGGGGCTGTTGATGTAAAGGCTGATATCCTTGCCGGGATCCTCAGACTCTAAGAACAGAAGCTGTGCCACGACAAGGCTTGCCGTCACCTCATTGACTTCCTCACCGAGGAAAATGATACGATCTCTTAACAGGCTGGAATAAATATCATACGAACGCTCGCCGCGGCCCGTCTGTTCAATGACATAAGGTACTAAACTCATCTTATTCTCCAATCATTCACCCTCTGGCACACGAAACAGTCTTATTCTTCCTCAGCCTTAGCAGGCTCGGTCTCGACTGCCTCGGCAACGATCAGATCGATTGCCTTTTGTACTGCCAGATCTTCCTTCATCTGCTCATCAGAACCGGACAGATAGCTCTTGATGGTCTCAACATCCATACCATACTGATCTGCCATCTTCTGATACTCAGCATTGATCTCTTCTTCGGTCACATCAAGGTTCTCAGCCTTCGCAATTGCCTCAAGTACCAGACGGGTCTGGATTCTCTTGGTTGCCTGCGGCTTTAAGCTGTCTAAGAACTTCTGGCTGTCCATACCGGTCCAGGACATATACTGCTCAAGGTTCATGCCCTGATACTGCAGCTGCTGTGCAAATTCATCCGCCATCTGTCTGCAGGTAGAAAGTACCATCGCATCCGGGATCTCCATCTGTGCGTTCTCGATGACAGCGTCCACAACCTTGTTTTCCTTCTCAGTCTTTAAGGTCTCCTGCTTACGGTTTAAGATTCTCTCGCGGACAGAAACCTTGTACTCATCGAGCGTATCATATTCAGAAACCTCGGAAGCAAACTCATCATCCAGCTCCGGAAGCTCTTCTGCTGTGATCTTGTTGATCTTGACGGCAAATACAGCCGGCTTTCCAGCAAGCTCTTCTGCATGATACTGCTCAGGGAAGGTTACGTTGACATCAAACTCATCTCCCAGATTGTGGCCGATGATCTGATCTTCAAACGTATCGATGAAGCTGTGGCTTCCGATCTTCAGATCATAATCCTCTGCGGTACCACCGTCAAATGCAACGCCGTCCACAGTACCCTTGTAATTGATGTTAACGGTATCACCATCTTCGACAGCACGGTCTTCCACGGTGATCTGACGTGCGTTCTTCTTGCGATCGTTCTCAAGCTCTGCATTGATCTCTGCATCGGAGACCTCTGCAACTGCCTTCTCAACTTCGATTCCCTTATACTGGCCAAGGGTTACCTCAGGCTTCACAGCAACGGTTGCAACGAAATGAATCGGCTCATTTGTCGTGATCTCGCCATCGATATCGATGTCAGGCTGTGCAACGACGTCAAGTCCGGACTCTTCCACTGCCTTCTCATAAGCATTCGGCAAAACATCATTGATCGCATCCTCATAAAAGATACCCTTGCCATAAATGCGCTCGATCATCTTTCTCGGTGCTTTGCCCTTGCGGAAGCCCTGTACATTGATTCTGCCTTTATTCTTCTGATAAGCCCGCTCACAAGCTGCCTCAAACTCCTCGTAAGACACCTCAAAGCCAAGCTTCATCATGTTTTTTCCTAAATCTTCCACTTTCACGCTCATAGTATTAATTCCTCTCTTTTCGCGCGCAAACTTTCCCTGCGCTAATATCCGACAAATAGAAATTATAACATAAGGAAGTTGTAAATGTAAAGTACTTCTTATGCTTTCCGCGGATATGGCCCATCTTAGCGGAAGTACTCCACACCAGATGCAAAAATCATCTGATTCTGCTCGCCGGTGATGTTGATCGCCACACCGTCACCTCGACGCTCAGAATGCGCCATCTTGCCAAGCACACGTCCGTCCGGGCTTGTGATGCCTTCGATGGCCAGATAAGAACCGTTCGGGTTGTAATCCTCATCCATGGTCGGATTGCCAGAAAGATCGACATACTGCGTTGCCACCTGCCCATTGGCAAATAATTTCTCAAGCCACTCCTGATCTGCAACAAATCTTCCTTCGCCGTGGGATGCAGGAATCGCATAGACACCGCCAAGCTCTGCCTTTAAAAGCCAAGGAGACTTATTCGATACCACCTTGGTATACACTGATTTGGAAATGTGTCTTCCAATGTGATTGGTCGTCAAAGTCGGACTTCCTGCCTTCTGCTCGGTGATCTCCCCATAAGGCACAAGGCCAAGCTTGATGAGTGCCTGGAAGCCATTGCAGATTCCCAGTGCCAGACCGTCACGTTCCTGTAACAGACGATGTACCGCCTCTTTTAAGCGCTCATTGCGGAACGCTGTCGCTATAAATTTACCGGATCCGTCCGGCTCATCACCTGCAGAGAATCCACCAGGGAACATCAGGATTTGTGCCTCATTTAATGCCTTTTCAAATGCTTCCACAGACGCCGGGATATCTTCTGGTGTGGTGTTACGGAAGACCACAGTATTTACATTTGCCCCAGCCGCGATAAAGGATTTTGCGGTATCATACTCACAGTTGGTACCGGGAAAGACCGGAATGAAAACGGTCGGTTTTGCGACGCGGTTTTTGCAAACGTATATCTGCTTTTCTCTATAAATACGCGAAGGAATCTCTTTTTGCTCGACACCAGAGTCCGTCGGGAACACCTTTTCAAGCGGTCTTTTCCAGGTATCCAGTGCTTCTTTCGCGTCGATCTTGACATCCCCATAGGTGAAGTCGCCGGAAGCATTGACCTGACCGATTACCACATGCTCTGCCGTAACCTTCTTAAGATCCTCTTTGGAAATGCACGCGAGGATCGCACCATATTCCGGAACAAATAAGTCTCCTGCAGAAACCGCACTCGGATCCAGATCTGCCCCAAGCGCATTGCCGAAGCCCATCGTACTGACTGCTTCACAGATACCGCCGTAACCAAGCGCATAAGCAGTCTTAATCACACCCGCTTGGGTAAGTGCATGAATCTCGTCATAAAGCTTCATCATCTTCTCGTAATCCGGAAGCTGATACGCATCGCGATAAACCGGGAACTTGACAAGCAGATCGCCAGGGGTCTTAAACTCATCCGTTACAACTTCACAGAGATTTCCTACATTCACTGCGAAAGAAACTAAGGTCGGCGGAACATTGATTTCATTGAAACTGCCGGACATCGAGTCCTTTCCACCGATGGCCGGAAGGCCAAGACGCACCTGCGCCTCGTAAGCACCCAAAAGCGCGGACAAAGGCTGTCCCCAACGCGCAGGATCCTCTGTCATGCGTTTGAAATATTCCTGGAAGGTCAGGCGGATCTTCTTATAATCACCGCCTGCCGCGACGATCTTTGCCACAGACGAAAGTACCGCATAAGAAGCACCGTGGAACGGACTCCAGCTGGATAAATAAGGATCAAATCCATAGCTCATCTGCGTCACCGTATCACATTTGCCGGAGAGCACCGGGAGCTTCGCCGTCATCGTCTGGATCGGGGTAAGCTGCTTCTTTCCGCCGTAAGGCATGGTCACCGTAGCAGCACCGATCGAGGAGTCAAACATCTCCACAAGGCCTTTTTGTGAGCAGACATTCAGATCTGAAAGGGTCTCAAGCCATTTTCCCTTCACATCAGCAACCGGCTTGCTGGCAAAGTAGTCCTTCTCCTCAGGCATCTCGACGCGCACATTGGTCTCCTGATGTGCACCGTTGGTATCTAAAAATGCACGCGATAAGTCAACAATCGTCTTTCCCCGCCAGAACATGACAAGACGAGGATCTTCCTTGACTTCCGCGGCCACAATCGCTTCTAAGTTCTCTTCTGCCGCGTAGGCAAGCATCGCATCCACATCTTTAGGAGCGACTACGATCGCCATTCTCTCCTGCGACTCAGAGATTGCAAGCTCTGTTCCGTCGAGTCCAGCATACTTTTTCGGCACGCGGTCCAGGAAAATGTGTAAACCATCCGCCAGTTCTCCGATCGCAACGGAGACACCGCCCGCGCCGAAATCGTTGCACTTCTTAATCAGTTTCGTCACTTCAGGACGACGGAACAAACGCTGAATCTTACGCTCTGTCGGTGCATTTCCCTTCTGGACTTCCGCACCGCAGGTATCGATCGAGGTGTCGGTATGTGCCTTGGAAGCACCCGTCGCACCGCCGCAGCCATCACGACCGGTTCTTCCGCCAAGTAAAATGATCTGGTCGCCGGGATCTGAAGTCTCACGGATCACATTTTTGCGTGGCGCAGCACCCATCACGGCACCGATTTCCATGCGCTTTGCGACATAATTCGGATGATAGATTTCGTGCACATAACCGGTAGCAAGACCGATCTGGTTTCCGTAAGAACTGTAGCCGGAAGCTGCTCCGGTCGTAATCTTTCTCTGTGGCAGCTTTCCGTGCAAAGTCTCCGAAAGCGGTCTGGTCGGATCCGCTGCGCCGGTAATACGCATTGCCTGGTAGACATAACCTCTGCCGGAGAGCGGGTCGCGGATCGCACCGCCAAGACAAGTCGCCGCACCACCGAAGGGTTCGATCTCGGTCGGATGATTATGCGTCTCATTTTTAAAGAAGACAAGCCACTCTTCGGTCACACCGTCGATCTCCACAGGGACTACGATTGAGCACGCATTAATCTCATCGGACTCTTCCAGATCGTCAAGTTTGCCTTCCGCACGCAGCTTTTTCATGCCAAGGGTCGCCACGTCCATGAGGGAGACGAACTTATCCTTTCTGCCTGCATAGAGAGACTTGCGATCCTCAAGGTACTGCTCATACGCACCCTCAATTGGAGCACGCATCGCGCCGTCCTCAAACACAACATCCTTAAGCTCTGTTAAAAAGGTCGTGTGTCTGCAATGATCCGACCAATAGGTGTCCAGAACGCGGATCTCGGTCATGGTCGGGTTTCGGTACTCTTCTTCTCTATAATAAGTTCTGATATGTTCAAAATCTTTCAACGTCATGGCCAGGCCAAGAGACGCATATAATGCCTCAAAAGAAGCATCATCCATCTCACAGAAGCCTTCCAAAACCGCTACATCCGGTGCCTCCGGATAGACATCTACCAAAGTCTCAGGCTTCGTCTCATCGGTCTCTCTCGAGTCCACAGGATTGATGCAATACGCTTTAATCCGCGCAAGATCGTCTTCGTTAACAGAACCCGAGATCACATAAGTCGTTGCAGAATGAATGACCGGATGCTCTTTGCTATTTAACAGCTTGACACACTGCTCGGCAGAATCTGCCCTCTGGTCAAACTGTCCCGGCAGATATTCCACGGAAAAGATAATATCCTCGTTCCCGCGGGCAAATGTCTCCTCATACAGATCATCCACCGGCGGTTCGGAAAAAATGGTATTTCTTGCGCACAGATATGTCTCATCGCTGACATTTTCGATATCGTAACGGATCAAAATCCGCACATTTTCAAGACCTTTCAGATTCAAATACTCCTTAAGCTCCCCCTTTAAGGAAACTGCAGCAACCTGAAATTCCGGTTTCTTTTCCACATAAATACGTCTGACCATCGGGTACTCCTTTGCGTCTTTGTTTGATATTTTTTCTGATACTGACATCATATCACAACGAGATTTATTAGCAAAATAAATAATAATCAAGCTTATTATAAGTTGACATAATAAAAGAGGACTCCTCTCGGAATCCTCGCATGTCTCCATATAATCTGTGATGCTTATTCTTTGCTCGAATCAGCGGTAGTCGTTTCATCAGCGGTGATCTTACCGATCACTAACTTATCAAAGTAACGGCTTACGGTGATCTTCGCATTGTCTGCAACAGAGCTATAAGCTTCCACAAACTTCTCGTTCTCTGCCGCCTTGATCTCGGTCTGAATCTCCTTCTCATATGCTTCATGAGAATCATTGTCAACCATACGGATCAGGTAATAAGACACGGAAGACTGATAGGTCGTGACCTTGCCATTCTCAAGCTCGGAAGCCACGGCATAGAGTTCATTGGACGTCAGATCGTTCGCGGTAAAGCTTAAAGAGTTGTACTTAATCTGCTCCTCATCCTCATCAAGAAGTCCAGCCAGATCCTTGCCAAGCTCTGCGTCTGCGACATAAGAATCGATCTTCTTGATTAAAAGCTTCTGATCCGGCTCATCCATCATCGTGCCGTCAGAAGAGGAAAATGTGACTTCCAACATCTCGATGTCGTACTGACGGTAGGTCTTATAATCGACGCCTGCACGGATCGCTTCGCGGTCTACATCGTAGTTCGAAACAACATCTACATAATACTCACCAGCCAGCTTGATCTTGGACAGTGTCTTCACCAGGCTATCTACGGTCAGTCCGGTGTTCTTCTTCTGTGCATCAGAAAGTTCATCATAGATCGACTGTACGTCTTCTGCGATCTGTGCGGTATCCTCCTCAGAAAGGGTAAATCCCTTCGCCTTCGCTTCCTCAGAAAGGATCGTGTACCAAGCACCCATCGTTACGATCTCGTGCTTGACGGTCTGCGCCATGCTCGTCGTTCCATCCTGCGTAGAATCCCAGAACGAGAAACCGTACATCATCTGATAGAGCTGATCGTAAACGGAATAGGCCTGCTCTTCTGCGTAAATATAATACATCGCCTCATCCATCATAACGTTCGTGCCGTTCACGGTAAAAGCACGGGTACTAGCGTTGTTGCCGCCGCAACCGGTCAAAGCACCCAGACATAAAACAACTGCCAGACAGATGGCAAGAATTCTCCTCATTTTCAAAATGTTTACCTCCAAATAATCGTCGGAGCTTATGATCAAAGGACATAGTAACCCCTCTCCGACATAACAATACTATTCTATTTTATCCAATCTGAGAAAGATGTCAAGAAGGATTGCATTAATAATAAATGAGTGGTATACTTATAAGAGTCATTTATAAATAAATGCATCCATCAGGCGGAGGTAGCATCCGTGGATATTAATTTTGAACTTTATAAAGTATTCTATTGTGTGGCCAAGACTCTTAGCTTTTCCGATGCGGCCAGAGAACTCTACATCTCCCAGTCGGCGGTGAGCCAGTCCGTGAAGATGTTGGAGAAGCGTCTCGGTATGACGCTCTTTGTCCGTTCCACTAAGAAGGTCCGTCTGACCACAGAAGGCGAGATTCTTTTAAAACATATTGAACCAGCGGTTGCGCTCATTCACCGCGGGGAGAAGCAGCTGCAGGATTCCCAGACCTTAAGCGCTGGGCAGATCCGCATCGGTGCGAGCGACACCATTTGCCGCTACTTCCTCGTGCCTTATATTAATCAGTTTCATAAGCGTCATCCCGGCGTCCTGATCAAGGTGACGAACAGCACCTCCTTCGGGTGCGTGGACTTGCTTGAGAACAATCAGGTGGATATCATCCTGGTCAATGCACCGAATCTGAAGTTAAACCGCATCCGCGATACCGAAGTCATAAGAGAGTTTAAGGACGTCTTCGTGACCAATCCGCAGGCCTTTCCGTTGACCGGCAGACGCGTGGAGCTCGCAGAGCTGCAGAATTATCCGATTCTGATGCTGGAGCGCAATTCCACGACGAGTGAATATCTCTACAACCTGTTCTTGCAGCATCAGTTGGAACTTGTGCCGACCCTCGAAGTGACAAGCAATGATCTGCTCATCGACTTTGCTCGCATCGGTCTCGGCGTCGCTTTCTTGCCAGATTACTGCGTGACACCGTCCGACGATCTGGCCGTGATCTCGCTCGCCGAAGAACTACCGAGAAGAAAACTCGTCCTTGCCAAGCAAGATCAGGTACCGCTCTCTGCGGCCGCCGAGTCCTTCCTCGAAATGCTTCGCAACGGTTAATCTATGTGAAAATGTTAGGAAATCATCTATGGAATACAAACTAAAAGCAGTGATTTTTGATATGGACGGGGTTTTGGTGGACAGTGAGCCCGTCCATATTCATGCACACGAACGATTTTTCAAAGACATGGGCTATACGCTTGATACTTCGATCGTCTACGAACGATTTATCGGAAGCACCGCTCGTCCGCTCTGGGAGACCCTAAAGGCGATCTATGATCTTCCTTATGAGGTGGACGAACTCATTGAGCGCAACAAAGCCTATGAGAGAACCCAGGAAGACATTGAAGGATTTCCACCGATCCCTTATGAGAAAGAGTTGATTTTCGATTTAAAAGCACACGATCTTATGCTTGCGGTTGCCTCCTCCTCACCCCATTCGAGGATTGTAAGAACCGTAAAAGCACTGGAGATTGAGGATGCCTTTGATGCGCTGGTCTCCGGCACGAAACTGCCGCATCCGAAACCCGCGCCGGATACATTTCTCGCAGCGGCTGAAGCACTCGGTGTTTTACCGGGAGAATGCATCGTCATCGAAGACTCCCACAACGGTGTTCAGGCTGCGATCGCGGCGGGAATGCCCGTGATCGGATTTCACAATCCGCACTCCGGTGTGCAGGATCTTACAGGCGCAGATCTCATCGTGGAAAGCTTTGAGGAAGTCGATACCGCACTTCTGTTAAAGTACTACGAGCGTCATTTTGGAATTCCTCACACGATTGCACGCACCGCGGAGCTTAAGCTTCGTGAGCTTTCAGCAGAGGATATTCCCACCGTCATAGATCTTTTGGCAAATGAATCCGCGCTTTCTGTCTCTTCGGAGATTCCTCAGGATCCGGCGGAACAAACGGACTACTGGAACAGCTATATCCATAATCAGTATGCACTCTACGATTACGGACTCTGGCTAATCTTAGATGCCGCGACGGAAGAAGTCCTGGGGGTATGCGGTCTGCACTCAACTAAGATCTGTGAAGACGGAGAATTGGAGGCTTGTTGGCTCATAAAAGAAGTCTATCGGGGCAGATCCATCGCACAAAAGGCCATGGATTTGGTAATCTCCTATGCGAGCCAAGAACTGGACTGTAAGGCCATTCTTGCAAGCATTGATGATTCGAACGAAGCTTCCTTACGGCTTGCCGCATCTCTTGGCATGACACGTCGAAGCGATCACATTTTCTACAAAGAAATCAGCCCGGAATGATCCGGGCTGTTCTTCTTAAATCATCTCTTCCGGGTGAAACACCCGGTCAAATTCTTCTTCATTAAGGAAACCAAGTCTTACGCAGGCTTCTTTTAAAGAAATATTCTCCTGATGCGCCAATTTTGCGGTTTTTGCCGCATTTTCATAGCCAATATAGGGATTGAGAGCTGTCACCAGCATCAAAGAACGATGCAAGTTTTCCTCCATCTTCTCACGGTTTGGCCGGATGCCTCGCACACAATTCTCCTCAAAGGAGCGCAGGCTGTCGGATAAAAGTCTGACCGACTGTAAGAAGTTGTAGATGATCACCGGCATGAAGACGTTAAGTTCAAAATTACCCTGTGATGCTGCAAACCCGATCGTCGCGTCATTTCCCATGACCTGCACCGCTACCATCGTGACAGACTCGCACTGTGTCGGATTAACTTTGCCGGGCATGATCGAACTGCCGGGCTCATTTTCCGGGATAAAAATCTCTCCCAGTCCGCAGCGCGGCCCCGAGGCAAGGAAACGGATGTCGTTGGCAATCTTTAGCATGTCCGCTGCGAGCGCTTTGAGTGCACCGTGCGCATAGACAAGCGCATCCTTTGAGGTCAGCGCGTAGAACTTATTCTTCGCGGACATAAAGGGCTCTCCGGTCATCTCCGCAATCTCGGCTGCACACGCATCAGCAAATCCTTCGGGCGCATTTAAGCCCGTTCCGACCGCCGTCCCTCCGATCGCAAGTTCATAGAGTCCTGAGAGCGAATCCACGATCATCTGGCGGGCGTGCTCTAACATGCTGCGCCATCCAGAGATCTCCTGGGAAAATGCGATCGGCGTCGCATCCTGAAGATGTGTTCTTCCGGTCTTTACAATCCCTTGATTCTCTTCTTCTAAGCGCTTCATCGTCTGAATCATGGTGTCTAGATTTGGCAAAAGCCTGGTCTTGATCGCAAGCAACGCAGCGATATGCATCGCGGTCGGAAACGTATCATTCGAGCTCTGCGACATGTTGACCGTATCATTTGGATGCAGCAACTTCTCGCCAGCCAGTTCATTTCCCCGGTTTGCGATCACTTCATTCACATTCATGTTCGACTGCGTCCCGCTACCCGTCTGCCAAACCGCAAGCGGGAAGTTGCCCTCAAGCTTTCCGGCCGCAATCTCCTCGCAGACCTGCAAAATGAAGTTCTTTCTCGCCTCATCCAGTTTTCCGAGCGAAGCGTTCGCTTTTGCTGCAGACGCTTTTAACACCACAAATGCCTGAATCACTTCCTCCGGCATCTTCTCGGTTCCGATCACAAAATTCTGATAGCTGCGCTGGGTCTGTGCACCCCAGTACTTCTCCTCAGGTACACGCATCTCTCCCATCGAGTCATGTTCAATCCGATCACCCATTACATTTCCCCCTTATGCTACATCTGACATTTCTTCGGTCAGATACGCTGTCAGTTCCTCGAAAGAATCCACGATCACATCACAACCGGCTTCTGTAAGCTCCTTTGTGCCACCGTAGCCAAAACTCACACCGATCACCGGTACGCCGAGCAAATGTCCTCCCTCGACGTCATACTTGCGGTCTCCAACGAGAACGATACGATCCTTCGGAATCTCCGGACACTTTCGCATCACATAATCCAGTACTTCATACTTATCAAACATGCCTCGCTCGATGTCTGCCCCGCCGATCAGCTCATTCTCCATGTAATCAGCGAGTCCAAAGTACTCACAGATCCTTCTCACATAAGGCTCGGGCTTGGAACTTGCCGTACCAAGCAAAAGACCTGCATCTTTCAGGCTTTGTAGCATCTGAACCGCACCGGGAAACGCTTTGTTCTCCTTCCAGCCCGTTACGTTATAATACTCTCTGTATTTCACCGTGGCATCCTTCTTATCCTGTTCGGTAAAATGAGGTGCCAACGCAGAAAATGCGACCTCAAGGGGTGGTCCTGCAAACTGATAGAGGGTCGTTAAATCTTCCACATGAATCCCGTAGGCATCCATCGCATACTGAATTGCCTTGGCGATTCCAACACAAGAATCTGTTAACGTTCCGTCCAGATCAAATAAAATCAAATCATACCGTTTCATATGCACCCCTCATACTTCTTCTCTTCTGAGCACATCCCAAGCAGCCGCATTTGCGACATCCAGTTTTACATAAAACATTTGTCTCGCATGCGGACAAGCTTCCATCGGAATCCCATCAATATCCTTCATCGCGGTCACATGCGCTGTGACAGATTCCCCGTTTGCTTTGAGCAGCGTGATCTCTTCTCCGACCGAAAATTTATTCTTCTGCTCCATGAGGAAGTAGCCATTCTCCACTGCCTCGTGAAGATACCCCAGGTAGGTTCCTTCCTTCACGTAGGTACTGTTTTCATAAATCTGCGCATCCGCCCCAGGCTTTCCATAGAAGAACCCTGTGCAGTACTGTCTATTCGTACACTTACTCACTTCAGACCGATACCAGGGCAAATTCTTTTCATAGATGGATGGATCCTCATAGTAATCATCGATCGCTTTTCGATACGCCCTCGCAACCGTCGCCACATAAAGCGCGGACTTCATGCGACCTTCCACTTTGAAGCTATCGATCCCCGCAGCAATCAGATCAGGAATGTGTTCGATCATGCACAGATCTTTGGAATTCATGATAAAGGAACCGCGCTCATTTTCCTCAATCGGGAAATATTCTCCCGGCCTTGTCTCTTCCACGAGCGCATATTTCCAGCGACATGGATGTGTGCAGGCGCCTTGGTTTGCGTCTCTTCCGGTCATAAAGTTCGAAAGCAAACATCTCCCGGAGTAAGAAATGCACATCGCACCGTGCACAAAGGTCTCAATCTCAAAGGTTGGAGAAATCTTTTCGCGGATCTCAGCGATCTCCTTTAAAGACAGTTCTCTTCCAGTCACGACACGAGACGCGCCCATTCCCTGCCAGAACAAAAACGTCCCGTAATTGACATTATTCGCCTGAGTAGAAATATGAACCGCAATCTCAGGACACACTTCCTTCCAGATCGCAAACACGCCGGGATCGGAGATGATCAATGCGTCCGGCTTCATCTGCTTCATCTCTTCAAAATACGCACGGACGCCTTCTAGATCGTGGTTGTGTGCAAGAATATTTGCCGTCACATAGATCTTCTTTCCAAGATCATGTGCAAATGTAATGGCCTCTTGCATCTCTTCCTTGGTGAAGTTCTTCGCCTTTGCCCGCAGGCCAAAGGCCTCTCCGCCGATATAACACGCATCCGCGCCAAATTGAAGCGCAATCTTTGCCACTTCCAGACAGCTTGCCGGCATCAAAAGCTCCGGCTTCTTACGCATGTGCATCTTTCTCTGTCCTTTCTTTCGTCTCTTTCACACTAAGGCTTACCCCATCACCCATAGGCAAAATCACGGTTGTGAGCGCATCGTCGTGGGTGATCGCATATAAATACTCCCGCATCCGGCTGTGAATCGTCCTGTCTCTTCTGGTAATCGTAAATTTGGATTCGATCACACTGCCATCCTGCAGCACGTTATCCGAAACCAGCAGTCCACCTTCTGTTAACAGTTTCTTTACCATCGGCAGAAAATGAATATACTGCGCCTTCGCTGCGTCCATGAAAATGAAGTCGTATGTCTCACCTTTTTCCATAAGTACCAAAAGCACATCGGCCGCATCGCCCTCTAGCAGCGAAATCTGGCTGTTTACATCCAGGTTTGCAAAATTTTCTTTTGCCTTTTTGATCTTATCCGGCACTTTCTCGATCGTTGTAATCTGCACGGACTCGCCAGCCGTTTCTGCCATCAAAAGTGCGGAAAATCCGACCGCACAGCCTACTTCTAAGATGTGCTTCGGATGATGCGCTATCATCAGATATTTTAACAAACTTTGTGTGGACGGCCGAATCACAGGCACTTCTTCCTCCACTGCCCTCTGATAAAGCATAGAAAGTGGCTCAGATAAAGGTTGATCCAGCGAATGCAGATATGCCGCCATTCTTTCTTCTTCTAACATATTTTTCCCTTTAGTGAGAATGTAACGAAGCCGTGCGCGGGTTCGTGCACGGCTTATCGTTTAAGTATCTAATGTTTTCCCCGCGAGGATGGTCAAAATATCATCGTAGGTCATCGCAGAACTGATCGTGTAAGTTCCCGGTAAAATCGGCGTCTTGCGGTTTAATTTGGCCCGAATATAAAACGTATACTTGTTTAAAATCAGACCCTTCTCATAAAGCTCGTCAGCCAGATCCATCGTTCCCTCACCTGTCTCCACCGTGATCACTTCTTCCTTGCCCGGCGCTTCGTCAACCGTCACGGCTCCTGTAATCTGGTAAGCATACTTATAGGTCAGCTTCCCAAGCTGAAAAAGTGCGATGATAACAAGAATATAAAACAAGACGGTCACCAGAACGTGCAGTGCACCCTTGGTCATGCCAAGCACGACGCGTCCGGCAACTTCTTTCGCTTTTTTCTTTGCCATGCCTTATATACTCCTCCGTGATCCTTTAAGATTCCTCCAAGAATTCAAGATCAAACCGCATTCCGTCATAAAACTGTCGTCCGATTCTGCGAAGCAATCTGCAGTATTCCAGCTCTGCGGCCAGAAAACGCGCCGCTAACGGCTCCGCCATGCACTGTTGTCTAAGCTCTGAGAGAGAATCGTCCCAACTTTCCTGCCCGGATGTCTTCTCGTAAAAACGCCTCGTGCGATACTCATTGACCATCGCATAGAGCGCTTCATCCTTCTTAAGCTCTGCAAGTGCTTCATTCATCTGCTGACAAAGATCACTGGTATGAATCAGTGCGATCAGCTCATCCATCGACTGTTCGATCTCCTTCATGCCGGAGGAGGAAGCAGTTACATCTAACATTTAAACCTCCATGATAATCGGGAGAATCACAGGATTTCTCTTCATGCGCTTCCAGAGGAAATCGCTTAAGGCATCCTTGATCTCGGTCTTAATCTTACTCCAATCCGAGACCCCGCTCTCCAGACAATCATACAATGCATTGCTTACCACGTCTTCCGCTTCTTCCATCAACTCCTCGGACTCTCTGACATAGACAAATCCTCTGGAGACGATATCAGGTCCGGCAAGCACCTGGTTGCTGTAACGCTCAAGCGTCATAACAATAACGATCAAGCCGTTCTCCGCCAACATCTGACGATCTCTAAGCACAATGTTGCCGACATCGCCGACACCAAGACCATCGACTAAGATGCCGCCTGCGGTCACGTGGTCCACGACCTCGCCATAATCCTCGGAAAGCTCCAGCACATCGCCGGAAGTGAGGATGAAGATGTCGTTCTTTGCGACACCGAGATCCTCCGCAATCTCTGCATTCGCCATGCGGTGGCGGTACTCACCATGCACCGGAACCGCGTAATGCGGATTCGTAAGCGCATAGATCAGTTTTAAATCTTCTGCGCTCGCGTGGCCGGATACGTGGGTTTCCTGGAAAATGACATTCGCACCCTTCATGGAAAGCTCATTGATCACACGCGATACCGGCTTTTCATTGCCAGGAATCGGGTTTGATGAGAAGATGACGGTATCTCCGGGCTGAATCGAGATTTTGCGGTGAATCGACGCAGCCATTCTGGAAAGCGCTGCCATCTCTTCGCCCTGGCTTCCGGTACAGATCAGTACGATCTGCTCATCCGGGTAATCCTTCACCTGATCAATATCAATCAAGGTCCCTTCTTCCATGTGCATGTAGCCAAGCTCCAGAGCCAAATTGATGATCGTCACCATGCTGCGTCCGTCGACACAAACCTTGCGCCCATACTTCTCTGCCGTGTTGATGATCTGCTGAACACGGTCAACGTTGGAAGCAAAGGTTGCAACGATGATACGACTCGATGCATTTTCCTTAAAAATCTTATCAAAGTTCTTGCCGACCGTACGCTCAGACATCGTATTGCCGGCCTTCATCGCGTTCGTGCTGTCAGAAAGGAGCGCAAGCACGCCCATCTGTCCAAGTTCACTAAAACGCTGCAAATTGATTGCATCGCCGTAAACCGGGGTATAGTCGATCTTAAAGTCTCCGGTATGCACGATAATGCCCGCCGGGGAATAGATCGCAAGTGCCGCGGCATCCGCGATACTGTGGTTGGTGCGGATAAACTCCACGTCAAACGCACCAAGTTCAATGACATCTCCGTAATTGACAATGTACCGCTCGGTGATGTCTAACATATTCTGCTCTTCCAGTTTGTGATCGATGATGCTCATCGTCAGCCTGGTCGCGTAAATCGGTACATTAATATCTTTTAAAATAAACGGCAGAGCACCAATGTGGTCCTCGTGTCCGTGCGTGATAACAAATGCTTCAATCTTATCAATATTCTCTTTTAAATAGGTCACATCCGGAATGACCGAATCGATGCCCAACATGTCATCGTCCGGGAATGCCAAACCGCAATCAACGATAATCATTGAATCCTCACTCTCAAATGCGGTGATATTCATTCCGATCTGTTCCAGTCCGCCAAGGGGTATAATCTTGACCGTCGGCTGTAATTTGCTCAATGTATTAACCTCTCAATCTATACGAAATTACGACTTACAGAAAATCAATGTCCTCCAATAATTCTTCAAATACTTTAAATACACTCTCAAGCTCGTCTTCATCCTCGACAAACTCATAGAAGACATCGTCTTCCTTGTCTCCAACCTTCTTCATGATGTAGGCCTGCGGGGTTTCCTCTTCATCTTCCTCTTCCACCGCGTCCTGCACCATCAGATACTCGACACCCATAATCGTTGTCGTCTCAACGACTTCAAAGATCTCCTGATTCCCATCTTCGTCTTCGAAATACAGTAATTCTGGTTCTTGCTCGCTCATGACGTTCTCACTCCTTCCCCGAAGGTTCACTCTCCTTCGTATTGCACAGATAATCCAAGTAACTCTGTAAAATAAAAACTGCAGCAACGCAGTCCACAATCTGTGCACGTTTTTCGCGGCGCATTCCGCCCTCAATCAGGCTCTTATGTGCCGCCACCGTAGTCAGACGCTCGTCCCAAAGCACGGTCCTGATCCCGCTACGCCTTGTGATATTCTCCGCAAAGGCCTGACAAGCTAAAGCACGCTCTCCGACGTCATTATTCATATGCTTCGGAAACCCCACCACGATCTGATCTACGTTATATTCCTTCGCAAGCTCCTCGATCCTCGCATAGGTCTTGCGCAGTTTATTCTCTTCTTTTCTTGTAATGACTTCCAGCCCCTGGGCAGTCAGAAGCAGAGGGTCACTCACCGCAACCCCGACTGTCTTGGACCCGTAGTCAAGCCCCATAATTCTCATGCGAGATTATTCTTGATATAGTCCTGGAGCAGAACTTCCAAAATCTCGTCGCGCTCCGCCTTACGGATCAAACTTCTGGCATTCTTATGGCTGGTGATGTAAGTCGGATCACCGCTCATAATGTAGCCAACCATCTGATTGACAGGGTTATAGCCCTTCTCCTTGAGAGCCTCATAGACCAGTGCAATGATCTCCCTGACACTGAGCTTCTTCTCTGTTACCACATTAAAATACTGTGTGTTGCCTAAATCGTTCATTGCTCATCCCTTCTTGTTGTTATGTCTATGACATCGTAGCACATAATATTCCTTGTATTATCATATCGTAGAAAAGCAAAAAGATCAAGCCGATATCGCTGTCATTTGTCCAAAAAATGTAATCTTAAGTGAATTCTAAGAATTCGCTCCGTAACTTCCAAGGAGGATTTCCTCTCCCAGAAAATTTCTTACCAGGACACTTCTTACTTCTCCTTCGAGGCCTTCTTCAAATGGAACGCCGATCCGAAGATATCTCTCATTGTGCCCCACAAGATATGTGACACCATCGACTTCTACCGGTTCTTCAAAAAGCACCTTCTGTGTCGTCCCAATAAAACGCTCCATGTAGTGTTTTCTCATCTCATTTTCCAGAGAAATCAGCTCTGCACTTCGTTCATTCTTCACAGGCTCCAGCACCTGATTTGGCATCACAGCCGCCTTCGTGCCTTCTCTTCTAGAATATTTAAAAATGTGCATCTGAGAAAAAGCTGCTTCTCTTAAAAAGGCCTTCGTCGTTTCAAATTCCTCTTCTGTCTCTCCCGGAAATCCAACAATCACGTCTGTTGTGATCGCCGGATCGATCCAAGCTTCCCGCAGCATCTGACATTTCTCAAGATATTCTTCCGGTGTGTAGTGACGGTTCATACGCTTTAGCGTTTCTAGGCATCCACTCTGCAGAGAAAGGTGAAAATGAGGGCAGAACTTTTCTTCGTCTTTTAATGCTGATACAAATTGCTCCGTGATGATGCGTGGCTCTAAAGATCCCAGACGAATCCGCATCAGCCCATCGATCTTGCAAAGACGTAGGATCAGCGATAAAAGCGCATCTTCTTCCTGCTTATCTCTGCCGTAGGAAGACAGATGAATTCCGGTTAACACCACTTCCTTGTACCCTTTGGCCACCAGATCGGTCACTTCTGTAACAACCTCGTCCGCATTTCGACTGCGAATTCTTCCTCTTGCGTAAGGGATGATGCAGTACGTGCAAAACTGATTGCAGCCATCCTGAATCTTAATATAGGCACGCGTCTTTTCTCCCGCATCCGCGATGACAAGTGTCTCATATTCTCGCTCTTTTAAGACATCGTTGGAAAACCTCATTTGACTATGATCTGCCAGATAGGCTTCCACCAAAGACACGATCTGATTTTTCTCATGATTGCCGATTACAAGATCCACGGCCGCATCTGCCAGGAGCTTTTCCGCTGCCGCATTGACATAACAGCCTGCAGCAACCACAATCGCTTCTGGGTTCGTTTTCTTTGCCCGATGCAGCATCTGTCTGGACTTTCGATCTGCGATACTGGTCACGGTACAGGTATTGACCACGTAGATGTCTGCTTTCTCCTCAAAAGACCCGATCCGATATCCTGCACTCCGAAACTGTTGCGTCATCGCGTCCGTTTCATACGCATTTACCTTGCATCCTAATGTTAAAAATGCACACGTTAAATTCTTCTGTTCCATCGCTTAAAATCAAGGTTTCTTCGCCAAAAACTTGACAAATTCACCAATTCCTTGTAGTATAAAATGCGTCTAATAACAAAAGCCAAATCAGTAAGGAGACCTTATGAAAACAGTCAAAATCTCACTTAATTCCATCGATCTTGTCAAAGCATTTGTCAATGAAGTTACCAAGTTTGACAACGAATTCGATCTTGTCTCCGGCCGTTACGTCATCGACGGAAAATCGATTATGGGAATCTTCAGTCTGAATCTTTCCAAGCCCATCGATTTAAACATTCACTGTGATGAGACCTCTGCACCGGAGATCCTAGAAGCATTAAAACCATTTATCATCGAGTAACTGATCCATTGATATGACGAGAGTCCTGATACGTTCAGGACTCTCTTTTTCATTTATTCCGCTTCACAAAGAATCACTTCGTCGGTCTCGATCGCCTTCTCATAAAGTGCTTCGATCTGTCCATGTAATTTTGCCTCGGACGCGCGGATGACGCCGCGGATCGGCTTGGTCACCGGATGTTTCGCAACGAAGATCGTGCAGCAATCCTCAAAAGGCAGAATGGACGTCTCAAACGTACCGATCTTCTCAGAAAGCGCCACGATATCTGCCTTGTCAAATGCCACAAGCGGACGGAACACCGGCAGATCACAGACTTCGTTGGTGCAGGCAAGGCTCTGGATCGTCTGACTTGCCACCTGTCCGATGCTCTCACCGGTCACAAGCGCCATGCAGCCGTTTTTATTTGCCAGATCCTCTGCAATCCGCATCATATACCGACGCATGATGATCGTCAGCTCATCGTGCGGGCATGTCTTATAAATGGCAAGCTGGATGTCCGTAAAATTGATCACGTGCAGCCGAATCGGTCCGGTGTATCTTGCGATGATCTTTGCCAGATCCACGACCTTCTGCTTTGCACGCTCGCTCGTATAAGGCGGTGCGTGGAAATACGTCGCCTCGATCGTTACGCCGCGCTTTGCCACCATATAGCCCGCCACTGGAGAATCAATGCCGCCCGATAACAGAAGCATCGCCTTTCCATTGGAACCGACCGGCATGCCGCCAAGACCAGGGATCTCATGCGAATACACGTAAGCATGGCTCTGACGCACTTCGATCGTGATCTTCTCCTGTGGATTCTTAATGTCCACAGAGAGATTCGGGAAATGCTCCAAAAGAAAGCCGCCCACTTCCATACAGATCTCCGGGGAGGTCATCGGATAGTTCTTATCTGCACGCTTGCAAAACACCTTGAAGGTCAGTTCTCTGTCGCCAAACGCTTCGCGCACATACTTGACGGTCTCTTCCTTGATTGATTCGAATCTCTTATCTGAAATCACCCGCATCGGGCAAATGCCTACGATACCAAACACTCTCTGCAGTGCCTCTACGGTCTCCTCATAGTCATAGACCTTCGGGCAAAACACGAAGACACGTCCGCTCTCACGCATCACGCGAAAATCACCTTCCAGATGTTTTAATGCATTTTCAATCTGGACACGCAGCGCTTCCTCAAAATTACTCTTATTCTTTCCCTTGATACCGATCTCGCCGTATTTGATCAAAAAGGCGCGGTAAATATTCTCCTGCATCTTTCTTTCTCCAAAAACTTAGTGTCTCGTAAACATGCGTAGCACCGGCAGAAGCTCCGCCACCTGTGCCACTGCATAATCAATCTCTTCTTCCGTCGTCGTCACTGAGAGTGAAAAACGCAGCGTGGAATCCAAAAGGGCATCTTCCACACCGATCGCTTTTAACGTACCGCTCAGCGCGGGATGATTCGACGAGCAAGCAGATCCGGAGGAAACATAAACGCCTCTCTCCTCCAGCGCATGCAGTAAAACTTCCGCACGCACACCGCGAAAACTCACGCTGATCACATGCGGCGCAGTCTCTTCGACGACATCGCCGACTGCATTGACCTTCACATCCGGCAGCTTCTCCATCCCAGCAATCAAACGTTTCTTTAAGGCATACAGATGCGCCATCTTCTCTTCATGATCCGTATAAATCTCTTTCACCGCGGCTCCAAGGCCTGCAATGCCGGGTACATTTTCCGTGCCGGAACGCATGCCTTTTTGCTGGCCACCGCCATGAATCAGCGGATTGACGCGCACATGTTCATCGACATACAAGAAACCGATGCCTTTCGGACCATGAATCTTATGACCGCTCACCGAGAGCAGATCGATCCCCATGCGCTTCGGGTAAATCTTATACTTTCCGTACGCCTGGATCGCATCCACATGGAAGATCACATCCGGCTTCTTCTCTTTGATTGCCTTTGAGATTGCCGCAATATCCTGCACACTGCCGATTTCGTTGTTGACCATCATGATCGAGATCAAGATTGTATCCTCGCGGATCGCGTCAAGCAGCGCATCCATCTTCACATGTCCTAACGTATCGACCGGCACATAACTGACTTCGTAGCCCCGGCTCTCCAGATACCCAAGCGTATTGTAAATGCTGGCATGCTCGAAATTCGTGGAAATGATATGCTTGCCTCGTCTTGCGTAGCACTCTGCCACACCGATTAACGCGGTATTGTTCGACTCGGTTCCGCTAGACGTAAAGAAAATCTCTTTCTCCTGGACTTTGAGCGAATTGGCGATGATCTTCTTCGCATCTCGTAAATACTTCTCCGCGCCCATTCCCTTGGTGTGAAGAGACGACGGATTGCCGAAGTCCTCATCCAAGGTCTTCATCATGATCTCTCTCACACTTGCAAACGGTCTTGTCGTCGCGGCATTATCTAAATAGGCTTCCATGCAGTCCTCTCAACCTTCCTCTCTCGTGACCTCGATCTCATATCCTACCACAGAAAGTGCGGCAAGTCCAGCGGTCTCTGTGCGAAGAATGCGGCTTCCTAAAGATACCGGCCTGATTCCGGCCCCCGAAGCTTCCAAAACTTCAGACTCTTCAAAGCCACCTTCCGGCCCGATCAAGATGCCTGCTGACGATGCTTTCGCAATCTCACAAGCAGCTTCTTTCAATGAGCGCATGCCACGCGCCTTCTCATAGGGAATCATCGCGTAGTCAAGCGCCGCCGCTTCCTTAACTGCCTCTTTGTAAGAAATGACGCCGCGCACCACAGGGACCACCCCGCGGCCGGACTGCTCCGCCGCGCTCTTGGCAATCGCATTCCAGCGCTCTAACTTCTTCGCTTCTTTCTTCGGATCCTCGAGCTTTACGATCACACGCTTTGTCATGACCGGCACGATCTCGGAAACCCCTAATTCCACCGCTTTTTGCACGATCAGATCCATCTTATCCTTCTTCGGAAGCCCCTG
The DNA here is from genome assembly GCA_017480565.1 of Lachnospiraceae bacterium. Taxonomy (GTDB): domain Bacteria; phylum Bacillota; class Clostridia; order Lachnospirales; family Lachnospiraceae; genus RGIG1588. The sequence goes on along the minus strand of JAFVAL010000055.1, from coordinate 6,595 downwards.
GAAAAGGACAAGCTTTACGGGCAATTCACTCCTTGTGCGCTCTCTGCTCCTAATCGCCACGCACACTTCACTGGAGGAAATTTCTTCAATGACGCCAAGATATTCCATGCCCGCACCGTCACAAAGCATCACTTCTTCCCCGATGCGCATGCGAAGCACATTGCGGATATGATTGACATCCTCACCCACAATCCGCGCAGTGATCTCTTTTTCACCGATCGGTTCCACAAAAAAACGGTTCATTTCTTTACTCCAACTGTTAGAACATTACGCAGGTTTTCTCGCCACAAACGCGCGCCAGTCTCCCATACTCCTGCATTCTAACACTTCAAATCCATTCTTTACCAATGCTTCCCGCACCGGCTCTTCCATGTAATCGATGATACCGGACGAGATAAAGATCGCACCCGGCTTCATCAACGCTCCCACTGCACCGGAGAGTGGAATAATCACGTCCGCTAAAATATTTGCCACGACCAGGTCGTAGTGGCTTCCCAGTTCCTCCGAGAAGCCTTCATCAGAAATGATGTCGCCGGTCATCAGATGAATCTCATCTTCCGCAATCCCGTTGATCGCCACATTTTCCGCTGCGGCGTTCACTGCATTCGGATCAATATCCACGCCAACCACGCTGCCGGCACCCAGTTTCTTCGCTATAATTGCAAGAATTCCACTACCCGTACCGGCATCAAGCACCGCATCTCCTTCGCGCAGATAACTCTTTACCGCACCGATGCAGAGCTTTGTCGTCTCATGCGCACCGGTTCCAAAGGCCGTTCCCGGATCCATCTCGATGATGAGATCATCCTCTTTCGCCTCCCCATAGACCTCCCAGGTCGGTTTGATCACAATCTGCTCGTCCACGCGAAATGGCTTAAAGTACGCCTTCCAGTTGTTAATCCAGTCTTCTTGCTTCGTCTCTTCGATTGTGACGGTTCCAGCTCCAATATTGACATACTGACCCACTTCCGAAAGCATTTCTTTCACAGAAGCAATCATCTGATCCACATCACAATCTTCTTCTCCATAAAAACAGATCTGGGCAGAGCCGTCGTCATCTTTCGGATCCGGAAGAAAATCGATAAACATCGCCTTCTTTTCTTCCTCCGTAATCGGCCTTGCGTCGATGGTCTCGATACTGTAAATCCCCATCTCCATCAAGGCCGCCGTGACGGCTTCCTCTGCCTCTTCTGTCGTCTGTATGATAAATTTTCTCCAGAACGTTTGCATTATTTAAAAAAGCCTTTCTTTTTGCGTGACCCATTTGTCGTGCCATCCGCATCCGATGCCTGACCGCCGATCGACTCATCAAACCGACGCAGCAGTTCCTTTTGCTCAGAATTCAGCTTTGTTGGCACCGTGATAAAGAGTGTCACGTAATGATCACCGCGCACAGAACTATTTCTCACAGAAGGCACACCCTTGCCGCGCAGTCTGACACGCGTATCATTCTGCGTTCCCGGCTTCACCGTATACATGATATCACCGTCCACCGTAGGAATACGCACTTCGCCGCCAAGCGCTGCAGTCGCATAACTGATCTGTGCGGTGGAGTAGATATCCATATCCTGTCTCTGGAAAATGGGATGGCGTTCCACCGTGACATCTACGAGAAGATCACCGCGTTCACCACCGTTGACTCCCGGCTCACCTTTGCCGCGCAGACGGATGCTCTGTCCGTTGTCAATGCCCGCAGGAATCGAAACCTGAATCTTCTTACGGCTTGCGATATAGCCATTGCCGCCGCAATCCGGGCACTTGTCCTTAATGATCTGACCGGTTCCGTGACAATCCGGGCAGACCGTGGTGCTTCTGACCATACCGAACATGGACTGCTGTGTCATGACAACCTGGCCCTTACCACCGCACTTCGAACAAGTCTCCGGCGTTGTTCCAGGCTTTGCACCGGTACCGTGACAGGTATTACACTCATCTTTTAACGTCAGTTCAAGCTCTTTTTCTGCGCCTGCAATCGCCTCGTCAAATGTGATGCTTACGCCTGCACGAATATTCTGCCCACGCATCGGTCCACGATAGGAAGAACGGCTCGATCCACCGCCGAAAATGTCTCCAAATCCGCCAAATCCGAAGCCGCCTCCTCCAAAGAGATCTCCGAAGATATCCGAGAAATCCACATTGCTGTAATCAAAGCCGCCACCGCCGGCACCGCCATCAAAGGCTGCATGTCCGAACTGATCGTACTGTCTTCTCTTATCCGCATCCAAAAGCACCGCGTACGCCTCAGAAGCCTCTTTAAACTTTGCCTCCGCGTCTTTATCGCCGGGATTCATATCGGGATGATACTTCTTTGCAAGGACACGATATGCTTTTTTAATCTCATCTTCCGTGGCGGTTTTGCTCACGCCAAGGACCTCATAATAATCTCTTTTATCTGCCACCAGACATCACTCCGTATCTATCCGAAAACTCCACAAATGCAGAGGAGCTTAAACTCCTCTGCATTGCAGGTAAATGTATCAACTCTTACGTTACAAATTAGACTTCTCTAAAATCTCCGTCTACGACATCGTCATCAGTGGAAGGGCCACCCTGATAACCGCCCTGAGGACCACCCTGGCCGCCGAAGCCGCCGTTAAATCCATTCATGTCAGGACCTGCGCCTGCACCCTGTGCAGCCTGTGCCTGCTCATACACCTTCTGGAAGAGCTTCTGTGCACTGCCCATTAACTTCTCCTGTGCAGCCTTCAGATCAGCAACCTCGCCTTCGCTCATGACTTCCGGATTCGCCTTTGCCACAAGGTCTTTTAAGTGTGCCAGGTCTGCATCCACCGCAGACTTATCGGAAGCATCGATCTTATCACCGACTTCCTCCAGAGCCTTCTCAACCTGGAATACCATGGAATCTGCATCATTCTTCGCATCGACAGCTTCTTTTCTCTTCTTATCCTGCGCCTCAAACTCAGCCGCTTCCTTGACTGCTCTCTCGATCTCTGCATCGCTCATGTTAGAACCTGCAGTGATCGTGATGTGCTGCTCACGTCCGGTACCAAGATCCTTCGCGGAAACATTTACGATACCATTTGCATCGATATCAAAGGTAACCTCGATCTGTGGGATACCACGTCTTGCCGGCGGGATACCATCCAGACGGAACTGTCCGAGAGACTTGTTATCTCTTGCGAACTTTCTCTCGCCCTGGACAACGTTGATGTCAACAGCACTCTGGTTATCAGCAGCGGTCGAGAAGATCTGGCTCTTCTTGGTCGGGATCGTCGTATTTCTCTCGATCAAAGGTGTTGCAACACCGCCGAGGGTCTCGATAGAAAGGGTCAAAGGTGTGACATCCAGAAGAAGGATATCGCCGGCGCCCTTATCGCCTGCGAGCTTGCCGCCCTGGATCGAAGCACCCAGTGCAACGCACTCATCCGGGTTCAGGGTCTTGGAAGGCTCATGTCCGGTCAACGCTTTTACCTTATCCTGCACAGCAGGAATACGGGTCGAACCACCAACCAGAAGGACTCTGCCAAGCTCAGCAGCCGTCACACCGGCATCACGCAGCGCATTCTGCACCGGAACGGTGGTTCTCTCAACCAGATCATGGGTCAGCTCATCAAACTTCGCTCTGGTCAGGTTCATATCAAAATGCTTCGGGCCTTCTGCGGTTGCGGTAATGAACGGAAGGTTGATGTTCGTTGTGGTTGCAGAAGAAAGTTCCTTCTTCGCCTTCTCAGCCGCCTCTTTTAATCTCTGCATCGCCATCTTATCCATGCCGAGGTCGATGCCTTCCTGCTTCTTAAACTCATCGATCATGTAGCGGACGACTCTCTCATCAAAGTCATCGCCGCCCAGACGGTTATCACCGGAAGTAGCCAGAACCTCGATGACACCCTCACCGATCTCGATGATGGACACATCAAAGGTACCGCCGCCAAGGTCATAAACCATGATCTTCTGCTCTTTCTCATTGTCAAGGCCATAAGCCAAAGCCGCAGCCGTAGGCTCGTTGATGATACGCTTTACATCAAGGCCAGCGATCTTACCGGCATCCTTGGTTGCCTGACGCTGTGCATCGTTGAAGTAAGCAGGAACCGTGATAACTGCTTCTGTTACAGGCTCGCCCAGATAATTCTCAGCATCGCCTTTTAACTTCTGAAGGATCATGGCAGAAATCTCTTGCGGAGAATACTTCTTATCATCGATCGCAACACGATAATCCGTACCCATATGTCTCTTGATCGAAGAAATGGTCTTATCAGAGTTCGTTACTGCCTGACGCTTTGCAGGCTCACCGACCAATCTTTCACCAGTCTTGGAAAATGCAACCACAGACGGCGTCGTTCTGGAACCCTCTGTATTTGCAATCACGACGGGCTTTCCGCCCTCCATCACTGCTACGCAGCTATTTGTTGTACCTAAATCAATACCAATAATCTTACTCATTGTCTTGTCCTCCTGAACTGTATTCTAAAAGCATTAATTAGCAACCTTTACCATACTATACCGAATCACATTCCCTCGGTACGTATAGCCTCGCTGAAACTCTTCCACTACGATATTCTCGCCAACCTCCGGATCTTCCACATGCATCACTGCATTGTGCAAATTCGGGTCAAATGTCTGTCCGACCGCCTCGATCGGCTTGACATCCATATCGTTTAGAATCGTCATCAGCTGTTTATAAATCTTATCCATTCCCTGCGCGAAAGGATCTTCCTTCTCTTCCTCGCCAAGAACAGCTAAGCCTCGCTCAAAATTATCAATCACCGGAAGAATCTTCTCGATCACACTCGAAGCACCCGTCTCAAACATCTGAGACTTCTCCTTCTCGGTCCGATTGCGGAAGTTCTCAAACTCCGCCATCCGGTAAATGAGTGCGCTTGTGAGTTCCTTGATCTTCTCATCCTTTGCATCCGGTTTCTCTTTCTTCTCCGGTGCATCTTCTATCTCGATCTCTTCTTCCTGCGCCTCTTCTTTTTCTTCTTCCGTCACTTCTTCCGAAGCATCCTCTATCTCAATCGTCTCGGCAGCCTCATTACGGACCTCCTCGGTCTCAGCTTCCTTTGCCTCTAAATCCTTCTCTTCAAATTCCGCATTGTTTTCCATGTGGAATCACCTCTTCCTGCTATTTTTTAAAGATCGCGTCGAGCTCTGTCATCAGATTCTGCAGCGTCCCAACCACCTTATCGTAGTCCATCCGCTTCGGCCCGACAATACCGATCTTACCGAACACACCATCACCCATCTGGTACGTCGCAGTGACCACCGAACAATCCTTCATGGCCTCCATACTGTTCTCGTTCCCGATGTAAACCTGAATGCCTCTGGTTCCATCTTCCGACTCCAGCCGGTTATTCATCACCTGCGTCAGCTCTGTCTTTTCCTCAAATGTGGTCAACAGCTCTGCTGCCTTCTCCTTATCAGAAAGCTCTGGGTACCTTAAGATGTTTGTTGTACCGCTCGTATAAACTTCCACGGCATCCGCATCCCTCAGTTCCTGCGAAAGCGCACCGAGAATCTGCTCGACGATCGACTCAAAGCCAACCGCCTGCTCCTTCATCTGCGCAACCATTTGCAAATTGATCTCGGAAAGCTGTAAATTCTGCAAAAATGTATTCAACAGGATGTTCAGCTTTAAGACCACTTCCTTGTCAACCGGCACATCAGAAATCAACATCTTGTTGCGGACCAGGTTGCCTTCCAGAACCATCACCAAAAGCACATGCAGCTCATCGACATCCGTCAGCTGTAAGAACTTCACGCGTCTTCCTCGGTAAGAAGGCGTCGTCACAAGGCTCGTGTAGTTCGTGTTATCTGCCAGAAGCTTCGCAGCCTCTTTGAGCAAATGATCGAGCCGCCCGGCCTTATCCATCAGGGTCTCTCTCAGGCTCTCAATCTCCTCCGTCTTCGCACTCATCATCGTATCCACATAAAGTCGATACGCCTTATCCGTCGGGATTCGTCCCGCGGAGGTGTGCGGCTGAATGATGTAGCCCATCTCTTCCAGATCCGCCATCTCATTGCGGATGGTAGCTGAAGAAAGCGACAAATCCGTGTACTTCGAAATGGTTCGAGAACCCACCGGCTCACCGGTCTCTAAGTAATTGCGAATGACCGCCTGAAGAATCTTCAGTTGTCTCTCGGAAAGTTCCATCTAGCCGCCTCCTTTACCTACATCATTGCTTGAGATTTCTTATTAGCACTCCTCTCTTTCGAGTGCTAATATCTACAATTCATAATATACCCCTACGTCAATCAGAAGTCAAGAGCAAATTAGATAGTTTTCAGAAAATTTATCATGGAATTCATATAGCCATACCTATGATCTAGTGATATGAACATTCTTGAACTGGGCTCGTCGAATCTTTCCGTGTGCGGGGACGCTTCGCAGCTTCGTTTCGCCAGTAGCGGACACGTAAGCGGCCGTGACTCCCGCGTTTGGATTTAATTTAACAAAGCCTGGAGCGTTGCTTTCGCAACGAACAGATCAACAGATGGCTTGTAATCGAGTAAACTCGAACAAGCCATCTGTAATGATCTGTTAGACCTCCAGGCTTTTCTTTTAGACGCAACCCGCGAGAAGGCCCGCCACGCTAAGTGCCGACTGTCTCAAAGACCCCGCAGCCGTTTGCGATTC